>NZ_KB912942.1:6251254-6557610 GCF_000383915.1 Amycolatopsis benzoatilytica AK 16/65
CCGCCGTCGTGAACCCGCCCGGCACGGTCACCGTGGGGCCGTCCGCGGCCGGCTCCGAGAAGTACATCAGCACGACCACCCGCAGGTAGAAGAACGCCGCCACCGCGCTGAACACCAGCGCGACGACCACCAGCGGCGCCATTCCATCCGAAAGCGCCGCCGAGAACACCACGAACTTCCCGACGAAGCCGCTCGTCAGCGGAATCCCCGCCAGTGCCAGCAACAGGAACGTGAACACCCCGGCCAGCAACGGCGAACGCTTGGCCAGTCCGGCCCACGCCGACAGATGCGTTGCCTCGCCGCTGGAATCGCGGACCAGGCTCACCACGCCGAACGCCGCCAGCGTCGTGAAGCCGTACGCCAGCAAGTAGAACAGCGTGCTGGACAGGCCGTTCTCGGTCACCGCGATCGCACCGACGAGCAAGAACCCGGCGTGCGCCACCGACGAGTAAGCGATCATCCGCTTCACGTCCGTCTGGGTCAGGCCGAGGATCGCGCCGAGCGCCATCGAAATGATCGCCACGGCCCACATCACGCCGCGCCATTCCCAGCTGGTCGAGGAGAACCCGACGCTCAGCACCCGCAGGATCGCGCCGAACGCGGCGACCTTCGTGCAGGCGGCCATGAAGGCGGTGACCGGAGTCGGCGCGCCCTGGTAGACATCCGGCGTCCAGGTGTGGAACGGACCGACCGAACCCTTGAACAGCAGACCCACCACCAGCAGGCCGAGGCCCGCGAACAGCAGCGTGTCCGACCGGTCCGAACCGGCCGCGGCGTGCGCGATGTCGGCCAGCTTCACCGAGCCCGCGTAGCCGTACAGCAGCGCGAGCCCGTACAGGAAGAACGCCGACGAGAACGCACCCAGCAGGAAGTACTTGACGGCCGCCTCCTGCGAGATCAGCCGGCGCCGCCGGGCCAGGCCGCACATCAGGTACAGCGGCAGGGAAAGGACTTCCAGCGCGATGAACATCGTCAGCAGGTCATTGGCCGCGCAGAAGGTCATCATCCCGCCGAGCGCGAACAGCGTCAGCGGAAAAATCTCGGTCTGCGAAGCCGTCGCCGCCTGCGCCCGGTCCTGCTTGGTGCCCGGCGGAAGCGCCGCTTGGGCGACGAACGCGCCGCCCGGCTCCACCTTCCGGTCCGCGATCAGGAACACCGCGCCCAGCCCGAGCAGCAGCAGCGTGCCCCACAGGAACAGCGACGGGCGGTCCACCGAAATCGCCCCGGAGAACGTCGTCGTGCCGGCTTTGGTCGAGGACGAGCCGGTCGCGTACAGGATCAGCGAGACCCCGGAAGCGATGATCGCGATGAGGGAGATGGAAACCTGGATCCCCCACCGCGTCGCCTTCGGCGCAAACGCTTCCACCAGCACGCCGATGCACGCGACGCCGAAGACGATCAACATCGGCAGCACGGCCGCGTAATCGACCGAAGGCACCTCGATCGGCGCGGCCGGCGCCTGCGCCAGGAACATGTCGAGCACGGTTTACTTGCCTCCCTGCACGGCAGACAGCGTCGCCTGCACCGACGGGGTGATCGTGTCGAGCATCGGCTTGGGGTAGAAGCCCAACCCGATGACCAGCACGACCAGCGGGGCGAGAATCGCGATCTCCCGCTTGCTCAAATCCTTGATGGCCGTCTTCACGGCCGGTTCGGTCGCGACCGCGGTGGCGACCCCGCCGCCGACCGCGCCGCCGTCCTCCACCGGGGCAGCCGGTCCGGTCAGCGCGCTGCCGCGCACCGGGCCCTGCATGATCCGCTGGTACAGCCACAGCACGTAGGCCGCGGCGAGGACCATGCCCACCGTCGCCAGGATCGTGTACACCGGCTGGTTCACGAAGGACCCCAGCAGCACCAGCAGTTCGCTGACGAACGAGTTGGTGCCCGGCAGCGACAGTGCGGAAAGCCCGGCCAGCAAAAGCATTCCGGCCAGCAGCGGGGTCAGCTTCGCCATCCCGCCGTAGTCGGAGATCCGGCTCGACCCGCCGCGCATCACGATCAGGCCGATCACCACGATCAGCATCCCGGTCGAGAGGCTGTGGTTCAGCATGTACGACACCGAGCCGACCATCGCCTGCTCGTTGAAGGTGAAGATGCCCAGCGCGATGAACCCGAAGTGGGCGATCGACACGTACGCGATGAAGCGCTTCATGTCCCGCTGCCCGGCGGCGAGGACGGAGCCGTACAGCACGCCGATCACCGACAGGATGAGCACCAGCGGCGCGAGCGTCTTGCTCGCCGCCGGGAACATCGGCAGGCAGTACCGCAGGAAACCGAACGTGCCGACCTTGTCCAGCACGCCGACCAGCAGCACCGCGACGCCGATCGGGGCCTGGCCGGCGGCATCCGGCAGCCAGGTGTGGAACGGGACCAGCGGCGCCTTGATCGCGAACGCGAGGAAGAAGCCGAGGAACAGCCAGACCTGGGTGCCGGTCGGCGCGTCACGCACCACGGTCACCAGCGTGGCCCAGTCGAACGTGCCCTTGCCGAGCTTGTCCGAGGCCAGCGAGTACGCCCCGATCGCCGAGGCCAGCATGATCAGGCCGCCGAGGAACGAGTACAGGAAGAACTTCACCGCCGCGTACTGCCGGTTCGCGCCGCCGTAGCCGCCGATCAGGAAATACATCGGGATCAGCATGATCTCGAACAGCACGTAGAAGAGGAACACGTCGGTCGCCGCGAAGACGCCGATCGTGAGCGCTTCCTGCAGCAGGATCAGCGACAGGAACCCGCCGGCGCTGCGGCCCGCGGGCAGCTTGTCGGTGAGCCCGAGACCGCCGACGACGATCGGCACCAGGAGCGCGATGACCGCGATCATGATGAGCGAGATGCCGTCGGTGCCGAACGAGATGTGGATGCCGAAGTTCGGGATCCAGTCCATCGAGGTGGCCTGCTGGATGCGCGCTCCCGAGGGCGAGTAGCTCGCCCAGACCGGGATGATCAGCAGGAACTCCACAATGGACACGGCGAGCGCGGTGGCGACCGCGGCCCGGTCGTTCCCCTTGAGGAACGCCAGCACCAGCGAGCCGGCCAGCGGCAGCAGGATGAGTGCCAGAAGCCAAGTCATGTCAGGAGAACCTCACCAGCAGAAGGGCCGCCAGAAGCAGGAACGTGCCGCCGAGCATGGACAGGGCGTAGGACCGCACGAACCCGGTCTGCGTCTTGCGCAGCCGTCCGGAGCCGCCGCCGAGTGCCGCGGCGAGGCCGTTCACCGCGCCGTCGACGCCGCGGTTGTCCACGTACACCAGCGCCCGCGCCAGCCAGGTGCCCGGACGGGCGACCAGCGTTTCGTTGAGCGCGTTGCCGTACAGGTCCTTGCGCGCCGCGCGGACCGGCCAAGACACCCGTTCCGGCTTCTCCAGCGGGACGTCGCGCGACGGCCGGAACAGCCAGACCGCGAGCAGCACGCCGAGTGCGGCCAGCACCAGCGTGAGCGCCGGGACCGTCCAGGACGGGATCGGGGTGTGCCCGGCTTCCTCGAAGTTGCCGACCACCGGGGAAAGCCAGTCCACGAACCGGTTGCCGATCGCGAAGAAGGCACCGGCGCCGACCGAGCCGACCGCCAGGATCGCCATCGGGATCCACAGGACCGGCTTGGACTCGTGCGGGTGGAAGTCGCGGCCGTCGCTGCTCTTGATGTCCTTCCAGCGTTCCTTGCCGAAGAAGGTCATCATCATCAGCCGCGTCATGTAGAACGCGGTGAGCCCGGCGCCGACCACGGTGGCGAGGCCGAATGCCCAGCCGCGCCAGCCCTCCTGGCCGAACGCGGCCTCGATGATCGCGTCCTTGGTGTAGTACCCGGTGAGGAACGGGAAGCCGATGATCGCCAGGTAGCCGAGGCCGAAGGTGACGAAGGTGATCGGCATCTTCCTGGCCAGGCCGCCGAACTTGCGCATGTCGACCTCGTCGTTCATGCCGTGCATGACCGAACCGGCCCCGAGGAACAGCCCGGCCTTGAAGAAGCCGTGCGCCACCAGGTGCATGATGCCCAGCGCGTAAATGCCCGGCCCGAGGCCGACCGCCAGCATCATGTAGCCGATCTGGCTGACCGTCGAGTACGCGAGCACCTTCTTGATGTCGTCGTAGGCACAGCCGACGATCGACCCGAGCAGCAGCGTGACCGCGCCGACCAGGGTGACCACCAGCCGGCCGTCCGGCGTCGCGGTGAAGATGACGTTCGAGCGGGCCACCAGGTAGACGCCCGCGGTGACCATCGTCGCCGCGTGGATGAGCGCCGACACCGGGGTCGGGCCTTCCATCGCGTCCGGCAGCCAGGCCTGCAGCGGGAACTGGCCGGACTTACCGCATGCGCCCAGCAGCAGCAGGATGGCGATCGCGGTGACCGCGCCGGACGGGATCTTGCCCTGCGCGACGCCCTCGAAGACCTGCGCGTAGCCGGTCGATCCGACGTACTTGAACATCAGGAAGATCGCCAGCGCCAGCCCGACGTCGCCGACGCGGTTCATCAGGAACGCCTTCTTCGCCGCGGTCGCCGCGGACGGGCGGCCCTGATACCAGCCGATCAGCAGGTACGAGGCGAGACCCACGCCCTCCCAGCCGAGGTACAGCGTCACGAAGCTGTTGCCCAGCACCAGGACCAGCATCGACGCGACGAAGAGGTTCAGGTACGCGAAGAACCGGTACCGGCCGTCGTCGTCGGCCATGTAGCCGATCGAGTAGAAGTGGATCAGCATGCCGACGCCGGTGATCAGCAGGACGAAGGTCAGCGACAGCGCGTCGATGCGCAGTCCGAAGTCCACCTGCAACTGGCCGACCGGGATCCAGGAATAGACCTTGGTGTCGGTGACCGAGTGGCTGTCGGTGGAGAAGAACAGGATCACGGCGTACACGAAGGCGAGCGTGACGGTGGCACAGCCGAGCAGGTGCCCCCACGCCTTCGCGCGTTTGCCGGATAGCAGCAGAACCAGGGCGCCGAGGGCGGGAAGGGCCACCAGCAGCCACGATGATGCGGTCACTCGGTCGTCTCCCTCAGTACTTCAGCAGGTTCGTGTCGTCGACCGAGGCCGAGCGGCGGGTCCGGAAGATCGCCATGATGATCGCCAGTCCCACCACGACTTCGGCGGCCGCGACCACCATCACGAAGAACGCCATCACCTGGCCGTGCAGCCCGCCGTTGACGCGGGCGAAGGTGACCAGGGTCAGGTTCACCGCGTTCAGCATCAGCTCGATGCACATGAACACGACGATCGCGTTGCGGCGGACCAGCACGCCCACCGCGCCGATGCTGAACAGCAGCGCGGACAGCAGCAGGTAGTAGCTCGGGGTCACTTTCCGTCCCCTTCTTCCTCGTCCGGCGCGGACTTCTCGGACCCGCCGACCAGTGCGTGCGCGTCGGGCTTGGGGCCTTCGTCCGTGATGAGCTTGCGCTCGCGCATGAGCCGGATCGCCGAGGTGGACTCGATGATCTCGGACAGCGACTCCGGTGCGACCGAACCGTCCGGCAGCAGCGCGGGCGTGGAGACCGAGCTGGCGGTGGCGAACACGCCCGGGCCGGGCAGCGGCGAGGGCCGGTCGTGCTGGCCGCGGAACCGCATCCGGACCAGTTCGCGCTGGGAAACCTTGCCGCCCTTGGCGGTGCGGCCGGTGAAGGCCAGCACCATCGCGCCGAGCGCGGCGGTGATCAGCAGCGCCGAGGTGAGCTCGAACGGGAACAGGTACTGGGTGAAGATCAGCCGGCCGAGGCCGACCGGGCCGCCGCCGGTCGGCTGGTACGGGTCGAGCGACGGAGCCGGGGTCACGTTCTCCATCGCGCGGAAAACGCCCGCGGCGATCAGCGCCGCGAGCCCGATGCCGAGCACCGACGCGGCGAGCCGTTGCCCGCGCAGGACTTCCACCACCGAGTCCGAGCTGTCCCGGCCGACCAGCATCAGCACGAACAGGAACAGCATCATGATCGCGCCGGTGTAGACGATGATCTGGGTGAACCCGAGGAACGGCGCGGACTGCGTCATGTAGAGCGCGCCCAGCGTCAGCATCGTGAGCACCAGCCACAGCGCCGAGTGCACGGCGTTGCGGGAGAAGATCATCCCCAGTGCGCCCAGCAGCGAAAGCGGGCCGAGGATCCAGAACGCGATGGCCTCGCCGGTGGTCACCGACGCGTTGACGCCGGACGCCGGGGCCTGCGCGAGGAGGGCGGCGATCATTTCTTCGCCTCCTGCGTCTTGGCCAGCTCGGGGCCGTTCACGTAGTAGTCCTGCTCGTCGTCGCCCAGGCGCATCGGGTGCGGCGGCTGCTCCATGCCGGGCAGCAGCGGGGCGAGCAGGTCTTCCTTGGTGTAGATGAGCCGCTGCCGGTCGTCGTCGGCCATCTCGTAGAAGTTCGTCATGGTGAGCGACCGGGTCGGGCACGCCTCGATGCACAGGCCGCAGCCGATGCAGCGCAGGTAGTTGATCTGGTAGTCCGCGCCGTAGCGTTCGCCTGGCGAGTACCGCTCTTCGTCGGTGTTGTTGCCGCCCTCGACGAAGATCGCGTCCGCCGGGCAGGCCCACGCGCACAGCTCGCAGCCGACGCACTTCTCCAGCCCGTCCGGATGCCGGTTGAGCTGGTGGCGGCCGTGGTAACGGGGCGCGGCGGGAGCGCCCGCCTCGGGGTACTCCTCGGTCGCGACCTTCTTGAACATCATCCCGAAGGTGACGCCGAACCCCTTGATGGGATTGAGGAAGTCAGTTGCCGCCATCTTCTGTCCCTTCCTGTGCGGCCGCGGCGGTGACGCTGGCCGGCTTGCGCCGCGCGGCCTTCGCTTCCGCCTTGGCCAGCGCCTTCTGCCGCGGGGTGGCGTCCGGGACCTGCAGGTCCAGCGGCGGCAGCGGGTAGCCGCTGCCGACCAGGTCCACGTACTCCGATTCGGGCACCTTCTTGTCCGGCAGCGCCAGGCTCAGCAGCACCAGCACGACGAGGACCACTCCGACGCCGACGAGGATCTGCGGCCAGCTCCACTGGATGGTCTTGATCGCGACCACGACCACGATCCACACCAGGTTGACCGGCACCAGGACCTTCCAGCCCAGCCGCATGAACTGGTCGTAGCGCAGCCGCGGCAGGGTGCCGCGCAGCCAGATGAAGCCGAACAGCAGCAGGAACGTCTTGGCGAAGAACCAGAGGATCGGCCACCAGTTCTGGTTCAGCGGCGAATCGTCGCCGACGAACGGGAACCGCCAGCCGCCGAGGAACAGCGTGGTGCAGAACGCCGAGACGATCACCATGTTGACGTACTCGGCGAGGAAGAACATCGCGAACTTCATCGAGTTGTACTCGGTGTGGAAACCGCCGACCAGCTCGGATTCCGCCTCCGGCAGGTCGAACGGGGCGCGGTTCGTCTCGCCGACCATCGAGATCACGTAGATCACGAAGCTCGGGATCAGCATGTAGAAGTACCAGCCGTGCGACTGCGCCTGCACGATCTCCGAGGTCTGCAGCGAACCGGAGTACAGGATCACCGCGACGATCGAGAGGCCCATCGCGATCTCGTAGGAGATCACCTGCGCCGCCGAGCGCATGCCGCCGAAGAGAGGGTAGGGCGAACCGGACGCCCAGCCGGCCAGCACGATGCCGTAAACGCCGACCGACGAGCAGGCCAGGATCACCAGCACGCCGACCGGCAGGTCCATCAGCTGCAGCACCGTCTGGTGCCCGAAGATCGAGACCACCGGGCCGAACGGGATGGCCGACAGCGCGATCAGCGCGGGCACCGCGGACAGCACCGGGGCCAGGAAGTACACCTTGCGGTCGGCGCTGTCCGGGATGATCTGCTCCTTGAACGGGAGCTTGATCGCGTCGGCGAGCGACTGCAGGTAGCCGCCGGGGCCGACCCGGTTCGGGCCGGGCCGGTTCTGCATCCGGCCGATCGCCTTGCGCTCCCAGACGATCAGGAAGATCGTCAGGACCGGCCCGATCAGCAGGACCACGACCGACTTGATCAGGACCAGCCACCACGGGTCGTCGGCGAGCAGCCGAGCACGCTCGGCCGCGTCCGGGTACGCGGCGAGGAACTGCGTGAGCTGCGGGCTCACTGGTCACCTCCGGAGATCTGCACGAGTGCGCCGTGTCCGGCGGCCAGTGCGGCGCGGACGGCCGAGCCGTCGGAGTTGCCGGGCAGCCACACCACGCCGTCCGGCAGGTCGGCCACCTCGACCGGCAGGGTGATCGAGCCGCGTTCGTTCGACACCCGGACCGTGGCCCCGAGTCCCTCGGCGGTCTTCGCCGAAAGCCGGGCGACCGGCGGCCGCTGAGTGCCCTTGAGGTGCGGTTCGTCGTCCTGCAGCGAGCCGTTGTCGATCAGCTGCCGCCAGGTGGCGAGCACCGCCTGTCCCGGCCCCGGCTCAGAGCGCCCCAATGCCACATTGGGTGCGTCAGCTGCACCCAATGTGGCATTGGTTGCGTGAGATGCACCCAATGCCACATTGGGGTGGTTGCCGAGGCGAGCGAAATCGGCGGCCGCGGCGGCGGGGGTTTGGGTGAACAGATCGACGTCCATCTCGACGGCGAGGGTGTCGAGCACCCGGCCGTCGGAAAGGGATCCGGTGCCCGCGAGCGTGATGTCGAACTCGCGGCGGCGGCCCTCCCAGTTGAGGTAGCTGCCCGCCTTCTCGACCGACGGCGCGATCGGCAGGACCACGTCGGCCCGCTCGGTGACTTCGCCGGCCCGCAGTTCCAGGCTGACCACGAAGCCCGCGCTGTCCAGTGCGCGCCGGGCCAGGTCTGGGTCCGGCAGGTCGTTCGGGTCGACCCCGCCGACCACCAGCGCGTCCAGTTCGCCGTTGGCCGCGGCTTCGAGGATGCCGGTGGTGTCCCGGCCCGGCTCGGCCGGCAGCTCGGCGCCCCAAAGCTTTTCGACCTCGGCGCGAGCCGCCGCGTCGGCGACCGCGCGGCCGCCGGGCAGCAGCGTCGGAACGCAGCCGGTCTCCAGCGCGCCCCGGTCGCCTGCCCGGCGCGGAATCCACGCGAGGCGAGCGCCGGTGCGAGCGGTGAGCCGCAGCAGCGCGGAGAACAGGCCAGGGATCTCGGCTGCCCGCTCGCCGACCAGGATCACCGCGCCTTCTCCGCTGAGCGCCGTGTCGACGTCCGCCGCGTGCTGCGCGATGCCGTCCACCGCGGCCGCTTCGCCGCCCGGGACGCAGGCGAGCAACTCGCCGAAGGTCTTGCGCACCGAGGAAGTCGTCCACTGTCCCAAGTGGACAACGCGGGTGCGGTTCTTGCGAGCCGCCTTGCGCAGCCGCAGGAACACGATGGGCGCTTCGTCCTCCGGCTCGAAGGCCACGCACAGCACGGTGCGGGCCTTCTCGATCTCGCCGAACGTCACCCCGGACTCCGGCGTGGTGCCGACGACCGAAGAGCCGAGGAAGTCCAGCTCCTCCGCCGAGTGCGCCCGGGCACGGAAGTCGATGTCGTTGCTGCGCAGGGCAAGACGGGCGAACTTCGAGTACGCATAGGCGTCCTCGACGGTCAGCCGGCCGCCGGTGAGCACCGCGCCGCCCTTGCCCTCACGCGCCTTCAGCAGGCCCGCCGCGGCGACCCGGAGCGCGTCGGTCCAGGACGCTTCTTCCAGTTCGCCGTTCTCGTTGCGGACCAGCGGACGGCGGATCCGATCGCCGGCCTGCACGTACCGGAAGCCGAACCGGCCCTTGTCGCACAGCCATTCCTCGTTGACGTCCGGGTCGTCGCCGGCCAGCTTGCGCTGGACCTTGCCGCGCCGGAAGTCGGTGCGCTCGGCGCAGCCGGTCGAGCAGTGCTCGCACACGCTCGGCGCGGACACCAGGTCGAACGGCCGCGACCGGAACCGGTAGGCCGCGCTGGTGAGCGCGCCGACCGGGCAGATCTGGATCACGTTGCCGGAGAAGTACGACTGGAACGGCTCGCCGGAGGTGGTGCGCGAGGCCAGGTCCAGCACGTCGGCGGTCTCCGCGGTGCCGATCTGCTGGTGTGCGCCGCGTTCCAGCAGCGCGATGAACGGGTCGCCGGCGATCTGGTCGGAGAACCGGGTGCAGCGCTGGCAGAGCACGCAGCGTTCCCGGTCCAGCAGCACCTGCGACGAGATCGGCAGCGGCTTGGCGAAGGTGCGCTTGGTGTCCACGAACCGGGAGTCGGCGCGGCCGTGCGCGAGCGCCTGGTTCTGCAGCGGGCACTCGCCGCCCTTGTCGCAGATCGGGCAGTCCAGCGGGTGGTTGATGAGCAGCAGCTCCATCACGCCCTGCTGCGCCTTGTCCGCGACCGGCGAGGTCAGCTGGGTCTTGACCACCATGCCGTCGGCGACCGTCATCGTGCACGAGGCCTGCGGCTTCGGCATCGGACGGCCGCCCATTTCGACCTCGACCAGGCACTGGCGGCAGGCGCCCGCCGGATCGAGCAGCGGGTGGTCGCAGAACCGCGGGATGCTGGTGCCGAGCCGCTCGGCGGTGCGGATCAGCAGCTCGCCCTTGGGCGCGATGACCTCTTCGCCGTCGATGGTCAGCTTCACGTAGCCCTCAGGGACCGGCGTTTCAGCCGTTTCGGGCTTGTCGGGCGCGATCGTCATGCCTGCGCTCCCACCAACTCGCGCTTGTTGCTCTCACACAAGGCCAGGAACTCGTCCCGGAAGTACTTGATGCCGCTCTGGATCGGCGACACCGCGCCGTCCGCGAGCGCGCAGAACGAGCGGCCGAAGATGTTGTCGCACACGTCCAGGAGGGTGTCGATGTCCTCCTCGGTGCCGTGGCCCTCGACCATCCGCTCCAGGATCTGCGCCAGCCAGTACGTGCCTTCGCGGCACGGCGTGCACTTGCCGCAGGACTCGTGCTCGTAGAACTTCGTCCACTTCATGACCGCCCACGGCACCGAAACGGTCTCGTTGAAGACCTGCACCGCGGTCGTGCCGAGCATCGAACCGGCTTCGGCCGCGCCCTCGAAGTCCAGCGGGACGTCGATGTGCTCGGCGGTGAACATCGGCGTGGACGACCCGCCCGGGGTCCAGAACTTGAGCGGGATGCCGTCCTTCATGCCACCGGCGAGCTCCAGCAGCTCGCGCAGCGTGGTGCCGAGCGGGCATTCGTACTGGCCGGGCTTCTCGACATGGCCGGAGATCGAGTAGATCTTCGGGCCGGGCGACTTTTCCCGGCCCATCTCCCGGAACCAGGACGAACCAGCGTTGACGATGTACGAAGCGGACGCGATGGTCTCGACGTTGTTCACCGTGGTCGGCGCCGCGTACAGACCCGCGGCGGCCGGGAACGGCGGCTTGAGCCGGGGCTGGCCGCGACGGCCTTCCAGCGAGTCCAGCAGCGCCGTTTCCTCACCGCAGATGTACGCGCCGGCCCCGGCGTGCACTGTCAGCTCCAGGTCCCAGCCGGAGCCGAAGATGTTCTTGCCCAGGTAGCCCTTCGCGTATGCCTCGCGCGCGGCCGCGTTGAGCCGGCGGATGCAGTGCAGCGCCTCGCCCCGGACGTAGATGAAGCAGTGATGCGAACGCATCGCGTACGAGGCGATGATGCAGCCCTCGAGCAGCGAGTGCGGGTCCGCCATCATCAGCGGAATGTCTTTGCAGGTACCGGGTTCGCCCTCGTCGGCGTTGATCACCAGGTAGTGCGGCTTGTCCTCGTTCGGCGGCATGAACGACCACTTGACGCCCGCCGGGAAGCCCGCGCCGCCACGGCCGCGCAGACCGGAGTCCTTGACCACCTGCACGAGCTGCTCCGGCGCGGCGGCCAGTGCCTTGCGTGCCGCGGTGTAGCCCTCAAGCGCCTCGTAGGTCTCGATCCGCCAGGATTCCGGGGACAGCCAGCGCTTCGTGAGGACCGGAGTGATCGGATCGGCCATTACTTCTTCTCCCCCTCTTTATTGGGCAGAGTTGGAAGCGGAACGTCGTGCATGCCCGGCGCGGACCAGCCGCGGTCGGTCGCGAGCTGCGCGCCACGCAGGGTCTCGACCGCTTGCGACGGGCCGTCCACGTCAGCGCGGTAGACGGCCTCGTCCTCCGGCCAGAACCCGGCGAGCTGCCGCTCCACACCCTTGAAGTCCGACAGCGGCGCGCCGCGCGTCGGAGCGGGCTTTTTGCCAGCCCGCAACGCGTCGACGAGCGCGACCGCCTTGTCCGGCGTCTGGTTGTCGAAGTACTCGTAGTCCACCTGAATGACCGGGCCGAGGTCGCAGGCAGCGAGACATTCCGCGTGCTCCAGCGTGATCGAGCCCGGCTCACCCGGCGTACCCGCGGTTTCCTCGTGCCCCAGCGGATTTTCCGCCGAACCGAGGTGTGTCTGCAGCTTCTGGTAGATCGCGTCACCGCCCAGCGCCGCGCACAGCGTGTTGGTGCACACGCTCACCAGGTGCTCACCGCACGGGCGGCGCTTGTACATGGTGTAGAACGTCGCGACCGCGCTGACTTCGGCGTCGGTGAGGTCCAAGTGCTTGGCGCAGAAGGTGATGCCTTCCTGGCTCACGTAGCCCTGCACGGACTGGACCAGGTGCAGCATCGGCAGCAGCGCCGACCGCGACACCGGGTAGCGGGCGATGATTTCCTCGGCCTCGCGGTGCGTGACGGCGTCGAAGATGTCCTCGGCCGGCGCGTTGGCGAGGATTTCCTCGGCCACCGCCGGGTCGGGCGCGATCGCGACGACGTCGGTGTCCGCACCGGCCGCCATGTGCGTCGTCACCGCGTCACGCGGTCCCGGCTCCGGGACAGCAGTCGGGTTCGTCATCGGTCAACTCCCCCCAGGACCGGGTCGATCGAAGCGATCACCACGACCAGGTCGGCCACCAGGCCGCCTTCGGCCATCGCCGGCATCGCTTGCATGTTCACGAAACTGGGCTCGCGCAGGTGTACGCGCAGCGGCCGGGTGCCGCCGTCGGACACCAGGTGCGCGGCGATCTCGCCACGCGGCGACTCGATCGCGGTGTAGACCTGGCCGGGCGGGACGTGGAAGCCCTCGGTGACCAGCTTGAAGTGATGGATCAGCGATTCCATCGACTGGCCCATGATCTTCTTGACGTGGCCGAGCGAGTTGCCCATCCCGTCGCTGCCGATGGACAGCTGCGCGGGCCAGGCGATCTTCTTGTCCTCCACCATGACCGGGCCGGGCTCGGCCATCTTCACGACCTGCTTCATGATCCGCAGGCTCTGGTGGATTTCTTCCAGCCGCAGCAGGTACCGGGCCCAGCTGTCCGCGTCGGTCGAGGTCGGCACATCGAACTCGAACTCGTCGTAGCGCGAGTACGGCTCGGTCTTGCGCAGGTCCCAGGGCAGGCCCGCGGCGCGCAGCACCGGGCCGGTGATGCCGAGTTCGAGGCACGCGTCCAGGGGCAGCACGCCGACGTCCTTGAGCCGGTTGCGCCAGATCGGCTGGCCGGTGAACATCTTGTCGTACAGCGGAAGCCGCTTGTCCATGATCTTGCAGAACTCGAGGACCTTCTCTTTCCAGTCCTCGGGCATGTCCTGGGCGAGCCCGCCGGGCCGGATGAACGCGTGGTTCATCCGCAGTCCGGTCAGGTACTCCAGCAGGTGCATGGCCTCTTCGCGCTCGCGGAAGCCGAGCGTCATCGCGGTGGTGGCGCCGAGGTCCATCCCGCCGGTCGCGATGAACACCAGGTGCGAGGTGATCCGGTTGAGCTCCAGCAGCAGCACCCGCAGGATCTCCGCGCGCGGCGGGGCCTGGATGCCGAGCAGCTTCTCGACGCCGAGGCAGTAGCACATTTCGTTGGACAGCGGCGCGAGATAGTCCGCCCGGGTCACGAAGGTGACGCCCTGGGTCCAAGTGCGGAACTCGGTGCTCTTCTCGATGCCGGTGTGCAAGTAGCCGACGACCGCGCGCAGCTGCGTGACGGTCTCGCCTTCCAGTTCCAGTACCAGCCGGAGCACGCCGTGCGTGGACGGGTGCTGCGGGCCCATGTTGATGACCATCCGGTCGTCGTGCTGGGCGTCGCCGAGAACTTCTTCCCAGTCCCCGCCGGAGACGTGGTAGACGGGACCTTCAGTGGTTTCCCGGACTGCGGCGTACTCGGGCGCTTCCGTCGTTTCTTCGTTGATAGTCACGAGTACGACCTCCGCTGGTCCGGCGGCGGGATTTCCGCGCCCTTGTATTCGACCGGGATCCCGCCGAGCGGGTAGTCCTTGCGCTGGGGGTGGCCGTCCCAGTCGTCCGGCATGAAGATGCGGGTGAGGCCGGGGTGGCCGTCGAAGACGATGCCGAACATGTCGTACGCCTCGCGCTCGTGCCAGTCGGCGGTCGCGTAGACCGGGACGAGCGACGGGACGTGCAGGTCGTCCATGTCCATGGCGACTTCGAGCCGGATCCGGCGGCGGTAGGTCATCGACAGGAAGTCGTAGACCGCGTGCATCCGCTGCGGGACGTCCACGCCGTAGTCGACGCCGGTCACCGCCATCAGCATCTCGAATCGCAGGCCGGTGTCGTTGCGCAGCACCTTGGCGATGTCGAGCAGGTGCGCGCGGTCGACGTAAAACGTGATCTCGCCGCGGTCCACCGTGGTCTGCAGGATCGCCGAGACGGGAATCTTGTTGTCCGCCAAGGCGGCCAGGAACTCGTCGGCGAACTCGTCGAACCAGCCGCCGTACGGGCGTTCCGCGGGCGGCGGGCTGTAGGCGGGCAGCCGCAGGCCGCCGTAACCGGAGGTGTCACCGCTGCCGCGGACGCCGAACATGCCCTTGCGCTCGCGACCGGCGACCATCGGCTCGGCGGGCGCGGCGCCCTGGGGTTCGAGACCGGATTCCGGCCGCTCCGCGCTGGAGTACGGGCCGCCGGTTTCTGGGTTTTCCGGGGTTTCTTCGGGGTTTTCGGGCACCGTGCTCACTTCTTCGCGTACTTGATCGAGGACGGGATCAATTCGGTGCGCTTCCCGCTGGCGGCGCGGATGGCGGCGCGGCGAGCGTTGATCGGCTCGTCCTGGATCTTGGCGTGCAGCTTGAGGATCGCGTCGAGCAGCATTTCCGGCCGCGGCGGGCAGCCGGGCAGGTACATGTCGACCGGCACGATGTGGTCGACGCCCTGGACCACGGCGTAGTTGTTGAACATGCCGCCGGACGAGGCGCAGACGCCCATCGCCAGCACCCACTTGGGCTCGGCCATCTGGTCGTAGATCTGGCGCAGCACCGGGGCCATCTTCTGGGTGACCCGGCCGGCCACGATCATCAGGTCGGCTTGGCGCGGCGTCGCGGAGAACCGCTCCATGCCGAACCGGGCGATGTCGTAGCGGGAACCGCCGACCGACATCATTTCGAACGCGCAGCAGGCGAGGCCGAAGGTGGCCGGCCACAGCGAGTTCTTGCGTGCCCAGTTGACCAGTCCCTCGAGGCTGGCCAGCAGGATGCCGTTGGGGAGTTTCTCTTCCAGGCCCATGGGTTCAGTTCCAATCCAGGCCGCCGCGCCGCCAGACATAGGCGTACGCGAACCCGACCGTCACGATGAACAACACGATCTCCACCAGCCCGAATACCCCGAGAGCGTTGGCGTTTACCGCGAACGGGTAGAGGAACACCATCTCGATGTCGAACAGGATGAAGAGCATTGCCGTGATGTAGTAGGCGACCGGCATCCGGCCGCCGCCCACCAGCGGCTGCGGCGACGGTTCGATGCCGCATTCGTAAGCCTCGTACTTCGCGCGGTTGTACCGCTTCGGCCCGACCAGCGGGCCGAGCAGCACGGAGGCCACGGCGAACGCGGCCGCGAGCACGAAGAGCAGGACGAGCGGCAGATACACGTTCAGTCCGGGCGCTGCCGGTCCGGGATCGGCCTGCGCCAGCACGGGCACCATCAGCACGGGGTCTTCGCCATCCTTTCCGCGCCGCTGCGGGTTGTCTCGGGTAGTGGTCCGAGTCCTCGGTGCGGACCCTAAGGGAGCTGGGTCACACCGCCGAGGGTCAGGGCGCCCTTACGGCCCGTGGCCGAACCACACCCTGCTTGTGAAATAGTTCACAAGCGACTCGTCGCAGCTGTGAAGCGATTCACAAAGCATGGGGGGAGTGTAGGACGTGAGTCACACCCTTGTCCCTAGGGGTTGCCGTCTAAGGCTGCCCTAACTCGAAGGTCGCCTCTCCCGGACGACCCGCGGGCGCAATCGCGAGACCAGCGGTAAAGGCCCCTTGAAGAACCGCGCCGCTCCGGTGCCCCGGCGCGATCTTGTGACGTATCACACTGACCGGCCGGGCAACCACTGCTCCAGCCGGGTAAACGATCAACCCCCCAGGCCGCTCCCGGCCGGCCCGAACCCGCCGCGCAACCCACGCCGCCCCGCGGCAACGCGACCCCACGCCCGAACGTCCGTGAAGGGACCCTCGAGGGAATCTAAGTCCCTCAAGGTGCCCTTCACGGACACTCTCCGCGCACCCACGCAGCTTCCGGGCCCACCCAGCCTCGGGCCACCCCGCCCAACCCCCGGGCAGAGACGAATCAGCGAGGGCTGGGGGTAACCCGCGCCAACGCGGCGATCAGCCGATCCACCCCGTCCCCGCCGCGGGCGTCGTAACACCCGGAAAGCCCCTTGTACACCAACGGAAGGATCTTGTTCACCCGCAACCCGTACTTGGTCGCCGCGTGCATGATCTTCGGCTTCCCGATCAGCTTCGCGAACACGTTCCCCAGCCGGTAGTACCCGCCCATCAGATCGGCGACCGCTCGCGGGTAGCCCTCCAGCGCGCGCTCCCGCGACGGCCCTTCGGGCCGGGCCAGCGCCTGCACGACCGCCTCCGCGGCGAGCTGCGCCGACTCCATCGCCGCCGAAATGCCCTCGCCGTTGAACGGGCTGACCATGCCGCCGGCGTCGCCGAGCAGCAGCAGCCCGTCGCGGTAGTGCGGGGTGCGGTTGAACCCCATCGGCAGCCCGGCGCCGCCGACCTTGCCGATCGCGTTTTCCTCGCGGTAGCCCCATTCCTCCGGGGTGCCGTCGAGCCACTGGCGCAGCAGCGCGCGGTAGTCGGTGTTGCGGAAGGACGCCGAGGTGGACAGCATTCCGAGGCCGACGTTCACCGTCCCGTCGCCGAGCGGGAAGGCCCAGCCGTAGCCGGGCAGCAGCTTCGGGTCGCGCGGGTCGGAGCGGTCCCAGAGTTCGAGGTGGCCCTCGATGAACGGGTCGTCGTGCTTCGGGCTTTTGTAGTAGCGCCGCACCGCGACGCCCATCGGGCGCTTCTCGTTCTTGTCGATGCCGACGCTCAGCGCGAGCCGCGCGGACACACCGTCGCAGGCCAGCACCAGCGGGGCCCGATAGCTGACTGGCGTCTTGTCCGGCCCGACCTTCGCCTCGACGCCGACCACGCGGCCTGAGGCGTTGGTGATCGCGCTCGTCACCGTGGTGCGCTCGTACAGCCGCGCGCCCGCCTTGACGGCGGTCTTCGCGAGCAGGTCGTCGAAGTCCTGCCGGGTGCGGGAGACGCCGTAAGGCGGGTAGTCGGTGAGGTCCGGCCAGTCGAACTCGAGTGTGAGGTCGCCGGTGAGGATCCGCAGGCCGCGGCTGCGCACCCAGCCGGCGTCGGCGCTGGTGTCGATGCCGAGGTCGATCAGCTGTTTCACGCCGCGCGGCGTGAGCCCGTCGCCGCACACCTTCTCGCGAGGGAAGGCGGTCTTCTCCAGCAGCAGGACGTCCACGCCCGCCCGGGCGAGGTAGGTGGCCACGGTGGAACCGGCCGGTCCCGCCCCGACCACGATCACTTCGGCGTCGTGGTCCGGGTTGCGGCGCGAGATCGTCATGCCGCCGATTTTAGGCAGGCTTGCGGCCGCGGTGGATCGCGACGACGCCGAATGTGAGGTTCAGCCATTCGACCTCGGTCCAGCCGGCGCTCGCGATGATCTCGCCGAGGCCGCGCTGATCGGGCCAGGCGAGCATGGATTCGGCCAGGTAGGAGTAGGCCTCCGGGTTGGTGGAGGACCGGCTGCCGACCCAGGTGAGCAGCTTGAGGATGAAGCGCCGGTAGACGAACCGGATCGGCGGGAACGTGGGCGTCGACACCTCGCAGACGACCAGCCGGCCGCCCGGTTTGACCACCCGGAGGATTTCGGCGAGCGCGCCCTTGGTGTCCACGAAGTTCCGCAGCGCGAGCGAGATGGTGACCGCGTCGAAGCTCTCGTCGGCGAACGGCAGGTTCAGCGCGTCCGCGGCGACCATCGGCACCTTCCGGTGCAGGCCGGCTTTGAGCATCCCGACCGAGAAGTCGGCGGCCAGGCACCAGGCCCCGCCGCGCGCGTACTCGACGGTGGACACGCCGGTGCCGGCCGCCAGGTCGAGCACCTTCTCGCCGGGTTTGGCGTCCAGCACGCGCGCTGTGGTGGTGCGCCAGCGCCGGTCGAACCCGAACGTCATGAACGAGTTCGCCCGGTCGTAACCGGACGCGACGCCGTCGAACATCGCGGCGACATCGCGGGGATCCTTGTCCAGACTGGCGCGGGGCATGGGACCGAGATTAGTCCGTCCGCGCCGCGCGGCGATCGCGCGGGAGCAGGACGCTCGCCACTATCAGCCAGACGAGCCCGCCGAACCGGCCGACCGGGATCAGCGGGTAAAGCGCCGGGGACAGCAGCGAGAAGCTGGCCAGGACCGCCGCCGCCGCGATCGCCAATCCGGCGATGCAGAGCCAGCGAGGCAGGAGTTTCCGGAAGAGGGCGGGTACCGCGAGCCCGGCGATCAGCAACGCCAACGGCACGACGAAGCCGGGCCCGCCGGAGGCGAAGGCGAGGCTGGTCAACGCGCGCGCGAGCCCCGGCGTGTCGGAGCTCTGGACGGACACCCAGGTGACCAGCCCGCTCGTCGCCAGCGCCGCGGCGGACAGGACGCCGCCAGCCAGCCCGATCATCGCGCCTGGCGCGTGCACACCGAGCCGCCGCTGCCTGCGGTAGACGGTCGCCGCCCAGACGACCAGCGGAACTGACGCCCCGAAGACGGCGAAGGACAGCAGCCGCACGACCCCCTGATGCGCCGCGAGGTAGGCGGCGGTATCGGTCGCGCTGGTATCCGGTCTGGTGCCGGTCGCGCCGAGTGCGGCGGACGCGATGGTCAGGACCGCGAACGCCAGCGCCGGGGCCAGCAGCGGCGGGCCGGCCTGAGCACGGTTTAGCGTTGTCATGGCGAACTCCCTGGTCAAATAGTTTCACTGATGGAACGATTACACTGGCGTAATCAATTGTCAAGGGATACGGTTTCGACCATGAACGGATCCCCGCCGATCGGCAGCGCGTTCCTGCTGGCCCAGTTGGGCGCCCACGCGACCCGGCGGTTCGCCGAACGGGTCGAGGAACTCGGCTTGTCTCCGGCGCAAACCGGCTTGCTGCGGGTGATCGCCCGCCGGCCAGGGGAAAGCCAGCAGGCACTGGCAGCGGAGCTGGGCACGCCGGCGACGCGCCTGGTCGCGCTGGTAGACGGACTTGAGCGACGTGGCCTGATCGAACGGCGCCGGAACCCGCAGGACCGCCGGTTGTACGCGGTCTTCCTCAGCGACCAGGGCGAGGAGATGATGCGCACGCTGGCGAAAATCGGCGCAGCACATGAGGACGAGCTGATGGCAGCCCTGTCCGCGGAGGAACGGACGGTCCTGCGCGGGTTGCTGGCCAGGATCGCCGCCGAGCACGGGCTCGCGCCGGGAATTCATCCCGGTTACCGCGGCTGATTCACTCCGGCCGAGGCACCGGGCCTCACCGGTGCCGCCCCGCCGAATCCCTCACCCCAACGCAGCCAACATCCCCCGAACGGACGCCGGCCAAGCGAACTCCTCCGCCCGAGCCCGGGCCGCCGCCCTCCGCGCCCCTTCCGGGCGCTCCAGCAAACCGCTCACCGCTCGCGCGAACTCCGCCGCCTGGTCCCGCACCGCCTCCCCGCACCCCGGCCGCACGATCTCCCGCAGCGCCGACGACGCCGAAACCACCACCGGCGTCCCCGAAGCCAGCGCCTCCAACGCCGCCAGCCCGAACGTCTCATGCGGCCCGGGAGCCAGCGAAACATCCGCCGACGCCAACAATCGCGCCACCTCGGCCCGTCCGGACAAGAATCCCAAAAACGTCACCGGCAATCCCCGCGCCCGCCGTTCCAGAGCCCTCCGCCGGGGCCCGTCTCCGGCGATCACCAACCGCACCCGGATTCCCGACTCGGTCAGCTCGGCGACGGTATCCACACTCCGCTCAACGTGTTTCTCCGGCGACAACCGCCCACAATGGACGATCAGCACCTCCGCCCCGCCGGCCAGATCGGACCGCCATCCGGAATCCCGCATCGACGGCGCGAAGGTGGCCAAATCGACGCCCAGCGGCACTCGCCGGACATTTTCCGCGGCGATCCGCTCGAATTCCGCGTGCGCGAAAGCCGTCGTGCACACCACCGTGTCGTAAGAAGCGGCCATCCGCCGATTCGCGGCATCCGCTACGTGCCGGGCCACCGCCCCGGGCAGCAAGAACTGCTCCAGCAACCGGTCCAGCCGCTCGTGCGAGATCACCATGCTCGGCACCCCGTGCCGCCGCGCCCACGCCCCCATTCCGCGCAGCGTCAACCGATCGGAGACCTCCAGCCGGTCCGGTTCCAGCCGCCGCAGGACCGCGCGGACCCGCTGCGGGTCCACCGCCCGATAGCCCCCGGTGCCGGGAATCTGCGGCGCGGGCAACGAATACCGCCGAACCCCGGAAGGCAAGGTCTCCGCCGCGTACCGCCGACCGGGCACGACCAGTGTCACCCGGTGCCCGCTGGCGACATAGCCGGCGCCGAGGTGATTCAACGCGGTCCGCAGACCGCCGGATCGAGGCCCGTAGAAGTTCGCCAGCTGGACAATGTGCATGGCTCAAGCCGCGCGGGCGACTCGGCCCTGTACCGCCTCGTAGTGCCCGACCAGTTCTCGGCACACTGCGGGCCACGTCCGGCCCAGCACCACTTTCCGCGCCTTCTCCCCCAGCCGGGCCCGCAGAGCCGCGTCGCGCAGCGCGTCGATCTTCGCCACCAGCGCCGGGCCGAACTGCTCCCGGTCAGCAGGCAGCAGGTACCCGGTCCGGCCTGGCACGACCAGGTCCTTAGGCCCGCCCGCGTCCGGCGCGAGCACCGGCAGCCCGGACGCCATCGCCTCCTGGACGGCCTGGCAGAACGTCTCATGCGGACCGGTGTGGACGAAGACGTCGAGACTCGCGTACGCGACCGACAGCTCCTCCCCGTACTTCGCGCCCAGGAACGCCGCTTCTGGCAAGCGTTCCCGCAACGTCGCCAGCTCCGGGCCGTCGCCGACCACGACCACTCGCACGCCCGGCATCCCGGCCAGCGCGGCCAGCCGGTCGACTTCCTTCTCCGGCGCGAGCCTGCCGACGAACCCGACCAGTAGTTCACCGTTCGGCGCAAGTTCCGCGCGCAACGCCGGGTCGGCATGCGCCGGCGAGAACCGGCTGACGTCCACCCCGCGTGCCCAGCGATGCACCCGGGGGACGCCGTGCAGTTTCAGCTGCTCGATCGAGTCCGACGACGGCGCGAGTGTCCGGTCGGCCCGTGAGTGCAGCCGGCGCACCCAGCGCCAGGCCGCACGCGCCCCGATGCCGAAGCCGTACGACGTCGCGAACCCGGCGATGTCGGTCTGATAGACCGCGATCGACGGCACGCGCAGCCGGCGCGCCGCGGCGAGCCCGCGCGCGCCGACGACGAACGGCGACGCCAGGTGCACGACATCCGGCCCGAAATCGGCCAGAGCGGTCAGCACGGTCCGCGTCGGCAGGCCGATCGGCAGGGAATGCACGCCGGGGAAGTCCAGCGCGGGAATGCGGACGACCGGGGCGCCGCGGTAGCTGTCCGGACCCGGTCCGGGCGCGACGACCAGCACGTCGTGCGCGGTGTCGACCAGGTGCTCGACGACCCGCAGCACGGAATTCGTCACGCCGTTCACCTGGGGCAGGAAACTTTCGGTGACTATGGCGACTCGCACCGCGCCACTGTCGCAAAACCGCAGGCAGGGCGGGCCAATCCCGCGTGACGGACCGGCCAACGACAGCGAAACACTGCGCAGCGTCCGCCGCCGGACACGGACCGTCGACCAAGTTCCCCACCACATGTCATCTGCCGGTCGTGTCCCGGACACCAGAACCGCGCAGACTAAGCAGGCATGACCCTCTTGTCCTCCAGGCCGTCTCGGCCCGTCGAGCCCGGGCTGCTTTCCCGGGCCCTCGAGGTCGCCGGCCGGCTGGCGAACGACGCCACCGACGTGATCACCGCGACCGCGGGCCGCGGCGCTCACCCGGCGACGCTGGATTCGCCGTTCGACTGGGTCACCGACACCGATCGGATCCTGGAACGGCACACCCGGCGGGTGCTGACCGCCGAGTTCCCCGGGATCCCGGTGGTCGGGCACGAGTTCGGTGCCGATCACGGGGCGGATGTCGCGGAGTACCGGTGGGTGGTCGACTCGGTCGACGGGACCGCCAACTACGTGGCCGGGGTGCCGTGGTGCGCCTACAGCCTGGCGTTGGTCGACGCCAGCGGGCCAGTGGTCGGAGTGGTGGCGGATCCGTATCGGGCGCAGATCTACGCGGCGGCTCGGGGACGCGGAGCCCGGGCCAACGGGAAGCCAGTGAGGCTGGTGGACCGGCGAGGGACGGCCGGCGCGATTGTGTGCACCGAGCTCGCCCGGAAGGGGCCGTGGCCGGGGATGGGCTCGTTCATCGAGCGGGCCGCGGCGGCGCACGCTGGGGTGCGGGTGCTGGGCTCAGCCGCGCTGTCGATCGCGCAGGTCGCGCTGGGCCATGCGGCCGCGGCGGTACTGCACAGCTATCACGAGTGGGATGTGGCCGGATCGGTGGCGATGGCGATCGAGGCCGGGGCGGTGGTGCTCGACAAGCACGGGGAGGGGGCGGCCTTGCCGACGGACGGACTGCTGGTGGCGGCGCCCGGGGTCGCGGACGAGGTGCTGGGCTGGTGGCAGGAATCGGCCGCCGTCCGAAACTGAGCACCCCCGATAGGGTTTGAAGTCCGTGAAGGGCCCCTTCACGGAACCCAAGTCCCCCAAGGGCCCCTTCACGGAACCCAAGTCCCTCAAGGGGCCCTTCACGGACTTGCGTCAGCAGGGCGCGCTCAGACCTTGGCCGGGATTGGGTTCTCGTCTCGCGCGGGCTGGTCCCGCTTCATCGCACGGCGCAGCCACCACAGGGTGGGAGCGGCGATCAGCCAGGTGATCAGCAGGGTCGTGCCCAGCGGCAGCAGGGTCAGCGTGGCGGTTCGGCCGGCGACTCGCGCCACGTCGGGGTTCGTCGCGTCGTACTCGATCGCCACCAGCTGGCCAGCGGACAGGCCGGACGGGTACAGCACGCCGGTCGCGGGGCTGTGCACGATGCCGTCCGGCGTCTGGTACTGGATGATCGTGCGGTCGAAGGCCACCGACTGGACGGTCGCGGTGGCGGTGCCCAGGTGCGATTCGATGGCGTTGTCGTTGCGGATCGCCGCGAACACCAGGCCCACGCACATCACCGTCAGCAGCGACGCGACCCCCAGCACGGCGAACCACGCGACTCGCCGTCCGTGCATTTTCCTGGCCACCACGTCGGCGAGTTTAGTCCCGTGCGCCGCTTCCGCCCTGGCCGGGCGGCGACGTTCGCGATGGTGGCGCCTGCGGTGTCGTTCGCGAGCCGGGCACAGCACCCGCCATGCTCGGATGGACGGCCGAGCATGGCGGAGCTGCGTCCGCAGCTACCGAATCCGCTCTCCGGACGACGGAACTCTCCCGAATTCCACCTCAGGCAACCGAATTTACCGTCAGCTCGCTCCGGCGGCGGCCAGCGCGCGGTGGTTGTCCTGGATCTGGTCCCACGACTTCGGCTTGGCCGGTGCCGCCGCGAACGCCTTCGCCGCGACCGTCCCGTTAGGACCGACAGCCGGCTTGCCCTTGGTGAACAGCCAGGTCTGGAAGAACTCCTGCAGCGGCTTGCCGGACACCTTCTCCGCCAGCGCCGCGAACTCCGGGATCACCGCCGATTTCCCGGCCTTCGCGACCTGCCACTGCTTGAGAATCGAGAAGAACGCGTCATCGCCGACCGTGGTGCGCAGGGCCTGCAGCGCCACCGCTCCGCGGTCGTACACGGCGGCGTCGAACTGGTTCGGCTCGCCCGGGTCGCCCGGCAGCACCTGCCAGAACTTGTCGTCGGCCGGGTGCGAGTCATAGGTGTACTGGGCGAGTTCCGCGGTCGTGCCCTCGCCCTCGTGCTCGGACCACAGGTACTCGGCGTAGGACGCGAAGCCTTCGTTCAGCCAAATGTCGCTCCACTTGCCCAGCGAAACGTTGTCGCCGAACCACTGGTGGGCGTTTTCGTGCGCGATCAGCGTGGTGTTGGCGCCGGCCGCGAAATTGCGCGCGCCGTAGACCGGGCGGGTCTGGTTCTCCAGCGAGAAGGTGATCCCGCTGGTCACCACCCCGCCTTCGGCCTCGAACGGGTACGGGCCGAACTGCCAGGCCAGGAACTCGTTCACCTCCGGCGTCCGCTCCACGCTCGCCTTCGCCGCGTCGAGCGACGGGCCGAGGTCGGCGCCGTAGGCGTTGACGAACGGCTTGCCGTCCGGCGTGGTGGACTGGACCACGTCGTACTTGCCGACGACGAACGACGTCAGGTAGGTCGCCTGCGGCTGGGTGCTGCGCCAGTTCCAGCGCGTCCAGCCGGCCCGCTGCTTGGTTTTCTTGACCAGCGTGCCGTTCGTGATGGCGGCCAGGCCGTCCGGCGCTTCGATCGACACGTCGTATGTCGCTTTGTCGGTCGGGTGGTCGTTGGAGGGGAACCACCACTGCGCGCTCTGCGGTTCGTCGACGCCGAGCGCGCCGAACGAGCCCTTCTTCCAGGCGTTGAGACCGCCGACCTTCGCCGTCGACGGGGTGTCGGCGTAGCTCACCACGACGGTCGCGGTCTCGCCCTTGGCCAGCGGCTTCGCCGGCGTGATCACCAGCTCGCCGTCGCCGTTCTGGTTCTTGAACTGGGCCGGACGGTTGTTCACCAGGACCTTCGACGCCTTGAGCGCGAAGTCGAGGTCGAACTGCGACAGGTCCTGGGTCGCGGTGAGCAGCAGGGTGGTGCTGCCGGACAGCAGGTCGGTCTCGGGCTGGTAGGTCAGCCGGATGTTGTAGTGCTGGACATCGGTGCCGCCGTTGCCGGCGTTCGGGTAGTACGGGTCGCCGACGCCCGGTGCGCCCGGCGAAGGGGCGGCCGAAGCGGTACCGGTGAGCAGGACCGCCGCGACACCCGCCGCGACCGCACCGATCCCGGCCCTCGTTCTGAGAAGCATTCTTCCTCCAAAGTGGGCAACGCGACCGAACGTATTCAGGCGAAGACTCCACCGGAACGTCCGAAGGACGGGTTCTTACCCACTGGGAAGATCAACCGGATTCGGCGATCCACCACGCGATCGCGATCGGAATGCCGTACAGCACCGGCCCCGCGTACAGCCCGGGCCACGGTCCCCAGCCGCGCCGCACCGCCAGCAGCGCGGCCCCGAACGAACCGGCGATCGCGGCCAGCCAGCCCACCCAGGGCAGCGTCGTGACCGCTTGCTGGCCGGCCGCGCTGCAGATCACCCGGCTGTCGCCGGGGAAGCAGCTGTCGCCGGCCATCACCAGGAAGGACGAGAAGTACGAGCACACCAGCCCGACCAGTGCCAATGCCGCGACGGCCGCGCTGAACCAGGTCCACCGCGTCCGCGGCCGCACGTCGATCTCGCTCACGCATTCCCCCCAACTCCGGGACGCCCCCGCGTCCCGGCCCCTCAGGCCGTCCCCACCGCTTCCGCGACGGCGGCGCGCAGCCGCGCGTGCAGGGCGCGGTGCTGCCCGCGGTCCGCCCGGACCTCGACGACCCGCAACCCCGGCACCGGTTTCAACGCGGCCCGGAAGTCTTCGATGGTCTCAGCCACGACGTGCGGTACCCGGTAGCCGGCACACAACGCGCCGAGATCCGCGCCGTGCGGCGTGCCGAATACGCGTTCGAAGCTGGCCGAGTGTTCCGGCGCGCCTTGCTCCAGCAGCGAGAAAATACCGCCTCCGTCGTCGTTCAGCACGACGATGGTGAGATCCGGCCGCTGCTCGGTCGGCCCGGTCAGCAGGCCGGACGCGTCGTGCAGGAAGGTCAGGTCGCCGAGCAGCGCGTACGACGGCGCGCGGTGCACGGTGGCCGCGCCGATCGCGGTGGACACCGTCCCGTCGATCCCGGCGACGCCGCGGTTGCGGTGCACCAGGACGTCTGGCCGCAGCCGTCCGGCCAGCGCGACATCGCGGGTCGGGTTGGACGAACCGACGACCAGCAGCGCACCCTCCGGCAGCGCGTCGACCAGCTCGGCCGCGACCCGGACGCCGGTCGGCCACGGCTCGGCGGCCAGCGCGGTCGCGACGGCCTGGCTGGCCGCGGCGTCCGCGCGCTGCCAGCTCGCCAGCCATTCCGGGTCGGCCGGCTTGGTCGGCTCGGCGAACCACTGCCCGACCTGGCGGACGTTGTGCGCGGGCGCCGGCCAGTCCGAGTCCGGGCGCACCAGCAGCACCTCGACCTCGGGGTCCGACAGCACCTGCTGCACCTGCCGGAACACCGTCGGCCGGCCGAGGCAGAGGACCTGCTCCGGCCGGTGCCGGGAGATGAATTCCTCGACGCCGAGCAGCCACGCACCCGACGACATCGCCGTCGCGCCGGTCAGGCCGAGCCC
Organism: Amycolatopsis benzoatilytica AK 16/65; assembly: GCF_000383915.1. Lineage (NCBI taxonomy): Bacteria > Bacillati > Actinomycetota > Actinomycetes > Pseudonocardiales > Pseudonocardiaceae > Amycolatopsis > Amycolatopsis benzoatilytica. The sequence goes on from NZ_KB912942.1 coordinate 6,277,862, forward strand.
GCCGGTCTCCGAAACCACCGGCCAGCCGTGTTGTTCAGCCCATTCGCTGGCCGCCTGCGCGCCGGTGTCGCACGCGATGACCAGGCCATGCCGCGCCGAGGGCACCACGAACGACGGCAGCGCGCCGAAGTCCGGCAGTTCGGTCCAGCGTTCGCCGCCGGACCGGCCCTCGAGCGATTCGTACCACTCGCCGTCGTCGTTGAGATCGGGCACCAGCGGCTCGCGGAACGGGATGTTCAGGTGCACCGGGCCGCAGCGCCACTCGCCGTAGGCGGCGTTCCAGGCCCGGCAGATCTGGCTCCGCCAGTAGGAGTTCTGGCCGGCCCGGCGCTCCGCCACGGCCAGCTCGTCGAAGTAGCGCACCGCGTCGCCGTACAGCTCGTACTGGTTGATCACCTGGCTCGCGCCTGCCGAGCGCAGCTCCGGCGGCCGGTCCGCGGTGAGCACGATCAACGGCACGCCGGCCCGGTCGGCTTCGAGCACCGCCGGGTGGAAGTTCGCCGCCGCGGTGCCGGAGGTGCAGACCACTGCCGCCGGACGGCCGGTGCGCGCCGCGATGCCGAGCGCGAGGAACGCCGCGCCGCGCTCGTCGATGCGCACGTGCAGCTGCAGGCGGCCGGAGGCGGCCGCGTCGTAGAGCGCGATGGAGAGCGGCGCGTTGCGTGAGCCCGGGCACAGCACCACGTGCGAAACGGTGTTGCGGACGAGTTCGTCGACAAGGACCCTGGCCTGCGCGGTGGACGGGTTCACCGGCAGACCCCGGGTACGAGGGGCTCCGACGCGCAGGCGGCATCAGGCACAGCGATCATGTCCACACGTCCTATTCTCCCAAACGTGGATGACGCCCGAGTTTCCGAGCTGTTCGACCCCTCCGCCTGGTCCGAGGTCGAAGGTTTCTCCTTCACCGACATCACCTACCACCGTTCGCGCGAGAGCCGCTCCGGCAAACGGGTGGTCCGGATCGCTTTCGACCGTCCGGAGGTCCGCAACGCCTTCCGTCCGCACACCGTCGACGAGCTGTACCGGGCGCTCGACCACGCCCGGATGAGCTCGGACGTCGGGTGCGTCCTGCTCACCGGCAACGGCCCGTCGGCCAAGGACGGCGGCTGGGCGTTTTGCTCCGGCGGTGACCAGCGTATTCGCGGACGGTCCGGGTATCAGTACGCGAGCGGGGAGACCTCGGACACGGTCGACCCGGCCCGCGCGGGCCGGCTGCACATCCTCGAGGTCCAGCGTTTGATCCGGTTCATGCCGAAACCGGTGGTCGCGGTGGTGCCCGGCTGGGCAGCCGGCGGCGGGCACTCGCTGCACGTGGTGTGCGATCTCACCCTCGCCTCGGCCGAGCACGCGCGGTTCAAGCAGACCGACGCGGACGTCGGCTCGTTCGACGCCGGCTACGGCTCGGCCGGTCTCGCCCGCCAGGTCGGGCAGAAGTTCGCCCGGGAGATCTTCTTCCTCGGCCGCGACTACACCGCGGAGCAGATGCACCGGATGGGCGCGGTCAACGAGGTGGTCCCGCACGCCGACCTGGAGAAGGTCGCGCTGGAATGGGGCTGGACGATCGTGGGCAAGTCGCCGACCGCGCAGCGGATGCTCAAGTACGCGTTCAACGCGATCGACGACGGACTGGTCGGCCAGCAGCTGTTCGCCGGTGAGACCACCCGGTTGGCGTACATGCAGGACGAGGCGGTCGAAGGCCGCGACGCCTTCCTGGAGAAGCGCGACCCGGACTGGACCGACTACCCGTACTACTACTGACCTGGTGAGTGGCTGGTCTCTAGCCACTCACCAGGCCGCGGAGGCCCCACCTTGCACGTTTCCTGGCTGGACGGCAGCTCCGACGCGCTGGCCGCACTGGACACGGCCCTGGCCGCGGCCCTGGACGGCGGCCCGGCGGTGCTGCCGCTGAACGCGGCGGACCCGTCCGCCCCCGCGTTGCACGACGCGATGGCCCCGGACCAACCACTGGAGCCGGACACCGCGGTGGTGATCGCCACCTCCGGCTCCACCGGCGCGCCGAAGGGCGTGCTGTTGTCGCCGCGCGCGCTCATCGCGTCCGCGACCGCCACGCACGCCCGGCTCGGCGGCCCCGGCCACTGGCTGCTCGCCACGCCCGCGCACTACATCGGCGGCCTGCAGGTCCTGATTCGCGCCCGGCTGGCAGGCACGAAACCGGCGTACCTGACCGGCACCGGCTTCCGTCCGGACGAGTTCGCCGCCGCGGCCGCTCCGATCCTGGCCGAGAACGGCCCGCGCTACACCGCGCTCGTCCCGACCCAGCTCGTCCGGCTGCTCGACGACGGCGGCGCGGGCCTGGCCGCGGCCAAGGCGTTCGACGGCATCATCCTCGGCGCCGCCGCGACCTCGCCCAAGCTGCGCGCCCGGGCGGCCGAGGAAGGCGTGCGGATCGTCCCCTCGTACGGCATGAGCGAGACCGCCAGCGGCTGCGTGTACGACGGGGTGCCGCTGGACGGCGTCCGCGTCGAGCCCGACGCCGACGAACGGATCCGGATCTCCGGTCCAGTCCTGTCGCACGGCTACCGCCTCGCGCCGGAGCTGACCGCCGAGTCCTTCCAGAACGGCTGGTTCCGCACCTCCGACCGGGGCCGGGTGCTGCCGGACGGGCGGATCGAAATCCTCGGCCGCGCGGACGACGTCATCAACACCGGCGGGGTGAAGGTTTCCGCGGCCGGCGTCGAGCGGGTGCTCGGCGCGCAGCCGGGGGTCCAGGACGCTTGCGTAGTCGGGATCCCGGACCCGCAGTGGGGCGAGGCGGTCGTCGCGATGGTGGTCGCGGACAGCGCCGACGAGGCTTCGCTGCGCGCGGCGGTCCGCGCCGAGCTGGGTGGCGCGGCGACGCCGAAGCGCATCGAGTTCACGGCGGCGCTGCCGTTGCGCGGGCCGGGGAAGATCGATCGCCAAGCGGTGAAGGCCAAGCTCGTTCCGTGAAGGGAACCTTGCGGAACTCTGAGTCCCTCAAGGTTCCCTTCACGGCTTTGGACCGGGCCCCGAAAGGGTGAAGATCCCATGGCGTTGAATGGACCCCATGGCGACAGTCAGTGAGTGGATCGAAGGCGCCCGGCCGCGGACGCTGCCGAACGCGATCGCCCCGGTGGTGGCCGGGATCGGCGCGACGATCGCGCTCGACGCGTTCTCCTGGGGCCGCTCTCTGCTGGCCCTGCTGGTCTCGCTGTCGCTGATCATCGGCGTCAACTTCGCCAACGATTACTCCGACGGCATCCGCGGCACCGACGAGAACCGGGTCGGCCCGCTCCGCCTGGTCGGCTCCGGCGCGGCGAACCCGAAGTCCGTGCTGCGCGCCGCGCTGATCTCGCTCGGCTTGGCCGGCGTGCTCGGACTGACGCTGGTGGCGCTGAGCGGCTTCTGGTGGCTGCTGGCCATGGGCGCGCTGTGCATCCTCGGTGCCTGGTTCTACACCGGCGGCAAAAAGCCTTACGGTTACTACGGTTTGGGCGAGATCGCGGTCTTCGTGTTCTTCGGGTTGGCCGGAGTCCTCGGCACGGTCTACGTGCAGGCCGGCCGGGTCAGCTGGGACGCGCTGGGCTGCGCGGTCGCGGTCGGCTCGTTCTCGATGGCGGTCCTGGTGGCCAACAACCTCCGCGACATCCCGACCGACATCGAGTCCGGCAAGCACACCCTCGCCACCCGCATGGGAGACGCCGGCACCCGCCGGATGTACCTGACGCTGCTGGCCGTCCCCTACCTGCTCACCGTCGTCATGGGCCTCTGGCACCCGCTGGTGTTCATCAGCTTCCTCACCGCGCCACTGCTGGCGAAGCCGGTCAAGGCGGTCGGCGGAGGCGGCAAGGGCCGCGAGCTGATCCCGGCGCTGCGCGACACCGGCCTGGCGATGCTGACCTGGGCAATTCTGACCGCGGTGGCACTGGCAATTTGACCGTGTCCGGACGGACACGGACCGTGTCACTCTGGTATCCGTGCCGAACCCACGGACGCGAACGACCCTCCGGATCGCCGCCGTCGCACTAGGTTCCCTGGCCCTCGCCGCCGCCGGGGTGCTGGTCATCGTCATCGGCGTCGGACTGCACAAGGTCGACGGCTCTTACGTGGTCGCCTTCACCCATCGCGAGCACGGCTCCCCCGCAGGCGCGGCCGGCGCTTTCGTCGCGATGATCGGCGGCTTCCTGCTGATCGGCGGAGTCGGCTGGTTCTGGTCGTTCTGCCGGAAACTCAGGCGTCGAAGCGGCCGGTGAGCAGGAATTCGTCGAACCGCGCCCGGTACGGGGCCAGGTCGATGTCCTGCTCGCGCAGCCACTCGTCGGAGTAGTAGGTGTTCGCGTAGCGTTCGCCGCCGTCGCACAGCAGCGTGACTACCGAGCCGGCCTGGCCGTCCGCCAGCATCCGCGAGATCAGCTGGAACGCGCCGTACAGGTTGGTGCCGGTCGAACCGCCCGCCCAGTGTCCGGTGCGCTCGCGCAGCAGCCGGATCGCCGCGAGCGAGCCCGCGTCCGGGACCTGGAACATCTCGTCGATCACCCCGGGCACGAACGACGGTTCGCAGCGCGGCCGCCCGATGCCCTCGATCCGCGACGGCATCCCGGTCGCGTAGTCCATCGCGCCGGTTTCCCAGGCCCCGTAGAACGAACTGTTTTCCGGGTCCGCGACGCAGATCTTCGTGGTGTGCCGCTTGTACCGGACGTACCGGCCGAAGGTCGCGCTCGTCCCGCCGGTGCCCGCGCCGACGACGATCCACGCCGGTACCGGGTGGCGTTCGGCGCGCATCTGCGCGAACACCGATTCGGCGATGTTGTTGTTGCCGCGCCAGTCGGTCGCGCGCTCGGCGTAGGTGAACTGGTCGAGGTAATGCCCGTTGCACTCGGCGGCGAGCCGTTCGGCCTCCGGGTACATCGCCGGTGCGGTGTCCACGAAGTGGCACTCGCCGCCGTAGAACTCGATCAGCGCTACCTTTTCCTTGCTGGTCCGCCGCGGCACCACGGTCACGAACCGCAGGCCGAGCATCCGCGCGAAGTACGCCTCGGACACCGCGGTCGAGCCGCTGGACGCCTCGACCAGCACGGTGTCCGGTCCGATGTGCCCGTTGACCAGGCCGTACAGGATCAGCGACCGGGCCAGCCGGTGTTTGAGCGAGCCGGTCGGATGCACCGACTCGTCTTTCAGGTAAAGGTCGATGCCCCATTCCGGCGGCAGCGGGAAGACGTGCAGGTGCGTGTCGGCGCTGCGGTTGGCGTCGGCCTCGATGATGCGGACGGCCTCGCGGACCCAGGCTCGGTTGTGCAGCTTGCTCATGCGGCGGAATCGTCCGCCGGGCCGTCCCCGCGCAGCTGAGCGCGCAGGTTCGCGCGGGCGCGCGCACGGTTTTCGTTGCGCTTGGCCAGACCAGCGGTCACTCGCTGGTTCAGGCCGCGCAGGAGCAGCAGGCCGAGCGGCAGGCCGACGACCAGACCGATCAGCACGGCGATCAGCAGCGGCACCCCGACCAGCGACAAAACGAGCGCGACCACCGCCACGAGGGCGAACCGCGCGATCAGGTAGATCGTCAGGTCACGGGGCAGATGGTCCGGTGTGTCGCTCACACCGAAACAGGCTACGCCCCGCCTGGGCCGTCGTCGTCCAGGCCCGCGTTGTTGGGCCGCCCCTCGAACCGGGTGGAGAGCACGACAGTGGTATTCGTGCGCCCGACTCCGGGGATGCGGCGCAGCCGGCCAAGGCTGATTTCGAGCTCGTCGACGGTCGAGACGCGGACCTTGACCACGAACGCCTCGTCGCCGGCCACCGCGTAGCAGCTCTCCACCTCGGGCAACTCGCCGAGCGCGGCGGCGACGTCCTCGTCGGTGGCGGTGTCGGTGGGATGGATGCCGACCAGCGCGGTGACGCCGAGGCCGACCGTGTTCGGGTCGACCATCGCGTGATAGCCGGTGATCACGCCCGCCGCTTCCAGCTTGCCGACGCGTTCGTGCACCGAGGAGGCGGAAAGCCCCACCGTCCGGCCGAGGTCGGCGTAGGTGGCCCGGCCATTGGCCCGCAGCTCGGCGATGATCTTCCGGTCCAGCTGATCCACTAGGCCATTATGCGGCGCGAACCTCCGCCGGGCGCACCCCGGCGCCCGGTGAAATGTCTGCTGCGTCACAGCAACCTCGGCACTGCTCGCCGCCCAGCAAGAGTCTTTGCCTGGCCTTTACCCGATTCACCGGGCAGCTCAGGGAAGAATGCCTGGTCAGCGGCCCACAAGTGGCTCCGGAGCGTTCCTGAGAATCCGCTGAGTTATGTCCCTTTTGCACTTTAAGGGCTCTTTACTCAAGGACAACCGTTCGAGTACCCGACGGGTGAAGTGCCACGATTGCCGCGTTGGCTACTCCGGCGAGACGGGCGAAACCGCCCGAGGCCCCCGGTATAGCAAGTCAGGTGTTAAGGAGGCGGAAAATGACCGCGACCATGGGCGGACGGTTGCTCACCCCGGGTGAAGTGGCCGCCCTGTTCCGAGTGGACCCCAAGACCGTGACCCGCTGGGCCACCGCGGGCCGGATCGGTTCGATCCGCACCCCCGGCGGACACCGCCGGTTCCGTGAGTCCGAGGTGAACGACCTGCTGGCCGAGCTCACCACGGACGCGAGCGAGCCCGCCCGCAAGATCTGACCCGTTTCACCGCTCGCGACGAAGGGTCGTGGCTGACAAGGGATGTCCCCCTGCTCGCGGGACATCGCTTGCCGGTCACGACCCTTCGCCGCGTTCCGGCGGCGCCTTTACCGATACCGGCTGCACGCGATCGCGCCGAAGAACGGCTAACCTGGGTGGCTGGCACGTCGGAAGGACCCGGGCATGATTCTTTTGCTCGCAGCGGTGGGCGCGATCACCATCGCCGTTCTGTTGTGGCGGGCACTGGGCGCGCAGCGGATCAGCGTCCCGCAGCGCCGCCCGGCCATCGCACCGGACGACGACCCGGAGTTCCTGCGCAAGCTCTCCGAACAGCAGCGCAAACGCCCGACCGACGAAACCGACGGCTGACCAGCCGAAGGTAAAGCCGCCGTCCTTCTGCCGTGAAGGGAACTTCGAGAGACTCTGAGTCCCTCAAAGTTCCCTTCACGACCACAAAGTCAGCGGTACTGCTGTCCGCCGAACCCGTCCGCGACGGTCGCCGCGAGCTCCAGCAACGCCAGCCGGGTATCCCCGCCCAGCCGCTCCAGCTCGATCTCGGCACCTTCTTCCAGGTGCGCGTCGAACGGAATCCGGCACACCGCCCGCACCTTCGCCCCGAAATGCGCGGCCAGCTTGTCCAGGTCGACCGAGCTTCCCTTCGGCCGCACCGAGTTGATCACCACCACCGACCGCTTCACCAGGTCGCCGTACCCGTGCGCGTCCAGCCAGTCCAACGTGGCCGAAGCACTGCGCGCCCCGTCCACCGACCCGGACGACACCACGACCAGCGAATCCGCGACGTCCAGCACGCCCTTCATCGCCGAGTGCATCAAACCGGTTCCGCAGTCGGTGAGCACGATGTTGTAGAAGTGCTCCAGCAGGTTCACCGTCCGCCGGTAGTCGTTCTCGGAGAACGCCTCCGACACCGCCGGGTCCTGCTCGCTGGCCAGGATCTCCAGCCGGCTGGAGCCCTGCGACGTGTACGACCGGACGTCGCTGTACCGCGTGATCTTGTCCGCGTCCCGCAGCAGATGGCGCACCGTCGCGGTCGTCTCGATGGCGATCTTCTGCGACAGCGTCCCCCGGTCCGGGTTCGCGTCCACCGCCACCACCCGGTCCCCGCGCAGGGACGCGAACGTCGCCCCCAGGGTGGTCGTGGTCGTGGTCTTGCCGACCCCGCCCTTGAGGCTCAGCATGGCGATCTTGTAGCACCCGCGCAGCGGCTGGTTGACGCGCGCGATCAACTCCCGTCGACGCGTGTCCGCCGGGCTCTCCCCCGGGTTGATCAGCTTGCCGCTGCCCCGGTAAAGCGCCTTCCGCCAGCCGGACTGCGGTGCCCGTTTCTGCTGCTTCACCAGGTGCGCCGTCGCCAGCTCGTCCGCACCGGAGGTCGGCTGCGGCAACCCCGCACCGCCCGGCTGACCGGGTTGCCCCGGGTGTCCAGGCTGTCCGGGAGCCGCCTGTGGCGGGTACCCGGCCGGAGCTTGCTGCTGCGGATGCGGCTGATGCGGCGGCACGGCCTGCCCCGGATCGCCCGGCGGCTGCAAGGGCGGCAGGTTGTGGTCGTACTGCGCTTGATACCCGCCCGGCTGCGGCAGCGGCTGATACGCGGCCTGCGGCGGCGGGTCGACGGCCTGCGTCGGCTGCGCGTCGTACGGCCCGGCGACCGCCGGATGCGGCGTGGAATCGGTGCGTTCCTCGGAGAACATGGCAGCCGGTTCCTGGGCCTGCTCGGGCTGCTGCTCTCCGGCAGCCCCTTCACTGGGTCCGGTCACCGCTGCTTACCTCCCGGGTACGTCGAAGAGCCCCCTCTGACGAAGGTAGTCGTTGGAAGCGCGATCCGGCTGGCGGACCCCCGCTCAGCTCACCCCGGCGTAGGAATGCAACCCAGCCGTCACCAGGTTGACGAAGAACAAGTTGAAGATGGTCACCGCGAACCCGACGATGTTGATCACCGCCGCACGCGTGCCACGCCAGCCCGCGGTAGCACGGGAGTGCAAGTACGCCGCGTAAACCACCCAGGCGATGAAGGCGACCGTCTCCTTCGGGTCCCAGCCCCAGAACCGGCCCCACGCCGCTTCGGCCCACACCGCGCCGCACAGCACGCCGAAGGTGAAGACCGGGAACGCGACGATGGTGGCGCGGTAGGCGATCCGGTCGAGCACGTCCGCGGCGGGCAGCTTCGGCCCGAAGCCGGCGAACTTCGCCGGGTTGCGGTCGTGCGCGGTGCGGAACAGGTACAGCACGCTCGCCACGCCCGGCACCAGGAACACGCCGGACCCGACGATCGCCGCCGAAACGTGGATGACCAGCCAGTACGACTGCAGCGCGGGCACCACCGGCGCGGCCACCGTGTAGAGCATCGTGCCGTTGATGAACATCAGGATCACGACCGGCAGCAGCAGGAAGCCGGTGAGGTGGCGGACCGGGAACTTCTTCATCACGACAAGCCAGGCGACGACGGTGATGAAGGTGACCGCCATGCCGTACTCGTACATGTTGCCCCACGGCGCGCGGTGCACCGCGAGTCCGCGCAGCACGATCGCGGACAGCTGCAGCAGCGCGCCCAGCACGAGCAGCGCCGCGCCCATCCGGCCGATCCGCTCGGCACGGCCGACCGAACGCGGTGCTTCCGGCGCGGCCGGCGCGTCGCCGTCCTCGAGCGCGGAGTCGTCGGACTCCGGCCCACCGGCGCCGACCAGCACGCGCTGCTTGCTGCGCTCGGCGGCAATCCGGCCCTTCGCTCCGAACGCCTGCTCGAAGAGGGTGAACAGCAGCGCCAGCACGTAAATCGCCACTGTCGTCGTGTACAGCAGGTCGCTGTACTGCGAGAGAGTCTCGTTGATCTCCATGCTTCAGCTGCCCTTTCGGCCCGTGACCAGCCGTTCGCTGATCCGCTGGAACTCCTCGCCGTAACCGGCTTGATCAGTGCGCGCGAGCCCCGCGACCTCGATCACGGTACTCGTCTCGTCGTCCTTGCCCGGCCGCACCCGCACCCACACCCGACGCCGCTTGACCAGCAACGACGCTCCCAGCCCAGCCAGCATGACGATGGCGAAGCCGAGCACGTAGCCCTGTGTCGGGTCGTGCGAGACCTGCAGGTTGACCCACTTGTTGACGCCGTCGAAGCGGACCTTGGTGCCGTCGTCGAGCGTCAGCTCCTGGCCGACCGCGAGGTTCTTGCGCGCGACCCGTTTGAGCCGGCCGTCCTGCACCCGGGACTGGTCCACCGAGAAGACCGACTGGCCGCGGCCCGCGTCGAGCCCGAGGTCGCCGCGCAGCACGTCGATCGCGACCATCGGGTCCTTCAGCTCCGGCCCGGTCGAGGTGAGCACGCCGCCGTGGATGAACGACGACGGCGCGAACAGACCGGTGATCGCGAGCTGCTTGGTGCGCCGCTGCGCCTCGTCGGTGATGCCCGGCTGGTCGAACTTCGTCGCGCCCTCGGACAGCATGGTGGCCTGGTCGCTGAACATCCACTGGGTGTTCTGGGTGCGCTTCTCGCCGTTCGGGAAGGTCACCGTGAACTGCGGCGAGTAGCCGTTGCCGAGCAGGTAGACCCGGTCGCCGACGGTCCGCAGCGGCTCGTTGACCTCGAGGTCGTAGGGCTGCCAGGTACCGGTCTGCAGGTTCTCGCCGGACTGGAACTGGATGTGCGAGTGGTAGTAGTCCGCCTGGCCGGAGGGGGTGTAGCGGGCGGTGAAGTCGTTGACCTTCACGCAGAACGGGTCGAGGTCGGTGCCGTCGACGCGCAGGCCGGCCTGGAACGAGTCGTAGTTGTAGATGCCCGAGTTGCAGAACTGGCCGCCGTTGGCCTGCACGATGACCTGGCCCTCGTAGCTGTACAGCTTGCCGAGGGCGAAGAAGACGATCAGGCCGAGCATCCCGAAGTGGAAGAGCAGGTTGCCGGTCTCGCGCAGGTAGCCGCGTTCGGCCGAGACGCTGAACCCGCCGCCGTCTTCCTCGCGCTCGATCCGCCGCCAGCCGGACAGCTGCTTGCGCACGTCGTCGCGGATGGTTTCCGGGGTGCGCGCGGTGCGTGCGATCCGGTGGTGCGGCATCCGCGAGAGGTTGCGCGGCGTCAGCACCGGCTTGGCCCGCATCTGCTTGAAGTACTCGAAGCTGCGCGGCGTGAGGCAGCCGATCAGCGAGATCATCAGCAGGAGGTAGATCGCCGAGAACCAGACGCTGGAGTAGACGTCGTAGAACTCCAGCTTGTCGAGCAGGGTGCCCCACCAGCCGTGCGCGCTGATGTAGGCGTCGACCTTCGGCGCGTTCAGCCGGCGCTGCGGGAGAAGAGCGCCGGGCAGCGCGGCGAGCGCCAGCAGGAACAACAGCACCAGCGCGGTGCGCATGGACGTGAGGCCGCGCCAGGTGTTGCGCAGGAAGGCAACGACTTGCTGGACGGCCGACGGCCGGTAGGGCTGCTTCGGGTTCTTGGGCGGCGCTTCGGTGGTGGTCACAACGGCAGCTCGAGATCAGAGGCGACGGAGTTGCGAAGCCAGCCCATGACGTCTCCCCACAGCCCGGTGACCAGCAGAATCCCGACCACCATCAACAACGCTCCGCCGAAGATCTGCACCCGGCGGCCGTTGCGGCGCAGCCAGTCGGTGGCCCGGACCGCCCAGCGCGCGCCGAGCGCGATCAGCAGGAACGGCAGACCGAGCCCGAGGCAGTAGACGGCCACCAGCAGGTACCCGCGCGCCGCCGCCCCGCCGGTAGCGCTGGCCAGGCTCGTGACGGCGGAGAGCGTCGGGCCGATGCAAGGAGTCCAGCCGAGGCCGAACACCGCCCCGAGCACCGGCGCACCCCAGAGACCGCCGCCCGGCACGCGGTGCGACCGGACCTCGCGCTGCAGGCCCGGGATCCAGCCGAGGAAGACCAGCGCCATCAGGATGGTGAGAACGCCGCCGATGCGCTGCAGGAGGTCTTGGTTGATCAGGAGGGTGTTCGCAAGCCAGACGAGCGTGCCCATGGTCGCGACGAAAACGACGGTGAACCCGAGCACGAAGAGACCGGCCGCGCCGACGACGGCGTAGCGGCCCTTTTTTCGCTCCTCGCCGTCGCGAACGGCTGGAGCGTCGGCACCGACGAGCGCCGCGAGGTACGCGAGGTAGCCCGGGACGAGCGGCACCACGCACGGCGAAGCGAACGAGATGGCCCCGGCCACCAGCGCAACCCCCGCGGCGAGCAGCAGCGGTCCGGAGATCGCCAGCTCGGACACGGAGTTCACGCACTTGAGAGTAGGCAGTGAGCTTCGGGTAAGGCGGGCGGGGCCTGCTCACAGGACCTACGCCACAGCGGGGCTGGGACCTAGGTCCCGCTCGGGCCGCACTCCCCCGGCGGTGTCCGTGAAGGGCCCCTTGAGGGACTTGGATTCCCGGAAGGGCCCCTTGACGGACTTAGATTCCGAGACACTGCCGAACCGGGCGACCACGACCGTCGGCGATGCCGGTCACTTCTCCGCGGCAAGACCCCGCACTACCGGCACCAGGTCCGCCGCCAGCACCTGCCGCAAAAACACCGCCGCCACCCGATGTTCCTTGTCCAGGACGATCGTCGACGGAATGATGTTCCGCGGGTACCCGGACAACTGCAGCAACACCCGTCCGGAGGGGTCCCAGATCGACGGATACGTCAGCCCGCGGTCCCGCACGAAATCCTGCGCCACGTCCCGGGCCGGATCCCGCACGTCCAGCCCCAGCACCTGCGCCCCCAGCGGCGCGATCTCCTTGCTGGCCTTCTCCAGCTCCGGCGCCTCCGCGCGGCACGGTCCGCACCACTGCCCCCACAGATTGATCACCAGCGCCTTGCCGGGGAAATCCGCCAGGGAAAGCTGCTTTCCTTCCTGCATCAGATCGTCACCGGCCAGCACGGGCGCCTTCTGCCGTTGCGCCACCGGGTACGAGATATCCACCTTGCCGCCCGGCGAAACGAACGAGAACGTCCCGCCGGAGACCACCGCGTCCTTGCCGGTCGAGCAGCCGGCCACCCCGAGCGCGGCGGCTAACAACACGAAAAGCAGTCGCTTCATGCCCCGGTCACCTTGGGGTCCGTGGTGCCGGCCGGCTCGCTGTAGACGATCCCCAGCAGCTCCTCGCCGTCGAACACCAGGCTGGTCAGCGAGGCCAGCGAGCACTGCCGCTGCCGCGGGTCGTGCCACAGCCGCTTCGCCTCCAGGAACCGGCGGAGCGTCCAGATCGGCAGCTGATGCGAGACGCACAACGCCTCGCGTCCCTCCGCCTTCACCCGTGCCCGATGCACCGCTCCGAGCATCCGGTGCGCGATCTCCACGTAGGGCTCGCCCCACGACGGCTTGAACGGGTTCACCAGGTGCGGCCAGGCGCGAGGCTGCCGCAGCGCCCCGTCGCCGACCGCCACTCGCTGGCCCTCGAAGACGTTCGCCGCCTCGATCAGGCCGTTGTCGGTGGCGATGTCGAGCCGGTGCGCGCCAGCGATCGGCGCAGCCGTCTCCTGCGCCCGCTGCAACGGCGACGCGACGACGTAAGCCAGGTCATGCCCGGCCACTGCTTCCGCGACGGTGAGCGCCTGTCGCTGTCCTCGCTCGGACAAGTGGAAGTTCGGCAACCGCCCGTAGAGAATCTTCTCCGGGTTGTGCACCTCGCCATGCCGGAGCATGTGCACCACAGTCGTCACGGCTTGACCGCCTCAGCGGCCGCGCGCGCCGCAGCCGGCAACGCTGCTTCGATGATCCCGAACGCTTCTTCGTCCATCGCCGCGTTCACGAACCACGCCTCGTACGCGCTCGGCGGCGGGTACACGCCCGCTTCGAGCAGTGCGTGGAAAAAGGCCGGGAAGCGCCAGGTCTCAGTGGCCTGCGCGTCGGCGTAGTTGCGTACCGGCTTGTCGGTGAAGAAGACGCTCACCAGGTTGCCCGCGAACTGCACAGTGTGCGTGACACCGGCCTCCGTGAGTGCCTTGTCGAACAGCGCACCGAGCCGCTTCGCGTTGGCGTCGAGCTTCGCGTACACAGCGTCGTCGGCTTCACGCAGCGCGGTGAGGCCCGCGGCGACCGCGACTGGGTTGCCGGACAGCGTGCCCGCCTGGTAGACCGGGCCGCCGGGCGCGAGCTTCGCCATGATGTCCGCGCGACCCCCGAACGCCGCGGCGGGCAGCCCGCCGGACATCACCTTGCCGAACGTGTAGAGGTCTCCCGCGACGCCTTCGAGGCCGAACCAGCCGGCCCGCGAAACGCGGAAGCCGGTCATCACTTCGTCCATGATGAGCAGCGCGCCGTTTTCGTGCGCGATGTCACGTAGCCCGGCGTTGAAACCGGGGTCCGGCGGCACCGCGCCCATGTTTCCGGCGGCCGCTTCGGTGATCACCGCGGCGATGGTGTCTTTGTTCTCCGCGAACGACTTCCGGACCGCGTCCAGGTCGTTGTACGGCAGCACAATCGTGTCCGCCGCCTGCGCGCCGGTGACGCCCGGCGAGGTCGGCAGGCCGAGCGTCGCGACGCCGGAGCCGGCTTCGGCCAGCAGTGCGTCGACGTGGCCGTGGTAGCAACCGGCGAACTTCACGATCTTGGCCCGGCCGGTGAACCCGCGAGCCAGCCGGATGGCGCTCATCGTGGCTTCGGTGCCCGAGTTGACCAGCCGGACCTGCTCGACCGGGCCGACCCGGCCGATCAGCTCCTCGGCCAGCTCGACCTCGCCGATCGTCGGCGTGCCGAAGGAGAGCCCGTTCTCCGCGGCCGCACGGGCGGCGGCCACCACCTTCGGGTGCGCGTGCCCGAGGATCATCGGACCCCACGAGGAGACGAGGTCGACGTAGCGGTTGCCGTCGGCGTCCCAGAGGTACGGGCCCTCGCCGCGGACCATGAACCGCGGCGTTCCGCCGACCGAGTTGAAGGCGCGCACCGGCGAGTTCACCCCGCCCGGAACGGCCGCCTTGGCGCGTGCGAACCATGCTTTGGACTGCTCGGTGCCAGTGTTCACCAGCCCAGTCTTGCAAATCCTCCGTTTGCCCGCCGTTGCCACCCGGCACCGACGCTCGGGCGCTTCTAGGATGGACCGCGCATGGACGCGCTATCTGGAGGAGAAGTGACGGCGCCCACACACCGCCGCAACCCGTGGCTGATGCTCGCGGTGTTCTTTGGGCTGGTCGGCACGATCGCCGTGCTCGGCACGCTGGCGACGATGACCGCGCCGAACGCCTACGGCCGGTACCTCCTGCCGTCCTGGGCGCCGGCGCCCGAGGCGTTTGGTCCAGTGTGGATCGTGCTCTACGTCGTGCTCGCGTTCGCCGGCTGGACCTACTGGCGCACCGACGGCGAGAACCAGGGCTTCGCCGCGTACGGCATCGGCCTGCTGTTCCATCTGATGTGGGCCTCGGCGTTCTTCGCTGGCGGCTCGGCCAAGATCGCCTGCGTGGCCATCGTGCTGCTCGATTTCACCATCGTGGTCGCGATCGGCCTGTTCTACCGTCGCTCCCGCGTCGCCGCGCTGCTGCTCGTGCCGTACCTGCTCTGGATGCTCTACACGACCGCGCTGAACGTCGCGATCCTCGCGCTCAACGACGTCACTTAGCAGCCGTTCCACGGCGTCAAGCCGCGCGCTGGTACGACGCGGCGTTTCATTTGCCGGGCTGCGCGACGATCGCCTGCGCGGCCACCGAGCCATCCGAACCGGTCCGCCCTTGCACGGTAACCGTCTGGCCCGGCTTCAGGTCGCTGAGCTTGCCCGGCTGAGTCACGCCGACCGTGGTGCTGTCTGAAGTGGACACTGTGACTTCACTGCCCTGCAAGGTTTTCAGCGTCACCGTGTTGCCATCGACCTTCTCCACGGTGCCGATCGTGCCGCGGCCGCCGCCGGCGGTGCGCCCGCCGAACCCGCCCTGCTGCCCGTTTCCGGCACCCGCCCCGGTGCCGGCCGTCCGCGCCGCGGAAGAACCCGTACCGCTCGACGACGGCCCGAACGCGGCGTGCGTCCACGCGCCGCCGGCGAACGCCAAGGCCAGCACCAGAACCCCGGCCAGGATCAGGGTCGGCTTGCCGAACGGGCGGGAGACCTGCTTCAACTCCTCGGTGAGATCGCCCGCGACGGCGGGCTCGGCGACAACGTCCTCCGGCAGCCGCTCGATGCGCTGAGTGGACGCCGCCGGTTCCTCCGGCGGCGTCGGGATGGGTTGGGTGGTCGACGCGGACATGACGCTCCTACTCGTGCCGGAGGGCGTCGATCGGCCGCAGCCGCGAAGCCCGGTTCGCCGGGAAACTGCCGAAGAAAAGCCCGATCAGGGCGGAAACCGCGAAGGCGAGCGCGATCGACGACGGCACCACGACCGGCTGGATGCCTGCCACGCTGAACCGGCTGCCGACCACGCCGATCACCACTCCGAGCAGCCCGCCGAACAGGCTCAGCATGGTCGCCTCGGCGAGGAACTGGCCGAGGATCGCCGAGCGCGGCGCCCCGATCGCCTTGCGGATGCCGATCTCTCGGATTCGCTCGGTGACGGTGACCAGCATGATGTTCGTGACCCCGATCCCGCCGACCAGCAGCGAGATCGCCGCCACCGCGCCGAGCAGCACGGTGAACGTCTGGATCGCCGAGGTGCGGGTCTGCAGCAGCTGCGCGGAGTTCTGGATCTGGAAGTCCGGGTTGGCGCCGGCCTGGACGCCGTGCCGGGCGTCCAGGATCGCGGTGACCTCGGTCTGCGCCAGCCCGATCGAATCGGCCGACGTCGCCTGCACGGCGATCTGGTTCAGCGCGCCGTAGCCGGCGAGCGAGTTCTGCACCGCGCTGATCGGCGCGATCGCGACGTCGTCCGCGTTCTGCAGCCCGCTGCTGCCCTTCGTCTGCAGCACCCCGATCACGGTGAACTGGATGCTGTTGAGCAGCACGTTCTTGCCGACTGGTTCGGCGTCGCCGAAGATCGACTGCGCGGTCGTCGGGCCGAGCACCACGACCTTGCGCGCCTGCGTCACGTCTTCGGCGCTGAACAGCTGGCCGTCGGCGATCTGCCGGTTCGTGGTGGTGAAGTAGTCGGGTTCGGTGCCGACGACGCTCGACACGTCATAGGAGGTCTGGCCGTAGGTCGCAGTCGCCGTGGTGTTCACCACCGGAGAGGCCGCTTTGACGTCCGGTGCGCCGACCGGATCGACCAGCGCGTGCGCGTCCTGCACGGTGAGCGGCCGGGCAGTCGCGCTCTGTCCGCCCCGGACCGGCGACACGTTGACCACGTCGGTGCCGAGGCCCTGGATGCTCGCGGTGATCGCCGCCGACGCGCCGTTTCCGACTGCCACCAACAGGATCACCGACGCGACTCCGATGGTGATGCCGAGCGTGGTGAGCACCGAGCGCAGCTTGTTCGATGCCAGCCCGCGCACCGCGAACCGCATGATCTCGACGAAGTTCACGCGACCACCCCGGTCCGCCGGGTGACCTCGTCCGAGACGATCTGCCCGTCGCTGACCCGGATGACGCGGTGCGCGTGGTGAGCCACTTCGTCCTCGTGGGTGATCACCACGACGGTGCGGCCCAGCGCGTTGAGCCGGTCGAAGACCCCGAGCACGTCGACCGTGCTGGCGTGGTCCAGGTTTCCGGTCGGTTCGTCGGCGAGCAGCAAGGCCGGTCCCCCGACGAGCGCACGCGCCACCGCGACCCGTTGCTGCTGGCCGCCGGAAAGCTCGCTCGGCAAATGCTTCGCCCGATCGGAGAGCCCGACCATTTCCAGCGCCGCCAACGCCCGCTTCCGCCGCGCCGCTCGCTTGAGTCCGCTGTAGACCAGCGGCAGCTCCACATTGGACAGTGCACTGGTGCGCGGGACGAGGTTGAACGACTGGAAGATGAAGCCGATCTTTCGGTTGCGCAGCAGGGAGAGCTGCCGTTCGTTGAGGTCGGCCACCGGGAATCCGTCCAGGAAGTACCGGCCCGAGGTCGGCGTGTCCAGACAGCCGAGCATGTTCAGCAGCGTCGACTTGCCGGAACCGGAAGCGCCCATGATCGCCACGTACTCGCCGGGCCATACTTGAAGATCGACCCCGCGCAGAGCGTGTACCGCGGTTTCCCCGCTGCCGTAGGTCTTGCGCAGCCCGGAGACTGCGAGCACCGGCTTCATCCCCGGCCTCCGCCGGTGCCGACGCCGCCCTGGCGGCCGCCCCCGAAGCCGCCCTGCTGCCCGCCGAAGCCGCCGAGCCCGCCGGTGCCGCCGCGCTGCTGGCCGTTGGTACCGCTCGAAGTGGTCGGCGACGCGGCGGTCAACACCACGCTGTCGCCCTCCTGCAGGCCGGACTTGATCTCCACAGTGGACTCGCCGCGCACGCCGATCTGCACCTGCCGCGGCACCGCCTGGCCGTTCTGTTCCACGGTGACGACGTTCGTCGTACCGGAGGTCTTCACCGCGGCCGCCGGAACGCTCAGCACGTTGTCGGACTCCGCGACCGTGATCACGACGCTCGCCGACTGCCCGGGGCGCAGCCCCGAAGGTGCGTTCGTCAGCGCCAGTTTCGCTCCGTAGGTGACGACGTTGCTGCTCGTGGTCGGCGTGAGGTCGATGCTGGAAACGGTCGCCGGCAACGGCTGGTCCGGCGTCGCGTTCAGCGTGACGGTTGCCTTCTGCCCCGTTTTCACCTTGCTCACGTCGATTTCCGCCACCGAGGTGTTGACCACCAGGTTGCTCATGTCCGTGATGTCGATGAACCCGCTGCTGTTGCTGCCGGCGCTGTTGGCACCGCTGTTACCGCTGCCGGACGAGGACTGCCCGGAGCCGCCGTTGCCGCTGGAGGACGAAGCTCCGGAAGAGCCATTGCCGGAACCGCCGCTGCCGGTTTGCTGCCCGACCGTCCCATTGATCGCGGTGACGGTGCCGGCGCCCGGCGCGGTCAGCACGGTCGCATCGACGGTCGATTGCGCGTTGTCGACGTCCAGCCGCGCTTGATCCACTTTGGCCTGCAACGAAGTCAGGTTGCTCTGGACCTGCGTCGCGGTCTGGTTGGCGGGCGGGTTGTCCTGTGCCTGCGTCAGGTTGTCGTCGGCGACCGCGAGGTTGTCCTTGGCGACCTGAAGTTGTTTGCTCGCTTGCGTCGAGTCGATCGTCGCGAGCTTCTGCCCGGCGCTCACCACGTCGCCGACCTTCACGTCGATCGCGGTGACCTTGCCGGACGTCGTGAAGTTCGCCGCGCCGGTGTACGCGCTGGCGATGGTGCCGGCCGCGGACACGGTCTCGGTCACGTTCGCCCGGCGTACCGGAGTTGTCCTGGTTTGCGCGCTCGCAGTGGGACTGGCCGGCGTAAATGCCTGGTAGATCCCGAAAGCCGCGCCACCTAGCAGCACGACGAGCACTCCGTTGACCACCCAGGTACGGGTACGCAGCCGCTTCATGGCCGCAAGACTGCGGGGCTCGCTTAGGGGTCAGCTGTTGGTTTCCTGTGGGACAGCTGTGGATCGGCTAGTCCTTCTTCTTGCGGTGCCGCGCACGGACCGCGAGCAGCAGCTGCCGGATCGCGTCCACCACCAGCACCGCCGACAGCGTGCCCAGTCCGAGCGCCCCGGCGAGGTGCCCGCCGAAGTACCGGTGCGACACCAGTTCGGCACCGTCCAGCGCCTTCGTGACGACGGTGACCACACCCGCGTCCCACAGCACGAACGCCACCCAGAGCGCGAGCGCGGCCACCACCACTTCGCCGAGCGCGACGAACGCGCGCCAGGGCTGGTTGAGCTTCGTCCGCGGCAGCGTTTCCTCCGGCGGCCACAGGTCGGCACCGGTCGGCTGGGGTAGGTCGATCACGGGATCCAGCCTTTCAGGTTCGCGGTCGTTCCGCTTCCCTCTGCGGGGTTCAGTTCCGGTCATCGGCCTTGTTTTCGCCGGGTTCCTCGGTGCCGGTGCCGGCGGCCGGTTTCCCGGCGGCGATCCGGGCCAGTGCCGTCTGGAGCGCTTCGATGTCGCGAGCCCAGGCGAGCACCACCGTGCCGTCCGTCAATTCGACGGGCAGTTCGTCGTACTTGCGGGGCACCGACCAGCCGCCGCCGAGGACGCGGGCCCCGACCGGCGCGCCCACGTCGGTGACCGAAGCGATCTTCTCAGCGGGCACCGTTTCCCGCCCCTGCCGCAGCCCTTCGGTGGTGACCGCCAGTGACAGGAAACGGCGGCGCGCATACACCCACGGCATGGTGAGCACGCAGAGCGCGAATCCGATCATCAGCCACCCGACGACGTGCACCGGGCCGCCGGTGGCCAGCTCCGCGAACGCGCCGAGGACCGCGAACAGCGGGCCCCAGATCAGCGCGGTCCAGCCGACCCCGGGCTCGGCGTACAGCGTCCTGGCGGTCATTACAGCTTCTTGCCGACCTTCGGGAAATAGCCCGCGACCTTCGGCAGGTACAGCAGCACCAGCATGGCGATCAGCGCCGCCGAGCTGGTCAGCGCGAAGATGCTGCGGATCAGGCCGAGCTGGAAAACGATGCCGACGATCGCCAGCAAGGTGGCGATGCTGCGCGCGGACCGGGTGCCCTCGCGAGCTTTCCAGGCGAACAGCACGAGCAGCGCGGCGAAGCACAGCGCACCGACCAGCATCGCCCAGACCAGCGTGTTCGCGTTGGCGGTGATCTGCTCGCGGGTGAGGGTGTGCCCCGGCTGCTGCGGCTGCTTGAGCGCCTGCTCGATCAGCTGCGACTTGAGGAAGAGCGTGACGACCTGCCCGGCGATCGTGATCACCGACGCGATGATCGCGAGCACGAACGCGACGTGCACCTGCTTCGGCGGGGTCGCCTTCGGCGCGCTCTCCCCCGGCAGCACCGGATCCGGCGCGCGCCCGCGCTTGCGAAGCTCGTCGTCGGTGAGACCGGCGAGGTCGTCCGACTGCGCACCGGGGTTGGTCTTGTCCTTGTCCGCCACCCGAAAGACCCTACCCGGACTCAGTCCAGCCAGCCCGCGGCCTCGGCCGCCCAGTAGGTCAGGACCAGGTCCGCACCCGCGCGCCGGATCGACGTGAGCACCTCGAGGATGGTGCGTTCCCGCTCGAGCCAGCCGTTCGCGGCGGCCGCCTCGACCATCGCGTACTCGCCGGAAATGTTGTACGCCGCGACCGGAACCGGCGAAACGTCGGCGGCCGCCTTGATGACGTCCAAATAGGACAAGGCAGGCTTGACCATGATCATGTCCGCGCCCTCGGCGAGATCGAGTTCGATCTCCCGCAGCGCTTCCCGCGCGTTGCCCAGATCCTGCTGGTAAGTCTTGCGGTCGCCCTTGAGCTGCGAATCGACGGCCTCGCGGAACGGGCCGTAGAACGCGCTGGCGTACTTCACGGTGTAGGCGAGAATGGCGGTCTCGCGGTGCCCGACCTCGTCCAGCGCCCGCCGGATCACGCCGACCTGCCCGTCCATCATCCCGCTGGGCCCGAGCACGTGCGCACCCGCTTCGGCCTGCGCGACCGCCATGTCGGCATACAGCCGGAGCGTGGCGTCGTTGTCCACCTTGCCGTCCGCGTCGAGCACGCCGCAGTGGCCGTGGTCGGTGAACTCGTCCAGGCAGGTGTCGGCCATCAGCACGGTGGCGTCGCCGAGTTCGCTGCGCAGATCCCGGAGCGCGACGTTGAGGATGCCGTTCTCGTCGATCGCGCCGGACCCCTGCGGGTCCCGGTTCTCCGGAACACCGAACAGCATGAGCCCGCCGACCCCCGCGTTGACCGCGTCGACGGCGGCTTTGCGCAACGTGTCGCGAGTGTGCTGGACGACGCCCGGCATGCTGGCGATCGGCCGCGGCGCGTCGAGCCCTTCGCCGACGAACATCGGCAGGATCAGCTGCCGTGGGCGCAGAGTGGTCTCACTGACCATCCGGCGCATCGCCGGGGTGGTACGAAGCCTGCGAGGTCGCTGCTCAGGAAACACGCCAACCACGGTACTCCCGCGCTTACCCCGAAAGCCGTGAAGGGCCCCTTGAGGGAAGTAGATTCCCTCAAGGGGCCCTTCACGGACAGAGACCTCAGCTGCGCCGGGTCCGCTTGGCCTTCCGAGGCGGAGGCAGCGCGCCCTCCGCACGAAGCCGGGCGGCGTGCTCGGCGAGGGCGTCCACCAGGTGCGGCACGTCCGCCTTCTCCGGCTGGACGTCCACTCGCAGACCGAATTCCACGGCGGTCTCCGCGGTCTTCGGCCCGATGCACGCGACCAACGTGCGGGTGTGCGGCTTCCCGGCGATGCCCACCAGGTTGCGCACGGTCGACGACGAGGTGAAGCAGACCGCGTCGAACCCGCCGGTCTTGATCATCTCGCGGGTCTCGGCTGGCGGCGGGGCCGCCCGGACGGTCCGGTAGGCGGTGACGTCGTCCACTTCCCAGCCCCGCTCGATCAGGCCGGCCGACAGGATCTCGGTGGCGATGTCCGCCCGCGGCAGCAGCACCCGGTTGACCGGGTCCAGCACGTCGTCGTACGGCGGGAACTCGGCCAGCAGGCCCTCCGACGACTGCTCGCCGGTCGGCACCAGCTCCGGGATGATGCCGAACGAACGGACCTTCGCCGCGGTCGATTCGCCGACGCAGGCGATCTTCACGCCGGAGAACGCGCGTGCGTCCAGCCCGAACTCCTCGAACTTCTCCCACACCGCGCGCACCGCGTTGGTGGAGGTGAAGACGATCCACTGGTAACGGCCGTCGACCAGGCCCTTGACCGAGCGCTCCATCTGCGCCGGGCTGCGGGGCGGCTCGACGGAGATCGTCGGCACCTCGTGCGAGGTCGCGCCGTGGCCGCGCAGGCGCTCGGCCATTTCGCCGGCCTGCTCCTTGGTGCGCGGCACCAGGACCTTCCAGCCGTACAGCGCGCGCGACTCCCACCAGGACAGCTTCGAGCGGTGCCCGGCGGCCTGCCCGACCGTCACGACCAGCGGGCCGACGAGCTCGCCCGCGTCGTTGGCGACCGAGGCCAGCGTGGTGTCGAGGGTGCGCTGGGTGTTGATGGTGCCGTTCGCGGTGACCGCGACCGGCGTCGTGGACGGCAGCCCCTTCTCGGTGAGCCGGCTCGCCGCCTCGGCCAGGTGCGCCGAGGTCGCGTGCAGCACGATCGGGCCGGGGGAAGCGGCCAGCGCGCCCCAGTCGACCTCGCCGCGCACGTCCGCCTCGGTGTAGGTGCCGCCGAGCGCGACTCCCGCGTAGGCGGGCACCGCGGTGCCCGGCGGGACGCCCGGGATGACGTCGAAAACAGCCGACGTGCGGGCCACGGCCTGCACCTCGGCCACGACGGCCGGACTGGTCAGCGGGTCACCGGAGACCAGGCGCAGCGCGAGCCGGCCTGCTTTGGCCTCGGAGGTCAGGTCCTTCGCGACGTCGGACGGCTCACCGACGGCGGGCCGGACCTCGGCGCCCGGGGCGGCGAACGCGAGTACGCCGGCCGGCACGTCCGGGTCCGTCACCACGACCTCGGCCTTGGCCAAGAGTTCCTGGGCGCGGACGGTGAGCAGCCCGGCGTCCCCGGGGCCCGAGCCCACGAAGGCGACACGCCCGGCGGTCTTGCGAGCAGGGGTCATCGTTGGTGTTCTTCTCCTCTTGGGCGGCCGATGCTCCGGCCGCGGATGTCGGGCAGGTCGTGCGGGTCGGTGACGGCTGGCGTCACTGTGCGGGGCCGGACAGCGCACCGGCCCCCAGGTCGAGCAGTTCGGCTGCCAGCTCACGGCCGAGCTTCTCCGCCTCGCCGATCCCGGCGATCGCGGACGCCCGCACCATGTCGACGGCGCCGTTCTCGTCTTCGACGGCAGCGGTGCCGCGCAGCGAGATGCGTTCCACCACCGCGCCCTCGTCGTCGATGTCCTCGACGATTTCGGCGAGCGCGCCCACCGGCGCGCTGCACCCGGCTTCGAGCGCGGCGAGCAGAGCTCGTTCGGCCGTCACCGCGACCCGCGTGCTCTCGTCGTTCACCGCGGAGGCGAGCAGGTGCTCGACGTCCACGTCGGCCGCCCGGCACTCCAGCGCCAGCGCTCCCTGTGCGGGGGCGGGCAGCATCTGGATCGGGTCGAGGGTCTCGGTGATCTCCTCGGCCCTGCCGATCCGGGACAGGCCGGCACGCGCGAGCACCACGGCATCGAGCTCGCCGTCGGACACCTTGCGCATGCGGGTGTCGATATTGCCTCGGATCGGCACGATTTCCAAACCGAGTCCCAGCGCGCGCAACTGGGCGGTCCGCCGGGCCGCCCCGGTGCCGACCTTCGAACCCGGCGGCAGCTCGCCGAGAGTGAGGCCGTCGCGAGCGATCAGCGCGTCGCGCGGGTCCTCGCGCGGCGGCACCGCGGCGAGCACGAGGCCCGGCTCGGGCGCGGTGGGCAGGTCCTTGTACGAGTGCACGGCGACGTCGATCTCGTTGCGCAGCAACGCTTCCCGCAGCGCGGAGGTGAACACCCCGACGCCGATCTGGGAGATCGGCGCGCTGGAGAGGTCGCCCGGCGTGGTGACCGTGACGATCTCCACCTCGGTGCCGGTGGCGCGGATGGTTTCGGCGACGATGCCGGTCTGCGCGAGGGCGAGTTTGCTGCCCCGCGTGCCGATGCGAATGACTCTGGTCACTACCGCTTCTTCTCGATCTCCGGCGCTGTCGGGCTGGCCACGGCCGCAGGTGCCTGCGGATCGAGGCAGAACAGCTCCCGCAACGCGTTGGCGTAGTCGGTGTCGGCCGTCTCGGCGGCCAGCTGCTTGACCCGCACCGTCGGCGCGTGCAGCAGCTTGTCGACCACCCGGCGAACCGTGCGGCCGACCTCTTCGCGAATCTGGCTGTCGAGTTCCGGCAGCCGGTTGTCCAGGCGGAGCAGCTCCGCGTCCACTACCTCGGCCGCGCGCCGACGCAGCGCGGTGACCGTGGGCGTGACCTCGGCGCTGCGCTGTCCGGCGAGGTACTCGCGCACCTCGTCCAGCACGATGCCGTTGGCTTTGGCGGTCTGCCGGTCGGTGGTCGGGGCGCCCGCCTCCCGCATCCGGCGCTGGATCGTCTCCAGGTCGACCACGGCGACGTCGGCGAGTTCGGCGACCGCCACGTCAACGTCCTTGGGCAGCCCGAGGTCGCAGACGACCAGCGCGCGGCCGTTGCGGGCGGGCACGTGCTCGGCCCGGAACACCGCGTCCTGCGCACCGGTGCACGCCACCACCACGTCGGCCAGCTCGACCGCCTCGGCCAAGGCGGACAGCGGCACCGACCCGGCCGGGATGCCCTCGGCCGCGGTCTTCTCGGCCAGCCGGACCGCGTTGGCCTCGGTCCGGTTCGCGACCGTGACCCGGCCGATCCCGGCCTTGCGCAGCTGGGAGGCGGTGAGCGCGCCCATCGAACCGGCCCCGACGATCAGCGCGTGCTTGCCCGCGACATCGCCGGCGGCGGCCAGCGCCTCGGACACCACGGACGCGCCGAGCTGGTCCAGCCCGGTCTCGGCGTGCACCCGCTTGCCGACCCGCAGGGTGGTCTGGATCAGCTCGTGCAGCGTGCGGCCGACGGTGCCGGCCTCGCGCGCGGTCGCGTAGGCGGACCGGATCTGGCCGAGGATCTGCGTCTCGCCGACCACCATCGAGTCCAGGCCCGAGGTGACCGAGAACAGGTGCTCGACCGCCGCGCCCGCGTAGTGCACGTACAGGCTCTCGTACAGCTCGGCCGGCTCCATCCCGGCTTTGCGGGAGAGCACCTCCGAGACGTCGTTGACGCCGCCGTGGAACGTCTCGACTACGGCGTAGACCTCGATGCGGTTGCACGTCGAGACGAGCATCGCCTCGCTGATGTGCTCCGCCTGCTGCAGGTCGTGCAGGACCTTGGTGAGCTCCGCCGCGGGGATCGCGGCACGCTCGAGCGTGCCGAGGTCCGCACTGCGATGGGAGAGCCCGACCGCCAACACGCTCATTCAGCGCACCACCATTCCGAGACCGCCGTCCGTTCCGGCGCCGTTGCGTCCGTCGCCGGTACTGCCATTGTCAGGCGGCAGGCCCGTGCCGGGTAATCCGGTGTCGCCCTGATTTTCCAGCGCCGCGCCGGCCCGGTCCGCGCTGCGGGCCACGAGGAACGACAGGATCTGCAGTTCGACCGCCAAGTCGACCTTGCGGACCTCGACGTGCGCTGGAACCTGGAGCACGACCGGAGCGAAGTTGAGGATGCACTGGACGCCGCCTGCCACCAGCCTGTCGCACACCGACTGCGCGGCGGTAGGAGGTGTGGCGATGATCCCGACGGAAATCTCCCGTTCGGCGCAGACCCGCGGGATGTCGTCGAGGTGCGAAACGGGCAGACCGCCCACCGGGATCCCGATCAGGTCCGGGTCGAGGTCGAAGAGGGCTTCGACCGGGAAGCCCCGGCCGGGGAATCCGCCGTAGTTGGCCAGCGCGTGCCCCAGGTTCCCGATCCCGACGACGGCGACGCGGTGCTGCCGGGTGAGGCCGAGGATGCGTTCGATCTGACTGACCAGGACAGTCACCTCGTAGCCGACCCCGCGGGTGCCGTACGAGCCGAGGTAGGACAGGTCTTTGCGCAGCTTCGCGGAGTTCACGCCAGCCGCGGCGGAAAGCTCTTCGCTGGAGACGGTGGTCGCCCCCTGCTCGGCGAGGCCGGACAGGATGCGCAGGTAGACGGCCAGCCGCGCGACAGCGGCTTCCGGGATCTGCTTCGCGCGGACCGCGGTGTCTTCGGCTTCGGAGACGGCGGGCATCTCGGCGGTGGGCGCGTTGTCGGCGTCCGGTGCCGCCGCTGCCACCGCCCGGGCACGACGGGTGCGCTTGGGAGCGTCGGCAGGTTCGGCTGCCCGGCCAGCGGTACGCGAGTTTTGCCCGTTGCCGTTCGCGCTCGGCTCGGCGGAGCGGCCGTTTCCGGCGCCGGTGCCGTTGCCGTTCGCGGCCGCCCGTCCGGTTCCGTTCCCGGCGCTCGCGGCGCGCCCGTTTCCCTTGCCACGGCCGGTGTCCGCGGCGTGCTCGCCGCCGGTCACGACCTGCCCGTTCCCGTTGTGCGCCAAGCCGTTCTCGCTCACCACCGCCCGGCGACGACCGCCCGCGGCATGCCGCCCGCCAGCGCTCCGGCGCGGAGCGGCGGGGGCCTCTCCGGCAGCCGCGGAACCGTCCGGAGAAGGCGTGGCCGACGGTTCGGCATCGCTGCGCCCACCCCGCTGTGTCACCACGCTGACCTCTCCTAGTCCGGCTTCTCGCCCACGCCGGTCCCCACCTGCCGGACCGGCAATGGAAAAACCAGCTCTTGACCCCGCAGCTGCCATCCGGTTCGATACCGGCGCTCACGGGGACGAGTAACTACGGTAGTCCACTTGTGAACACATGCACAAAGTCACTGGTCACCCGCATGACCGGCGGCACATCGAGGACTCGATCGAGTGAGGCGGACGGCGTTCCGCCCTGCTACCGCCCGGCGCGGCCTATACCCGGTGCGTAACTGTTCCGGCTCGAAGGCTCCCGGAGGCGCTGTGCCGAACTGGCTCTACTACATCCCCGGCCCGGTCGTCCTGGGCGGTTACGGCTACTGGCGTTTCCGCGCCTACCGCGTCCGCCGCGACGGCTACCGCTCCGCCACGGCCGAGCGCGGCTGGACCTACCAGGAACGAGACCGCGACCTTCTCGGCCGCTGCCACGGCTATCCCTTCGGGAGCGGCCGCCGCCCCCGCGCTTGGCACGCTGTCACCGGCAACGACGGCGAGTTCACGTCCTTCGAGTACAGCGCCGTCTACGGCGATTCCGACAGCGAATCCAGCGACCGCGCCGAACGCCGCTTCATTCAGATCTTCGCCCTCCGAATGCCGGGCCAGCTCCCGAGCCTCGCCGTCTACCCGCGCGGCCTGCTCGGGCAGCTCGCCCGCGGCCTCCGGATCGCCGCTCCCGGCCAGTCCGACTTCGACCGGAGCTGGGTCATCGACGGTTCCCCCGCCGATGTCACCACTGCGGTCCGGGTCTGGATTTCCGCCCACCGCCGGCCTTTTCGGCTGCTCGCCGGGGAATTGTGGATCTGGGCGGACGGGCAGATGGACCTCGATCGCATCGAGCCCGCCCTGCACGACCTCCGCCAGCTGGCCGCCGCGTTGCGCCCGCAGGTCAGCTAGCCGTGAACGGCACCGCATGCCATCCGGTCGCCCCGTCCGGCACCGGGTCGGCCACGTGGTCGGTCTGGGTGTATCCGGACTGATCGGTCGCCCGGACCGTCACCGTGTGGCTGCCCGCGGGCACCGGCACCTCCGCCCACCACATCCGCCAGGTGTCCTTGTTCACCTCGGCCGACAGCGTCGCGGGCACCCATTCCCCGTGGTCCACCCGCACTTCCACCTTCGCGATCCCGACGTGCTGCGCCCACGCCGTGCCGGCCACCCGCACCCGGCCCGCGCGCACCGAAGCCCCGCTCGACGGCGTGTCGATCCGGGATTCGGTCTTGATCGGGCCCTGCTCCGCCCAGCCGCGTTCCAGCCAGTACGCCTGCCGCGCGTCCCAGGTGGTGAACTCCAGGTCGGTGACCCACTTGGTCGCCGACACGTATCCGTACAGCCCGGGAATCACGATCCGCGCCGGGAAACCGTGTTCGACCGGGAGCGGCTCGCCGTTCATCCCGATCGCCAGCATCGCCCCGCGCGCCGGGTCCAGCGCCACCGACGCCGGGGTGCCGCAGGTCCATCCGTCGACGCTGGTCGCGTACATCTGCTGCGCGCCGTGGCGCACGCCCGCCGCGTCGAGCAGGTCCACCAGGTCGACGCCGATGAAGTCCGCGGTGGAGATCAGGTTGCCGCCGACCTCGTTGGACACGCAGGTGAGCGTCACGGTCCGCTCGACGAGCGGGCGGTTCCGGATGTCCGCGTAGGAGAACCGCACCTCCCGGTCCACCATTCCGTGGATCTTCAACGACCAGTCCTCGGCCCGGACCTGCGGCACCACGAACGCGGTGTCGATCCGGTAGAAGTTCGCGTTCGGCGTGATGAACGGCGGCGTCCCGAGCTTCTGGAAGTCCGCGTCCGCCGGCAGCGGCGGGGCCTTGCGCGCGGCGACCAGCGGCCCGACCGCGGCGCGCGATCCGGCCGCGCTGCCGGTGCGGGACACGACCTCGCCGACGATCGCAGCGACTCCGGCGCCCGCGGCGAGACCCGCGCCGCGCTGCAGCACCTGACGTCGGCTGAGCCCGGACCGCGGTTCGGCTTCCAGCGGCAACGCGCGGCGGTGCAGCCAGCTGAAGACCAGCAGGGCCGCCCCCAGCGACACCACCGGGGCCAGCAACGCGAGTTCGCCGACGTCCGTGCGCTCGAACACCGCGTAGATCCCGAACGCGCCGACCACGATCACAAGAATCTGCCCCGGCAGCCGGCGGCCGCGCGAAAGCTGTCCGGCCAGCACCGCGAAACCCAGCAGTACCACCGCCAGGCCGATCTTCAGCACGGTCTTGTCGGCCGTCCCGATGGTCTGTTCCGCCCACACCACGACGGGATGCGGGCTGTGCGCGATGACGAAGTCCGCGACCGCGACGAACGGCGACGCGTTGTATCCGACGAACGCGGCCACCAGATGCCCGACGCCCAGCGCGACCGCGAGCGCGACCAGACCGATGGACGTCGCGACTCCCAGCGACAGCCGCGGCTGGACCGGCGGCGGAGCTTCCTTCAACGCACTCACCCCACCATCTTCGGCGGGCCCGGCCCCGCTGAACCGGAAACAGCGCTTACGGGTTGCTTACCGAAGGGCCGCGCGCAGCCGGTCTTCCTCGACCCGCCAGTACCCGTGCTCGGCCCCGTCGACCAGGATCACCGGAACCTGGTCGCCGTAGTCGGCCCGCCATTCCGGGTCGCTGTCGACATCCGCGCGCTCCCACGGCACGCCCAGCTCGCCGCAAATCCGCTCGACGTCCGCCTCCGCCACCTCGCAGAGATGGCACCCTTCGCGGCTCATCACGGTCACTTTGTGCACCGGATCAGCGTAGCTTGAGCCGGCGCAGCTTCCCGGTCGCCGAATGCGGCAGCGACTCCGCGAACTCGACCGTGTGCGGCACCTTGTACCCCGCGAGCTGCGCGGCGCACTGGTCCACCACCTGCTGTTCCGACAGCGCCGCGCCTTCGACCGGCACCACCACCGCTTTGACCGCCTCGCCGCTGCGGTCGTCGACCACGCCGACCACCGCCGCCTCGGCCACGCCCGGCAGCTGCGAGATCACTTCCTCGACTTCGTGCGGGAAGACGTTGAAGCCGTTGACGATGATCAAATCGTTGGCCCGGTCCACCAGGTGCAGGTCGCCGTCGGAATCGAGGTAGCCGACGTCGCCGGTGCGGAACCAGCCCTCGGCGTCCGGGCCGTGCGCGCCGTCCGGCCAGTAGCCGGAGAACAGGTTCGCCCCGCGCACCGATACCAGGCCGGTGCTGCCGCCGGACTCGAACACGTCGTCCGGGTCCTCCGGGTCCAGCGGCAGTTCGCCCGCCGACCCGTCCGGCTCCACCAGCCGCAGTTCGATCCCGGGCAGCGGACGGCCCACCGAACCGGGCTTCGGATACCCGGTGACCAGCGTCGAGGTGACCACCGGCGCGCATTCGGTGAGCCCGTAGCCCTCGTACACGTCGAGCCCGGTGGCTTCCCGGATCGAGGCGAGCACCTTCGGGTGCAACGGCGCGGCACCGGACGTCATCCGCCGGACGGTCGCCAGCCCGCGCCTCAGCTCGTCCTGTCCGAGTGCGGCGAACCCGCCGTACATCGCGGGCACCCCGGTGATCACGGTGACGCCGTACTCGGCGATGTCGTCCAGCGTCCGCTGCGGCTCGAAGCGCTCGGACAGCACCAGCGTCGCGCCGACCGCGGTGGACATCAGCAGCCCCGGGCCGAGGCCGTAGACGTGGAACAGCGGGATCGAAACCAGCACCCGGTCGTTCTGTTCGAGCACCCCGTCCACTTCGGACAATTGAGTGAGGTTGGCGAGCAACGCCCGGTGCGACAGCAGCACTCCGCGCGGTGGACCGGTCGTGCCGGAGGTGTAGGAAATGACCGCGATGTCCTCGCCGGTCCGGCCGAGATCGACTGGTTCCCCGGCGACCGAGCCGCGTGGCGGCAGGCCGGCGACGCCTTCCGGCAGCTCAGCGTCGTCCCGCTGCACGACGAGCTTCGCGCCGCTGTGCGCCAGCAGCCGCTCCAGCTCGGGTGCGGGCGCCTGCGGCGACAGCGGCACCGCGATCCCGCCCGCTCGCAGCACCGCGAACAACGCGACCGCGAAGTCCGCCGACGTCGGCAACCGCAGGACGACCGGGTCGCCTGGTCCGACCCCGGCCGAGACCAGCTGCCGCGCCTGCGCGTGCGCCGCCTCGTCGAGCTCCCGCCAGGTCAGCTTGCCGCCGGTGCCGGTCTCGATGATCGCCGTGCGCTCCGGCCACCGGCCGGCCGCGTCGGCGAGGAGCCCGGCGACGCCGCGCGCGGTGCTGATCCGGTCCACCCCCACCCCTCTCGTTCCGTTGCCAATTCGTCATCTTCTCACCCGTAATGGGGATGCCGGGCGATCGTCGCACCTCTGCCTGACCGGGACACTACCTACTTCGCGGTAACAACACGTATGCTGCACTGCGTCGCCGGGTGGCGTTGATCACTGCCGGGTGACCCGAGAAAGGGAGTTGCCGTGCCGAAGCCGCCGGTCCACGACGCAGTGGAAGACGCGCCCCGGCCTGCGGCTGTGCCCGCTGCGCCCTCGGGGACCGGTCCGGCGACGTCTGGGAGAGCCGGAGGTGCCGAGCGATGACCCTTTCCGCTGAGTCCGCCGCGCCCGTTTCGATGTTCGCCGAGCGAGTCTTCGGAGCCGCTGTCCCGCTCACGCGGGCCGACGCGGAGCCGGACGCCGCCGAGGTGGCCAAGGCCGAAGCCTGGGAGCTGGTCCGCTGCGCCCAGGAAGGCGACTCGTCCGCCTTCGGCCGGCTCTACGACCGGTACGTCGACGTCGTCTACCGCTACGCGCTGTTCCGCCTGGGCGACCGCGACCTGGCCGAAGACGTCACCAGCGAGACCTTCCTGCGCGCCCTGCGCCGCATCACGTCGGTGAGCTACCAGGGCCGGGACGTCGGCGCGTGGTTCGTCACCATCGCCCGCAACCTGATCCTCGACCACGTGAAGTCGAGCCGTTTCCGCCTGGAGGTCGTCACCGACGAGGTGACCGAACCCGGCGGCATGCCCGGCGGCTCGGTCGGCCCGGTCGCCCAGGCCGGTCCGGAGCAGCAGGCGATCGCCGGCGCGACCCGTGCCGAACTGCTGCGCTGTGTCGCCGAACTGGGCGATGACCAGCGCGAATGCATTGTCCTGCGGTTCCTGCAGGGGCTGTCGGTCGCCGAGACCGCGCAGATCATGGATCGCAACGAGGGCGCGGTGAAGGCCCTCCAGCACCGGGCCGTGCGCCGCCTCGCCCAGCTGCTGCCGACCGGTTTGCGTTGATCGTTCAAGCAAAGACCGTAACTTCTTCGCCTTCTTAATCGTTTCTCCACGCAGACCGGTGTCAGGACCGGGCGGGTTTGTTTGTGGAGACGGAGCAGCACCGTGGGCGTGCCCGGGTGGTTTTCGCGGGGTCGGACCGAGAGCGATCGGTTCGACGACGCAGTCAACGCGTCTCCCGGCGCTCGTCCGGACGAGTTCGCCGAAGAACTGGCGCTGGTCGGCGCCCTGCGCGAACTGGGCCAAGCAGGCAGTCCCGACCTGGCGACCCGGACCCGGATCCGCACCGAAATCGAAAGCCGCATCGGCGAGCCGCTGCCCCGTCGTCACTGGCGCCCGCGGATGGCCGACCTGGTCGCCGCCGGCATCGCGCTGTTCCTCGGACTGACCGGCCTGACTCTGCTGCTGTCCCGCGACGCCGTCCCCGGCGATGCGCTGTACCAGGTGAAACGAGCCGGCGAGGTGACCTCGCTGGGGCTGACCTTCGGGGACGCCGCCAAGGCCGAACGCCACCTGGAGTTCGCCGCCAACCGCGTCGCCGACCTGGGCCGGATGGACGAGGCCAGTCCCGCCGCGTACCAGGTCGCGCTGACCGATTTCAGCAGCGACCTGCGAGCCGGCGTCGCCGGGCTCACCGAACTGGCGACGAAGAGCAGCGACCACGCCCGGCTGGCGGCCCTGCAGTCCTGGGCGCAAACCCAGTCGAGCGCGCTGCAGGCGGAAGAACCGGCTATCCCGGCCGAAGCCCGCGACGGCTTCCAGCGCGCCCAGTCGCTCCTGTCCCGGGTCCAGCAGCGCACCACCGCTCTCGGCTCCCGGCTGAACTGCTACCGCATCACCACTGGAACCACCGACGAGCTGGGCCTGCTGCCCGCCCACGGCGCCTGCACCCAGCAACCGGTCACGCCGCCCAGCCTGCCGACCCCGGACAGCCCAGCCCCCAGCGTCCCGGCAACCGGCTCGCCGCTGCCGCTGCACTCGGTGTCCTCGCCCAACCTCGGCACCCCCGGCACCTCCGCTCCCACCCGGCTGCCCACCTCGACGAGCGTGCCGCACCCCGCCGCCCCGCCCACCGTCCCCGCACCGATCCCCGCCCCCACCGCGCCGAGGATCCCGTCCCAGCCACCGCCGCCCCCGGTGATCTCGGTACCTCCAGTGCTGCCCGGCCTGCCCCCCATCGTCGTCGGCTAAGTCCGTGAATGGCCCCTTGAGAGACTGGGATTCCGTTAAGGGGCCCTTCACGGACCACCACCGGAACGCGACAGTTCCCCCAACACGGAGTCCCACGCCACACATCTCCAACGGGTGATTCCGGCAATCGCTACCCTGTCCCCCAGGACCCCCGGTCTCGTCCGTCGGGACCGAACCTGGAGGCGGTGTGCGTGTCAGCTTGGCGTGGCAAAGATAAAAGTCAGGAACTGGAAAGGCTCGCCACCCTGGCCGGCGAGGCGTCCGCCGAAGCGGCCGCGATCTCCGCCCAAGCGCAGGCGGACGCCCAGCTTCCCCCTGCTCCTCCGGACCTCACCGCCGCCGCCTTCTTCGACGTCGACAACACGATGATGATGGGCGCGTCGATCTTCTACTTCGCCCGCGGCCTGGCCGCCCGCAAGTTCTTCACCTCGTCGGATCTGGCCGGTTTCGTCTGGGACCAGCTCAAGTTCCGCATCGGCGGTCACGAGAACAAGGCCGACATCAAGACCCACCGGGAACGCGCTCTGTCCTTTGTGGCTGGTCGCACGGTCGAAGAGCTCACCACGATGAGCGAAGAGATCTACGACGAGCTGATGGCGGACAAGATCTGGTCCGGGACCCGCGCGCTGGCCCAGATGCACCTGGACGCGGGCCAGCGCGTCTGGCTGGTCACCGCGACCCCGATCGAGCTGGCCGCGATCATCTCCCGCCGGCTCGGCCTCACCGGGGCGCTGGGCACCGTCGCGGAAACCAAGGACGGCGTCTACACCGGCCGGCTGGTCGGCGACATGCTGCACGGCCGGGCGAAGGCGCACGCGGTCCGCGCGCTCGCGGCGCGGGAGGGCCTGAACCTCAAGCGCTGCACGGCTTATTCGGATTCGCAGAACGACGTGCCGATGCTTTCGGTGGTCGGCACCGCGGTCGCGGTCAACCCGGACAGCGGCCTGCGCGACGTCGCCCGGGCCCGCGGCTGGGAGATTCGCGATTTCCGGACCGGGCGCAAGGCCGCCCGGATCGGCGTGCCGTCCGTGCTTGGCGCCGGTGCGCTGGCCGGAGCCGTCGCCGCCGGAATGGCCTACCGGCGCCGCTGAATTCTCCTGCGGGGCCGGTCCTGAGCAGGACCGGCCCCGCACCTTTCAGTCCAGCACGGCGGTGGCTTCGACCTCCACCAGCAGGTCCGGCTCGGCCAGGAACGCGACGCCGATGCCGGTCAACGGAGCTTGCACGCGCACGCCCAGCGCCTTCTCCGCCCGCTGCACGCCCTCGACGAACTCGCCCATCTTCTCCGGCGACCACTCCACGAAGTACACCGTCGCCACTCAGAGCTGGGCGATCGCGCACGGGCTGGTCTCGCTGGTCGCCAACGGCCCCCTGCCGCGCGCCACCCTGGACCACGGCGCACCACTGCTCACCGCGCTTTTCGTGAGCGTCGGCGATGACCCGAAACGCTGCGAACGCTCAGTGCGCGCGGGCTGGAAAACGCACTGAGCCTCAGCCGCGGAAAATGCTCCGCCGCTGGGAAAGCCGCTGGTACAGCGACTGCTGGATGGACTCGCGCACCTGGTCGGTGAGCGTGAACACGAGCATCGGGTCGTCCACCGCGTCCGGACCCAGCTCGTCGGTGCGGATCAGCTGGCCGAACTCGATCGTCCACTTCGTCGGCAACGGCATCGCGCCGAGCGGACCGAACAGCGGGAAGAACGGGGTGACCGGGAAATAGGGCAGGCCGAACAGCCGGGCCAGCACCTTCAGATCGCCGATCTTCGGGTACGTCTCCTCGGCACCGACCACCGACACCGGGATGATCGGCACGCCCGCGCGCATCGCCGCGGACACGAATCCGCCGCGGCCGAAGCGCTGCAGCTTGTACCGCGCGGAGAACGGCTTGCCGACGCCCTTGAAGCCCTCCGGCCACACGCCGACCAGCTCACCGTTGGCGAGCAGCCGCTCGGCGTCGGCGTTGCAGGCCAGCGTCTGCCCGGACTTGCGCGCGAACGAACCCACCAGCGGCAGCTTGAACACCAGGTCCGCGCCAAGCCCGCGCAGATGCCGGCCGCCGGTCTCGTCGTGTACCGCGACGGCCGTCATCAGCGCGTCCAGCGGCAAGGTGCCGGAATGGTTGGACACCAGCAGCGCACCACCGGCCTTCGGCAGGTTCTCGACGCCGAACGTGTCGACCCGGAACCATTTCTCGTACAGCGCGCGCAGCGGCGGCAGGACGAGCGCCTCGGTCAGCTCGGCGTCGAAACCGAACTCGTCCACCTCGTAGTCGCCGGTGAGCCGGTGCCGCAGGAAGGTGAGCGCGTTGCGCACCGGCTCCGACAGCGGATCGGCTTCCGGCGCTTGGGGCGCAGGCACCGGGAATTCGACGACGGGCGCTTCCGCCCGCGTTTCCACCTGCTGCGGGATCTCGACCGGCTTCTCCCGGCCGGGCTTGTGCAGCGGAATGACCTGTGCCTCGGCACCGTTCACGGGGTGCACCTCACTTCCGGCCCTCGCGTGGTTCATCGGCGCGCCTGCCCGGTGGCGGCGGCCTCAAGCACCTTGCCGGCCAGACCGGCGAGCGCGGTGCCGTCGAGCACCGGACGCAGGCCGCGGCCGGCCACGTAGTCGTCGAACGCCTCGCGGGTGGTCCAGCGCGGCGTGTACCCGAATTCCTTCTTGAGCTTCGTGATGTCGATCGCGCGGCCGTAGTTCAGCAGCCGCACCTGATCGGCGGAGAAATCGACCAGCCGCGCGCCGCGCAGCAGCTTCCCGACCGACGGCACCACGCCGCGCGGCATCGGCAACCCGACCCGGCCCGCCCGGCGGATCGCCTGCGACAACGTGATCACGCCCTCGGACGCCACGTTGAACACTCCCGGCTTGTCCTCCAGCGTCGCCAGTTCGAGCACCGAGAGCGCGTCTGAGGCGTGCAGCAGCTGCAGACGGGCGTCGTAACCGAAGACGGTGGGTACGACCGGCAGCGAGAAGTAGCGCGCCAGCACGGTGTCGACCTCGGGGCCGATGATGTTCGCGAACCGGGCGAGCGTGATGGTCAGGTCCGGGCGGCGACGGGCCAATCCGCGTACGTAACCCTCCATCTCCACCGCGTCCTTCGCGTACCCGCTGGGAGCGGGCGGGATCAGCTCGGACTCCTCGGTGAAGACCGCCTGCGAACGCGCGCCCGCGCCGTACACGGCGGCACTGGACTTGACGACCAGTTTGCGCACCTTCGGTGCCCGCTGGCACGCCGCGAGCAGCCGCATGGTGCCGATGACGTTGACTTCCTTGACCGCCGCGCGCCGGCTCGGCCCGGCCGGATGCGCGGTGCACGAGGTGTGCACGACGGTGTCCACCTCAGCGCTGCTGATCACCTTCGCGATCAGCGGGTTGCGGATGTCCGCGCGGACGAACTCGGCCCGGCCCATCCGCTGCTGCACGGACTTGGCCGGCGGCGCGGTGTCGACGCCGATCACCCGCTCGAACTCCGGGTTGGCGCCGAGCCGGGCGAGAAGCTTCCCGCCAAGGTCGCCGGCGACCCCGGTGACGAGCACGATGTTCGAAGCCATGGATCTCCCTGTCGACGCCGATGCGGCAGTGATCACTCGAGGTGCGCGAGCCTGCACTCAGGGGAAGCATCGCGCGGACGCACCACCCATGTTACTGGCCGTTCGGGAGCACCTGACCAGCGCTAACCCGGTTTTAACAAGCGATGCTCAGAATGCGATCCGGGCCTCACTCGATCGGAGGAAACGGGTCCGAACATGAGTGTGGCCCGTCCAGAGACTGGACGGGCCACGAAACGCTAGCCGCGCGGACGGCTCACTTGCCGGCCTTGCGCCGCTGCACGCGCGTGCGGCGGAGCAACTTGCGGTGCTTCTTCTTGGACATGCGCTTGCGGCGCTTCTTGATTACGGAACCCATGGGCGCTCCTCAGTTGTCGTCGGTCACGCTGCCCGGCGCAGCGTCCAACGGGTGGAGCGCACAGGCACGAGCGGTTTACCAGGCTACTAGCGTCCCGACGCGGGCCGGTCGGCGGGCATGGTTTGACTCATGCCCGCGACCGATCGCCCCTTCGCCGCCCCGTTGCCGCGCAGTGCGGAACGGGGTCCGGCG
Source organism: Amycolatopsis benzoatilytica AK 16/65 (assembly GCF_000383915.1). Taxonomy (NCBI): domain Bacteria; kingdom Bacillati; phylum Actinomycetota; class Actinomycetes; order Pseudonocardiales; family Pseudonocardiaceae; genus Amycolatopsis; species Amycolatopsis benzoatilytica. The sequence goes on from NZ_KB912942.1 coordinate 6,315,108, forward strand.
AGGTGGCGCTACCCGACGTCGAAGTAGGCGCCCCGCAGGTACTCGTGCACCGCTTTTTCCGGCACCCGGAAGGACTTCCCGACTCTCACCGCGGGAAGCTCGCCGGAGTGCACGAGGCGGTACACGGTCATCTTGGAGACCCGCATGAGCGTGGCTACCTCAGCGACTGTCAAAAACTGGACCTGCCCAACCGCGGGCAAATCCTCCTTCTTGTTCGGCGACATGTTTACCGCGTCCTTCGACACGTGTCGCGCCACGAGGCTTCCCCACCTGTGGTATCGACACGCACGTGCTCTTCCGAGAGTAGCGGGACAGGTGGGACTCGTGCGACGCCTGTCACCAGGATGGGCCCTCACCTGCGGCTTCCACTAGCCCGGACGGCGCAACGGCACCCGGAATACCGGTTTCGGCGAATCAAGGGCGCGCGGGCAAGGGAGACCGGGACCACCCCGAATGCCGCCTTGACTCCCGGCTCCCGGCCGTGAAGGGAACCTTGAGGGACTCTGAGTACCTCAAGGTTCCCTTCACGGCCGACGACCCGAACCCTCGCGGGCAAACCTCCGAAGCATCAGCCCTCGTGTGCCCGCCCGAGCTCCTCCGAACGGTCCCGGGCCGCCTCGATCGCGTCCAGCAACGCCGCACGCACTCCGTGCTTCTCCAGCTCACGAATAGCGTTGATGGTCGTCCCGGCGGGCGACGTCACCGCCTCGCGCAGCAGCACCGGGTGGTCCTGGCCCTCGGCGAGCATCTTCGCCGCGCCGACCGCGGACTGGATGATCAGCTGACCGGCCAGCGCGCGCGGCAGCCCCAGCAGGATGCCCGCGTCGATCATGGCCTCGACCAGGTAGAAGAAGTACGCCGGACCGGACCCGGACAGCGCGGTCACCGCGTCCTGCTGCTTCTCCGGCACCTCCACGACCTGGCCGACATGCGACAGCAGTTCCTTGACGATCGCGACGTGCGCGGGCGTCGCGTGCTTGCCCGGCGACACCGCGCTCATCGCCTCGCCGACCAGCATCGGCGTGTTCGGCATCACTCGCACCACTGGGACGCCCTCGGCGAGACGCCGTTCGTACAGCGCCGTCGGCAGCCCCGCGCACAGCGACACGACCAGCGACGACGGACCGAGCAGCGGTGCCAGTTCGTCCAGCACCGGCTCGATGTCCTGCGGTTTCACCGCGACCACGAGCACGTCAGCCCGCCGGGCAGCGTCCGCGACGGTCACCGCGGTCATGCCCGGGTACCGGGTTTCCAGTTCGCGAGCTCGCTCCTCGTACCGCTCCGTGAAGAGCAGCTCGGCCGGCTTATGCCCGCCGCTGAGCAGGCCCGAAAGCAGGGCTTCGCCGATTTTTCCCGCACCCAGCACCGCGATGACACTCATGCCGCCAGCGTGCCAAACGCGGTTCAGCCGCCCGGTGCCGGGGCGAGCGCGAGCTGGCGGACCTGGGAGACGAGCCGCCCCTGCGCGTCGACCACGGTCGCGTCCGAGTCGAACCACGCCTCGTGCACCGACCGGGATTCGACGGTGATCCGCAGCCAGCCCGGGGCCGGACGGGTGCGCAGCAGCGACGTCATCTGGACCGTCGGCGCCCAGCCGTTGCGGCCGAGGTTCGCCACCACCGGCGGGTTCAGATCACCCGCCAGCAACGCGAAGTACGCGTCCGCCTGACCGGTGCGTGGCCGAGCCCACATCCGCAGCCGAGGCGGATCACCCGTCCTGCCCAGCAGAATTCCCGCGCTGGCCGAGTCCAGCCGGACATCGCAGCTGGCGGACAGGTGAAACGGGCCTTCCGGGGTCTCCGCACCGAGCTGCACCGCACTGGCCGGCGGCTCAGCGGGCATCTGCGGCAAGTCGGTCCACTCGGCCCGCCGCATCGGCAACCGGCCGATCGTGACGCGAGCCTCGACGCACGCCCTCCCCCGCTGTTCAAGCGACACCGCGACCACGGAAACGCGGCGGCCGACCTTCCGCACGTCCGCGCGCAGCAACACCGGCCCCAACGCCGGCGCGTGCAGGAACTCGGTGCTCACCGCGAGAGGTTCGACGCTCGCGTCGCCACGCTCGTGCATCGCCGCGACCGCGGTCTTGGCCAGCATCGCGACGAGAAACCCGCCGTGCGGATGCGTCCCGACCGCCCATTCCGCTCGAAGAGTGGCAGTGAACGTGCCATCCCCCAGCGACCGGACGGCGATAGCCGTGTCGAAGGCGGTCGCGGTGTCGTCCGCCGCGCTCACGGACGTCCGGCCACGGCGATACGGCGCGTGGAACCGGTTCCGGGGCAACAAGGACAACACGATCGCAACGGGGTCACGCCGGTGACTTTACGGTGCCGGGCGGCTTTTGCGGGCCGAGCTGGCAAGGGACCGCCCGGACAGCCGAGCAAGATCACCCGCCGGCCTGCCGCCGCACCGGCCGCCCAGGTGGCCGGGTAGCTCCGCAAAGGCCGGCGGCGGCAGCCGGATCAGCGGGAGTTCGACCAGTGACGCAACTTGTCCGGTGCGGTGCTTCGCGGATGCTCGACCCCGAGGGATGAGCTGCGCGACAGGTCCGGTCCACGACGGAGGCGGCGTTCGGCGGGTGCCCCGGCTGTGGTTACGGGAAGTACTTCTGGACCGTCTGCGTCATCGCCTTCTCCGCCTTGCCGAAGGCGTCCTGCGGCAGAATGTTGTACGCGTCGGGTGTGTCCTTGCCACGGCCGCCCTCACCCTTCACCTGGAAGTGCAGGTTGCCGCGCGCCCGCAGGTCGTTCGTCGGCGACAGGTAGATGTCGTACTGCGTCTTCTTTTCGTCGGTGTAGGTGAGTGCTGCCTTGCCCGCGATGGTCGTCTCACGCCTCTCCGGCGAGCCCTGGCCGTAGTCGCCGGGAACATTCACCGGATCCACGTTCACCTGGATCATCACATCGTGCTTGGGGTCCACGAAGAAGCAGTGCGAACCCCAGGTCACCGGCACGAATTCCTTGCCGTACAGGGCGACGACGGCGTCGTTGAACACCGCGCACTGCACGTTCCGGTTGTGCCCCGCGTCGGTCATGATCTGCTGCGGCGAGGATGCCAGCGTGACTTTCTGGTACGGCTCGCAGTCCGGCATTCCACCGGTCACCCCTAGGTCGGCGCACGCACCGCGGGCACCGGTGTCGTTGTCATTCGGGCCGTACAGCAGCTCGGTCGCCGGGGAGGTCTGGCCCGGTTTGCCGGTCGCGAGGCCCATCACGTGTTCGGCGAGCGTCGCGGCCGCGTCACAACTGCTGTTCTCCACCTGCACGGTCACGTCAGAGAACCACTTGTTCTGATTGCCGGAGGCGCCCGCGTCCCATTCGGCGCGGCAATGGTCGCCGAGGGTGGTCAGGCCGACCGTCTTGCCTGCGATCGACCGCGTCTGACCGGTCAGCTCGGCCGGGGTGTCGTAGAACAACTCGATCTTCGGGCCGACCTTCTCCGCCTCGGACGCGTAGGTCTCACAGCCGGCAAGCGGATCCTTGCTGCCGCTCGGCTGGTACCGGTACTTCTTCGCCTCGTCGCCCGGCAGCGCCGTGGCCAGCAGCGTGCAGCCGTCCCAAGCGGAGTAGGGCCTGCTCGCCGGCGCGATCGCAGCCGGGTTCCGGAGCTTCGCGACGGCTGCCTCCGCGTACTGGCGGACGATCGGGCAGACGTCGCCGTCGCCGCCGGTGAGCTCGTAGGAGAACTCGACCGTCAAGTCGAAGCTCACCGGGAACGCCAGCCGGCACGACGGGTGGTTAGTGGCAGTGGCGTACTGGTACGCCTTGGCGCCCGCCACGGTGACCGGGGCGCCGAAGTACCGCTGCAACTGATCGGAGTCGCTGCCGACCTTCACCTTTACCCCGGGGTCGCCCGGCGAGTAGTCCGACGACGCGACCAGAAAGCAGGCGTGCGGCCCTAGCGCGATCGTCGTCGCGTCGGGCTTGCCGCGCTGCCGTGCCACCGCCACATCGGTGAGCGCGCACGGATCGATGGCACGCAATGCGGCAGTGACCGCGGCCGCGGCGCGGCCCTTCGGCATCGGGGTGTGCGTTTCCGCCGGCATGCCGCCGTCCGACGCCGAGTCACCGTTCGACGAACTGCTGAGCAGCAATGGCACCGTGATCCCCGCCGCGACGACGATTACGAGCAGCGGGACCAGCCACAGCCACAGCTTCTTCTTCCGGGGCGGTGGTTGCGGCGGTCCCCACTGCTGTTGTCCCCATTGCGGTGGCGCGGACGGCTGCTGTTGTCCGAATGGCTGATGCGGCTGCTGCCCGTACTGAGGCATGCCGCCATACGGCGAAGCCACGTCGTTCCCCCCCGACATGTGCAACGGATCATCGTGTCCAGACTGGACGACAGCCTAGATGATCACCGCGCCGCCAGAGTGCCACTTTCGGGTGCTCGCCGGTTTCTGCGGCCGGAAAACGGTTTTCCAGCGAATTGGATCACTGCCCCAAATGCAACCGGGCGAACAACAGCGCCTCCGCCAGCGCCCGGACCCGCCCCGCCGTTCCGGCCGCCGACCGCGTGTTGACCTCCAGCACCACCTGCCCGGCGAACCCGTCCCGCACCAGCTTCTCCAGCAACTCCGCACAAGGCTGTCCCCCGTGCCCGGGGATCAAATGCTCGTCCTTGGGCACGCCGGTCCCGTCCGCCAGGTGCAGATGCGCCAGCCCCTCTCCCATCCGGTCGGCCAACGCGAGCGCGTCCATCCGCGCCGCCGCCGAATGCGACAGATCCAGCGTGTAATGCCGGAACCCCACGTCGGTGGGGTCGATCGACGGCCGGAACGCCGAAACCCGGGCGTCCCGGGAGCCGCCAGGCGGCCGCACCTTGAACATGTTCTCCACCGCGATCTGGATCCCGCTGGCGTCCTCCAGCTCGTCCACCAGATCGCCGAACGCGTCCCCGTACCGCCGCTGCCAGCGGAACGGCGGATGAACGACCACCGTCCGCGCGCCCAGCTCCAGCGCGGCGTCCACCGACCGCCGCAGCCGGACCTCCGGGTCCGGCGACCAGATCCGCTGGGTGATCAGCAGCGACGGCGAATGCACGGACAGCACCGGCATTCCGGTCCGTCGCGACCAGCGCCGGACCGCCGAGACGTCCTGGCTGATCGGATCAGCCCAGACCATGACCTCGACCCCGTCATAGCCGAGGTCGGCCGCTATCTCGAACGCCGCGCCAGCGCGCAGCGGCCACACCGACGCGGTACTCAGTCCGACGGGGACAGACGCGCTTTCAGTCACGCGATCATCCTGCCCCAGCCGTGCCCGACCGCGGCTACTTGGCTACCAGCAGCAAGGCCGCCGGCGACACGGTGACCACCAGGCCGACCAGGATCGCCAGCAAGGTGGTCTGCAGGTCCTCGGCGCGCCGGATCTTTCGCACGATCCACACCAGCGCGACGATCACCAGCAGCGCGCCCACGAGCGCGGCCGGCGCGAGGTTGACCCACAGCCAGTTGAAGCCGAGCCACACGCCGGCTCCGCCGACCACGCCCAGCGCCAGCTGGCCGGCCAGGGTCAGCCACTGCTTGCCCGCCGAGGCCGCCGGGGCCTCCTCGGCCGCCGGGGCTTCGTCGGCGACGGCTTCCTCGGGGTAGTCGTCGTACTCGTCGCCCTGCTCGTAGCCGTCGCCCTGGTCGTAGCTGCCGTCGTGTTCGTAGCCCTCGGCGTGCTCGTACCCGTAGCCGTCGTCGCCCTCGAAGTCCGGCGAGCCCGCGGGGTATCCGCCCGGCTCGGCGAACTCGCGCTCGTACTCGGACAGATCGTCGGCGGCCGGTGCCTGCTTGCCGCCCGGCGCGAACGGCATCGGGGCCGGGTAGCCCTGGGTCGGCGGGCCGGCGTCGTACTGCGCGGCGGGCTGCTGCGGCGGGTACTCGTCCTCGTACCCGTCCTCGGCGTAGTCGTCGTCCTCGTATCCGTCGTCCACGTAGTCCCCGGCCGGGCCGGGCTCGGCAGCGGCGGGCACCGCCGGCATCACGCCGACCTCGGTGTCCTCCAGTTGTTCCTGCTGACGACGCTGCCGCCAGCCGGCCAGACCGGCGGGTTTGCCCTCCTCTGGCTGGCCGTCGACCGGGACGAACTCCTGGGTGCTCGGTTCGGCCTTCGGGGCCGGGCGACGGGCGGGCGCCCGGCGCGGACGGCCCGGCGCGGCGCCGGGTGCCGGGAACGCGCCGCTCGCCATCGGCGCGGCGGGCGGTTCCGCGGCTTCTCCGTCGACGCCGTCGAGACCGTCCAGCCGGGCGGACAGGCTGTCCTGCCCACCCGGCCCGGACGCGGGCGCGGCGGGCGGCTGCGGGGCCGGGCGGCGGCGGACCGGCTGCGCCTGGGCGCGGGTCTCCTCGCCGGGCTGCGGGCGACGGCCCGGCACCGGCATCTGACCGGACGGCTGCGGCGGCACCGGCATCTGACCGGAAGGCTGCGGGGCAGGCGGACGCGCGTAACCGGTGTCCTGCGGGGCGGCCGGGCGCAGGAAGCCGGTTCCCTGCGGACCGGCCGCGGGCGGTGCGGGACGGGCGAACTGGCCCGATTCCTGCGGCGGGGCAGGCGGACGCTGGTATCCGGTGTCCTGCGGGCCGCCGGGCCGCGGGTACTGCCCGGACTCCTGCGGCGCGCGCACGTAACCGGACTCCTGCTGCCCGTTCACCGGGTACTGGCCGGAGTCCTGCGGCGGAGCCGGCGGGCGCACGTAGCCCGGGTCCTGCGGGCCGTTGACCGGGTACTGCCCGGACGGCTGCGGCGCGCCGTACTGGCCGGAGTCCTGCTGGCCCGGACGAGGCGGACGCGGCGGCACCGGGTCCGGACGGCGGCGGCCGCCGCCCGGCGGACGCGACGGGGGCGGCGGAGTGCCGCCCTCGGCGGCCACCCGGTCGATGATCGCCTGCGGGCCGGTGTCGGTGAGTCCGGAACGGCGCGGGGCCTCGTCCTCGTCGTCGGAGGCCCTGCGCCTGCGTCGCCGTCCGCCGTCGACCTGCTGCCCATGCTGGGCGAGCAGTTCGGCCACGGTCTTCTGGGGCTGGTCGCCGCCGGTCTGGTCCGTCATACCGTGCTGTCCAAAGCGCGCTCGGGGTTGGTTGTGGTCACTCGGGCACGCACGCCCTCGGCGCCGCGCGCGATCGACCCCGTGCTGTGCATGTCCGTCACCTCTTCACCGTGCCTGGTCCTCGTCCGCCAAGTCCAGTCCGCTGCTGTCACCGGTCCTCCCCGTTCGCCGAAACGCCGACGAGCGCGGCCCCAGCTTCGTCCGATCCGCCGGTGTGGTCCAGCCGGCGCAGGATGACGCCCTCTCGCAGCGCCCAAGGGCAGATCTCCAGCTCGGTGAGAGAGAGTGCCCGCATCGCGGCCTGTGCCACGAGCGCCCCCGCCACGAGCTGGTGCGACCGGCTCGCGCCGACGCCTTCGAGCTGCGCCAGGTCCGCGGCGGTCATCCGCGAAATGAAGGCGATGAGCTGACGCAGGGCGGTGTCGGTGAGCGTACGGCGCACGCGGGGTCCGGCCGCCGACGGGGCCGCCCCGGTCAGCCGGGCCAGCGAGCGGAACGTCTTGGAAGTGGCCACCACGCGGTCCGGCGGACCCTGCGCGACGACCTTCTTCGCCAGCCCGGCGAGCTGGTCCTCAAGCCACGCGGAGGTCGCGACGACCTCGGAACGAGTCGGCGGGTCGTTCCGGAACCGGGTGCGGGTGGTGCGGCCCGCGCCGAGCGGAAGCGATTCGGCCAGCTCGGGCTCCTCGTCGCGGCCCATGGCGACCTCGAACGACCCTCCGCCGATGTCCAGCACCAGCAGCTTTCCGGCCGACCAGCCAAACCAGCGGCGCACCGCGAGGAAGGTCAGCCGGGACTCGTCCGGTCCGGAGAGCACTCGCAGGTCCACGCCGGTCTCGGCACCGACCCGGGCGAGCACCTTCGCCGAGTTCTTCGCCTCGCGCACAGCGGACGTGGCGAACGCGAGGACGTCCTCGCAGCCGAGCCGAGCGGCCGCTGCTTTGGCCGACTCGACCGCTCGGACGAGGCCGTCCTCGCCGGACCGGCTGAGCTCGCCGGACCGGGTCAGCTGTTCGGCCAGCCGCAGCACGGTTTTCTCGGAGTGCATCGGGGTCGGGTGAGCGCCACGATGGGCGTCGACCACGAGCAAATGGACGGTATTGGAACCGACGTCGAGTACCCCTAGGCGCACGAGGATTCAGCGTACCGGTCCCAGCACCAGGTCTCGAAACTGTAACCAACTCCACTCGGATCAGCGTCAACTCAGCGTGCGCGTCCCGGCACGGTGTGCGCTGAAAAACGCCCCAATGCCACATTCGGTGCATGTGACGCACCCAATGTGGCATTCGGTGCGTCACATGCACCCAATGCCACATTGGGGCGCGACGGACCCGACCGACCCGACGGCCCGGAGGCATGACGGTCCGGAGAGCCCCGGCGAACCCCTCAACTCGCCGGGGACGCCGATCACGTCTCGAACTTGTAGCCGAGCCCGCGCACCGTCACCAGGTGCCGCGGCGAGCCCGGGTCCGGTTCGATCTTGGAACGGAGCCTCTTCACGTGGACGTCCAGCGTCTTGGTGTCACCGACGTAGTCCGCGCCCCACACCCGGTCGATCAGCTGGCCGCGGGTCAGCACCCGGCCGACGTTGCGCAGCAGGTATTCGAGCAAGTCGAACTCCTTGAGCGGCAGCGAGACCTCGGCGCCGTCCACGGTCACCACGTGCCGTTCGACGTCCATCCGCACCGGGCCGGCCGAGAGCACCAGCGGGGCCAGCTCGCCGTCCGTGCCCGGCTCGCCGCCGCGGCGCAGGACCGCCCGCACGCGGGCGATCAGCTCGCGTGCCGAGTACGGCTTGGTCACGTAGTCGTCGGCGCCGAGTTCGAGGCCGACCACCTTGTCGATCTCGCTGTCGCGCGCGGTCACCATGATGACCGGCACCGCGGACCGCTGGCGCAGCTGCTTGCAGACGTCGGTGCCGCTCATCCCGGGCAGCATCAGGTCGAGCAGCACGATGTCCGCTCCGTTGCGGTCGAATTCCTCGAGCGCCTGCTGGCCGGTGACGGCCACCGCCGCGGTGAAGCCCTCCTTGCGCAGCAGGAAGGCGAGCGGGTCGGCGAAGGACTCTTCGTCCTCGACAATGAGAACCCTCGTCACAGGTTTCCTCCATGGTCTGGGCTGGAGAGCTCCTGCCCGGTTGCCACGAGCCGGGGTGTCCGCTCGGGGGTCATGTCCGGCCGCGCCGGGGCGGCCTTGCGCGCGAGGTCGGCCGGTTCGGTGCGCACGTGCGCGGGGATGCGCAGCGTGAACGTCGAACCGGTGCCGGGACGGCTCCAGAGGCCGACCGAACCGCCGTGGTTGGCCGCGACGTGCTTGACGATCGCCAGGCCGAGCCCGGTGCCGCCGGTGGCGCGGGAGCGTGCTTTGTCCGCGCGGTAGAAGCGCTCGAACACCCGCTGCTGTTCGTCCTCGGCGATGCCGATGCCGCGGTCGGTCACCGCGATCTCGACCATCCCGTCGGCGAGCCGGCGGGAGATCGACACCGGACTGCCCGCCGACGAGTACGCGACCGCGTTCTCCAGCAAGTTCGACAGCGCGGTGACCAGCAGCGTCCGGTCGCCCTCGATGAGCAGGCTGCTGGGAGCGTCGGTGGTGATGGTGATGGCGGCGGATTCCGCGGACAGGGTCGTGCGGCCCAGCGCTTCCCGCACCACGGCGTCGACCTCGACCACGTTGAGGTCGGGCAGCCGCTCCGCGCCCTGGAGCCGGGAAAGCGCGATCAGCTCGGTGACCAGCTGGCCGAGCCGGGTCGACTCGCGCAGGATCTTGCTGCCGAACCGCCGGACCTCCTCGACGTCCTCGGCGGCGTCCAGCACGGCCTCGGTGAGCAGCGCGATCGCGCCGACCGGGGTCTTGAGCTCGTGGCTGACGTTCGCGACGAAATCGCGCCGGACCGCCTCCAGCCGGATCGCCTCGGAGTGGTCGACGGCCTCGACCACGGTGAATCCGTCGCCGAGCGGCCGGACCTCGCCGAGCACCGCCTCGGGCTGCCGGCGTCCCCGGTTCTCCAGCGGCGAGAGGTCGACCTCCATCGGCTCGTCCGTCTCGACCACCTGCTCGGCCGCCTTGCGCGCCCGGGGGTCGGCCTGGTTGACGCGGACCAAACCCAAGTCGTACGCACGCGGATTGTGCAGCACCAGGTCGCCGAAGCGGTTGAGCACGACGATGCCGTTGTTGCTCGAACGGATGAGCCGTTCGAGCAGTTCGGCGACGGTCGGTCCAACCGGCCGCGCCGCTACGCGCCGGGCGCGCGCCCGGGCGATCAGGAAACCGGCGACCGCGCCGACGACAAGAGCGCCGATGGCCGTCAGCAAGGCAACAGGCGTGGTCACGAAGGAATCGTAAGCATCCCGGTAGCCTTCCGGCCTAGTGCCAGAAGCCCTCTCGTGAGGCGAGTGACACTTGAGGGGGACATATTCGCCTCGGAGTCAGCCCCCGTTCACCCGTTCGAGATCTTTTGACCACGAGGGCAGGCTTCCGCCCCGAGGTCAGCGGGCGGATCGGGCGGGCCGGGAGCGCGGTGGGACGGGTGAGCGGGGTCACCGGTGTTCGAGGCAACAGTCTGTCCCCCGAAGGTCCGGACCAGACGAAGAGAACGCCTGGCCGGCCGGGCGACGCTGCCGCCGCCCGACCCGTCCCGACGCGGCTCGGCCCGGCGGACCGAGAGGCAGCGGCGCGACACGGTCAGCGCGTCTCGAGAGCCGCCAGGTCCTCCTCCGACAACTCCACCGCCGCCGCGGCCACGTTCTGCTCCAGGTGCCCGACATCGCTCGTCCCGGGGATCGCCAGCACGTGCCGGCCCTGGGCCAGCGTCCAGGCCAGCCGCACCTGTGCGTCCGAAATCCGGTGCCGCCTGGCCACCTCGGCGACCCGCTCCCCGGCGTCGGACTGTCCACTCGCGACCGCGAAGAACGGCACGAACGCCACCCCCTGCTCACCGCAGATCCGCAGCAGCTCGTCGTCTTCCCGCCGCGCGGAGAGGCCGTATTGGTTCTGCACGCACACCACCGGCGCGATCGCCTGCGCTTCGGCCAGGTGCTCGACTCCGACGTTCGAAATCCCCAGCTCGCGAATGAGCCCCGCCGCCCGCAGCTCGGCCAGCGAGCCGGTGCCGCGGTCCAGCCCGGTGCCGATCCGCAGGTTGACGACATCGAGGTGGTCGCGGCCGAGTTCGCGCAGGTTCTGCTCCACCTGGCCGCGCAGCTCGTCGGGACGGGCGAACGGCAGGAACTGGCCGGACGCGTCGCGCGCCGGGCCGACCTTGGTGGTCAGCACCAACTCGTCGCCGTAGGGCGCGAGGGCGGTCTTGATCAGCTCGTTCGCCCGCCAACCGGAGCCGAAGTAGAACGCGGCGGTATCGATGTGGTTCACGCCGAGTTCGATCGCCCGGCGCAGCACCGCGACCGCGCGACCGGGGTCGGCGGACTGGTTCGGGTCGAGGGAACCACCGAGCCGCATCGCGCCGAAGCCGAGCCGGTTGACGGGGATCGAGCCGAGCTGCCAGGTGCCCGCGGCAGCGGCGGGAAGGGTCGTTTCGGTCATGTCCCCAGCGTGCTGCGCGCCGGGGCGCGCGACGGCGGTTTGGCACCAAGCTGCCAACGCTGGACACTGGACCCCGTGTCCCGAACCGAGGACGTCGCCAGCCTGCGCGACGAATACGAGCTGGTCGAGCGGGCCGGCCACCTGCTCGCCGGCGCTGACGACTTCGCTTGCGCCGCCAACGATCTGCACACCTGGTCGGCGATGCAGAAGTTCGCCGAGGAGCTGCCCAGACCGCGGAAACTGCGGGTCCGCAAGGTCTACTTGTCCCGGGTACTGCTCGACCCGGCCGGTGCCGAGCACCTGCGGATGCTGCGCGAGTTCGGCGCGGAAGTGCGGATCAGCGACCACGAGATCAACGAGACGATCCTGCTGGACAACCGGGTCGCCATCCTCGCGGCCGGTCCCGGCTACACCGTGACCACCAAGCCGGACCTGGTCCGCGGCATCGCGTCGCTGTTCGAGACCGCCTGGCGCGCGTCGACCGCGATGGCGGCGTACGAGACGCGGTTCGCCGAGCTGCGCCAGTACACGCCGCAGCTGCTGCATCTGCTGTCGTCCGGGTCAACCGACGAAAAGGCAGCCCGCGAGATGGGGGTGGGGCTGCGCACGTACCGTCGGCGCGTGGCCGAACTGATGGAAGTACTGGGGGCGACCTCGCGGTTCCAGGCGGGCGCGCTCGCCCGAGATGCGGGTTTGCTGTGAGGCGGGCGTTCATCGCCGCGGCCTTGCTGACAGCCGGCTGCAGCGGTGGTAGCGCCCTCTCGCAGCCAGGCCCGTCGCCAGCGCCGTCCTCGCCGCCGCCGGCGAATCTGGCGTACGTGGACGCGCAAGCGACCAGCGATGCGGCAGCCGGGGTGAAGCAGGCCGTCGAGGGCGCGTTCAGCTACGACTCCACCAAACCGGACGATGTCGCGAAGGCCGAGCAGCAGTACCTCACCGGCTCGGCCCGGGCGCAGTTCGACAAGACGTTCGCCGAGGTCCGCGACAGCGCGGTGACGACGAAAACGCAGGTCATCGAGACTGGCGTGGCGGAGCTGACCGCGAACGGCGCGCGGGTGCTGATCACCGCCGAGCAGCACAGCAAGCGGTCGGACGGGGCCTCGAACCAGGCCGCCGCGCTGATGCTGGTCACGGCGGCCAAGTCGAACGGCCACTGGCAGCTGTCGGACTTGAGCTTCGACCCGCGCGGCGCGATCGCCCAGGCATCCGGCTCGGCGCAGGGCACGGGAGCGGCTCGCGACGCGGCGGTCGACTCCGCCAAGCGGGACGGCGCCGTCCTGATGACCGTCGACCCGGCGACTATCGACACCGCCTACGACACCTGGGAAAAGATCACCGCGGAGCCGCTGCTGACCCAGTTCCGCACCGACCGCGCGCAGACGATCGCGCACCTCAAGCAGTCCGCGACCAAGGCGACCTGCGCACCGGACTCGCCGGCCGCGCTGACGTCGCTGAGCGCGGACGGCAAGCAGGCGTCGGCGCTGCTGGCGGCACGGGTGGCCACCGCCGGCGGGCAGCAGCAGCCGGCGGAACGCCAGCTGCCGATCCACCTCGATCTGGTCTGGCAGGGCAACGAGTGGAAGGTGTCCGCCATCAAACCGGTGACCGCACCCGGTTCCTGAACCCGGACAACGAAACAGCCTCGCGGGCGCCCGGTTCGGGCACGCGCGAGGCTGTTCGGCGGAAAAGGCTCAGCGGCCCTGGTTCGCGACCGCGGCCGCGGCGTCCTTCGCGGCTTCCGGATCGAGGTATTCGCCGCCCGGCTTGACCGGGGTCAGGTCGGCCAGGTTCAGGTCGTAGCGCAGCGGGATTCCGGTCGGGATGTTCAGGCCGGCGATGTCCTCGTCGGAGATTCCGTCCAGGTGCTTCACCAGCGCGCGCAGCGAGTTGCCGTGCGCGGCGACCAGTACCGTGCGGCCCGCGCGCAGGTCGGGGACGATCGACGACTCCCAGTACGGCAGCAGCCGCTCCACGACGTCCTTCAGGCACTCGGTCAGCGGAGCCTGGTCGCCCAGGTTCGCGTAGCGCGCGTCGCCCGCTTGGCTGAACTCGTCTTTCGGGTCGATGGCGGGCGGCGGGGTGTCATAGGACCGGCGCCAGAGCATGAACTGCTCCTCGCCGAACTCCTCCAGCGTCTGCTTCTTGTTCTTGCCCTGCAGCGCGCCGTAGTGGCGCTCGTTGAGCCGCCAGTCGCGCTTGACCGGGATCCAGTGCCGGTCGGCGGCGTCCAGTGCGATGTTCGCGGTGCTGATCGCGCGGCGCAGCAGCGACGTGTGCACCACGTCCGGCAGCAGACCCGCTTCGGCCAGCAGCTGCCCGCCCTGGCGGGCTTCGCGCTCGCCGGTTTCCGACAGCGGAACGTCCACCCAGCCGGTGAACAGGTTTTCCGCGTTCCACGTGCTCTGCCCGTGCCGCAGCAGCACCAACGTCCCAAGCTCGAGTTCGGCCATGGCCACCAGCCTGCCAGAGCGCACCAGCGAAGCCACCGGTGCGTCCTGCCGTCTACACAGAGTGCGTTACCGATTGGTAGCGACGTCACTCTCAGAGCACGCGGATGGTCAACAAGACGACAAAAGAGTGCAAGCTGCTGCGCACCGTTATCGACGTTGCTAAAGTTCACCCAAACGGAGTAACCAGTAGTCTTGTGATTACTGGTGGATATCTGACAGGTTGAGCATGTCCCGATCAGCCGGATTCCACGCACTCCCCGGCTGAGTCGCGGGCAATGACCGCGGCTCGTCTCCCCCCTGCCGAGCCGCGGCCCGCCGGCCCCGTTGGCATCCCCCTCGTCACCGGGTCTTCGTAGGCGGGACCTGCAGCGGGACGGCTCGAGATCGCGACTCCCCCTCCCTCGAGCCGTTCCGCCAGTCCCTCATTCGGCGAGCCGGGCCTTGCGCCGCCGCCGCAACCACCAGGCCAGCGCGCCGGCCGGCACCCCGAACACCACCACGAACGGCAGCACCACGCCGAGCACACGCACCAGCCCGCCGCAGAAGTCCAGGAACGCGCTCCACCCGGCCGCCAGACCGGAAAGGAAGCCGCCGGACTCCGCGGGCGGCGCGGAGGCGGAGACCGCGAGCGTGACAGTCGCCATCGCGACCTGCCCGGCAAGCGATTTCTGCTGCTGCTCCAACGACTCGAGCGTGGCTTCCCGGCTGGTCAGTTCGCCTTCGACGGTCGCGATCTCGGACACTGTCTGCGCCTTCGCCAGCAACGCGCGCATCCGATCGACGCTCGCGCGCTGGGTCGCCAGCCGCGCGTCCACGTCGATCACCTGCGCCGTCACGTCGTCCGCGCTGACTTCCCGTCGCGTCACCTTGCCCAGCCCGGCGAGCTGGTCGAGCACGCTGTCGAGTTTCTCCGCGGGCACCGACAAGGTCAGCGTCGCCGAGTCCGCGGAAGTGCTTTCCTGCCCGGGATATCCGCCCGCGGCGGTCGCGATCGAGCGCGCGTGCGGCACGACCTCGTCCAGCTTCGCCGCGGTCAGCGACAACCGCGCGCTGCGCGCCAGCTTGCGATCGGTCACCCCTGGCGCGGGTACCGGGGCCGGCACCGCACTCTTGCCCGCGCCGTAGTCCGTGCTCTGCCGCGGGGCCGACCCCGGCACCGGCGCGACCGCGGACTGCGCCCCCGACGACGATTCCGAGTTGCCGCTGCAACCGGCCAGCGCCAGCACCAACCCACAGGCCAGCGCGTATCTCCACCGAATCCGCATTTCCGGTCTCCCTCCAGTCGGCGGGGAGACGGGAGCGGCGTTCAGCGCCGTTGCACGGGTTCGGTCACGACTCGGTCAACCCCGGTTCGTGGTCCGCGGCGGGTTCGGCGAGATGCTTGAACGCCTGCAGGTTCGCCAGCGATTCGCCGCGGGAGACCCGCCAGTCCCACTCCCGCCTGATCGAGCTCGCGAAGCCGATTTCCAGCAGCGAATTGAAATCGCCGTCCGCCGCCTCCAGCACCTGGCCGAGGATCTTGTCCAGTTCGGACTCGGTCACGGTCTCCTTGCCGAACCGGCCGACCAGGTAGATGTCGCCCATGCTGTCCACTGTGTAGTGCACGCCGTAGAGCCGGGCGTTGCGCTGCAACAGGAATCGGTAGACGTCCTCGTGCCGCTCGTCCGGACGACGGCATACGAACGCCTCCACCGAGAACGCGTGGTCGCCGTCCACCAGCCAGCAATTCGTCTGCAGCTTCTTGGTTCCGGGCAGCGTCACGAAGTACTTGCCCTCGCCGCGCCGATCGTACTTGAGCCCGCTCGCGTCCAAAGTAGACTTGATAACCGCGTCCAGGCTCACACCGCCACCTCCGCACGAAGTTCCAGCGCCTGCCGGAACGCTCTGGTCGCCTGAGCATAGATGTCCAGCAACGAATCCGTGGTGCGCCGCCAGGAGAACCGCTGCGCGTGCTGGACCGCGTTGGCGGCCAGTTCCGCCTGCCGGTCCGGCCGCAGCGCGACCGAGGCGAGCGCGTCCGCCCAGTCCGTCGCGCGGTGCGAGGGGACCAGCAGCCCGGAAACCCCGTGCGGAACCGCGACCGGCAGCCCGCCGACCTCCGCGGCCACCACCGGGGTGCCGCATGCCTGCGCTTCGAGCGCCACCAAGCCGAACGACTCGTTGTAGCTGGGCACCGCGACCACATCGGCCGCGCAGAACACCGTGCGCAGCTTCCGTCCCGGCTGCGGCGGCAAGAACCGCACCTGCTCGGTGATGCCCAGCTGCGCGGCCAGCTCGCGCAGCATCTGCGGTTGTTCCAGCCCAGTCCCGGACGGTCCGCCGACCACCAGCACGATCAGCCGCGACGCCAGTTCCGGCCGCCGCCGCAGCATCTCCGCCGCGGCGTGCAGCAGGACGTCCGGTGCCTTCAGCGGCTGGATCCGCCCGGCGAAGGCGAGGACCACCGCGTCCGTCGGCAGCCGCAGCTCGCGCCGCGCGTCCAGCTTCGAACCCGGTGTGAAGCGTTCGAGGTCGACACCCGGCGGCACGGCGTGCACCGCGTGCGGAGCCGCGCCGTACAGGTCGACCAGTTGCCGCGCCTCGACCTGAGTGTTCGCGACCAGGCAGTCCGCCTCGGCGACCACCTGCTCCTCGCCCATCACGCGGGTGCGCGGCTCAGGCTTGTCGCCCTCGGCGAGCAGCGAGTTCTTCACCTTCGCCAGGGTGTGCGCGGTGTGCACGAGCGGCACGCCCCACCGGTCCCGAGCCAACCAGCCGACCTGGCCGGACAGCCAGTAGTGCGAATGGATCAGGTCGTAGTAGCCCGGCTCGTGGAACGCCTCCGCACGCAGCACGCCCGAGGTGAAGGCGCACAGCTGTGCGGGCAGCTCGTCACGCGCCAGCGGCTCGAACGGCCCGGCCGGCACGTGCCGCACCGTCACGCCGGGCGCGAGCTCGGCCAGCGGCGGCTGCTCCGACGAAGTCGCCCGGGTGAACACCTCTACCTCGATGCCGCGTCGCGCCATCTCCTGCGCGGTCTGGCTCACGTAGACGTTCAAGCCGCCCGCGTCGCCGGTGCCCGGCTGCTCGAGCGGGGAGGTGTGCACGGACATGACCGCGATCCGGCGCGGCTCAGCGATGAATCCCTCGAGGGTCACCTTGGTCACTCCTGCTGGTCGGCTGTGTTCCCGGCGAACCGCCGCAGCACGGAGCCGAACTCCTCCGGCTCCTCGACGAACGGCAGATGCCCGGCCCCAACGAACCAACGCAGAACCGCCCCCGGAATCTTCCCGGCGGAAAATTCGGCAGCGCAAGGATCGACCACGCCGTCCGCCGAGCCGTGCACGACCAGCGTCGGCTTGTCGATCGCGGCCAGCACGTCTTCGCTGCCGATCTCGCGGCGGAACAGCGCGCCGCGCACCGACGGCGGCACCGAAAGCGAGCTGCCGAGCATCGCCTGCGCGTACCCGCCGGGCACCTTTTCGCTGGCCTGCGCCCGGGTGAACTCGACCAGCGCCGGGATCGCCGTTTCGGCGTCCTCGGCCAGCGCGGCGGGCAACGCGGCCCGCATCACCGGTCCCGTCTTGCCGCCCTCGCGCTTGCGGCCGATCTCGGTGATCGCGCCCACGAGCACGATGCCGCCCAGCCGTGCGGTGCCGTGCACGCGCAGATAGTCCGCGATCACCAGGCCGCCGTAGGACCAGCCGACCAGGATCGCGTCCGGCCCCGCGAAGTCCAGGACCGCGGCGAGGTCGCCCGCCCACTGCTCCGGGTCGTCGTAGCCGTCGGCGGGCACGTCCGAACAGCCGTGCCCGCGCAGGTCCATGGCGACCAGACGGAAGTTCTCCGCCAGCGCCGGGTCTGCGAACTGACGCGACCAGGCAGCCGCGGACTGAGCCCAGCCGTGCACGAAAACGATCGGACGCGCGTCTTCGGGGCCAGCGACGCGCAGCGCGATGCGCACGCCGCCGGCGCCGGTTACTTCGGTGTTCACGCCTTACTTCGTAGCAGACGGCCAGTGGATCACTTCGCGGCCGAGAGCGACTTCCAGGAGGACCAGTCGTAGAACCAGTCCTTGACGTCCGAACTCGTCGGGCTGCCCAGGTTCGAACCAGTGACCTCGACCGGGTCGCCGATCATCGCCGAGTCGAAGTACGCCTTGGCGTCCGCTTCGAGCAGGTTCACGCAGCCGTGCGAGTTGTTCGTCTTGCCGATCGCGGCCGCATTGTCCTGGTTCTCGTGGATGAACTCGCCGTGGTTGGAGAACCGGCAGGCCCACTTCTTGTTGACGTTGGTGTAGCCGTAGCGCGCGTTGTCGAACACCGCGTGCGGCTCCTTGGACATGATGATGAAGGTGCCGTTCGGGGTGTTGCGGTCGGTCACCGAGTCCAGCCCGTTGGAGCACGGGTAGCTCGCGCTCTCCGCGCCGCCGCGGTAGACCTTCATCACATGGTCCGGGGTGTGGATCTTGACCACCTGGTTGCGGCCGACCTTGAACTTGGTGGTGACGTCGGACTTGCCGTACACGCCGCCGCCGAGGTGCACGCCGTACAGATTGGCCTCGACCTCGACGGTGATGTTGGCCGGCCAGTACTCCTTGGGCCGCCAGTCCACCTGGGTCGGCGAGATCCAGCCCCAGGCCCCCTCGACGTCCTTGCTGGTCTTGATCTTCAGCGCCTTCTCCACCGCGGCCCGGTCCTTCGGGGCGCCGCCCTGGAACTTCACGCTGACCGGCATCGCGACGCCGACCTCGGCGTCGTCGCCCGGGTTGAGCGTGGCGCGCATCTGCTTGGCCGGGCTGATGGTCGCGAACGAGCCCTTGAACTCGGCTTCCCGCTGGTCGGTGCCGGTGGCCTTGGCCGCGTAGGTGTAGTTCTTGCCGTAGCCGAGCGGCTCCGAACTGGTCCACGACAGGCCGTCGGCGGACAGTTCGCCCTTGATCGCGTCGCCGCCCTCGTTGGTGACCTTGACCTCGGTGAGCTTGCCTTCGGTGACCTTGACCACGACCGGCTCTCGCACGTCCGCGTCCTTGGCCCCGGCAGCCGGGGTGGCGGTGATCTTCGCCACCGGTGCGACCGGGGCACCGCCCTTGTCGCCGCCTGCCCCCTGCGGCGTCGCAGTCCCCTCGTTGCTGCTGCTTGAGCACGCGGCGGCCAGCGCCGCCGCGCTCACCGCTGCCACGGCCTTGAACACCGTACGGCGCTCGATCACGGTCCTACCTCCAGTTGTCCCCCGCACCGGCTTCTTCCCACATCACCGCCGGTGAGCGACTCGACGTTACCTGCGAACCGGAAAAATCACTCCTCCCCGGGAGACGTTTCACCCCGGATCCGGTTGCCGCCCGTTTCCTGTCGGTTTGCTGTCAGCTGGGCTGGTTCACAGCGAGCAGTTGACGAGCAGCGGTTCCGGATGCAGCCGCACGCCGAACCGGGCCTCGACCCCGTCGCGGACCTCACGGGCGAGCGCGAGCAGGTCGGCGGTGCTGGCCGCGCCGCGGTTGGTGAGCGCGAGGGTGTGCTTGGTCGACAGCGAGACGCGCTCGCCCGGCCCGGGGTAACCCTTGCCGAAGCCGGCGCGCTCGATCAGCCAGGCGGCGGAGAGCTTCACGCCGCCGTCGGCCGGGTACTGCGGGATCCTGCCCTCGGTGGTTTCGGCGATCTTCTCGATGGTGGCGGCCGCGTCGGACTCCGAGACGATCGGGTTGGTGAAGAACGACCCGGCACTCCAGGTGTCGTGGTCAGCAGGGTCGAGCACCATGCCCTTGCCGCGACGCAGCCCGAGCACCGCCTCGCGAGCCCGCGCGGCGGGGACCTTCGCGTCAGTCTCGACGCCGAGCGTGCGCGCGAGTTCGGCGTACCGGATGGGCGCGGACTGGCCGCTCGGGTCGATCCGGAACCGCACGCTGAGCACGACGCCGCGGTCGGTGCCCTTGAGGATGCTGGTGCGGTAGGCGAAGCCGAGTTCGTCGGCCTTGACGGTGCGGATTTCCTTGGCGGCCCGGTCGTAGAGCTCGACGGAGACGATCGACCCCGCTACCTCGCAGCCGTACGCGCCGACGTTCTGGATCGGCGTCGCGCCGACCGAACCGGGGATGCCGGAGAGGCATTCGAGCCCGCCGAGGCCGCGGTCGACCAGCGCGGCGACGAACGAGTCCCACTCTTGCCCGGCGGCCGCCTCGACGAGGTCGCCCTCGCGGGTCCAGCCGGTGTTGGCGATCCGGATGAGGGTGCCGTCGAAGCCGTCGTCGCCGACGACGAGGTTGGATCCGCCGCCGAGGAGCAGGACGGGCTCACCGGCTTCGTCGGCGGCCCGCACCGCGGCGACCAGTTCGTCCGAGGTGGTCGCGGTGACGAGCCGCCGCACCGGACCGCCGAGGCGGAGGGTGGTGTAGTCGGCGAGGCGGGCCGGGCCAGGCGTTTCAGCGGTGTCCACGAACCTTGACGGTACTGACCGTCTCGACGCCCCCGCCTGCCCGGCCGTCCGTGAAGGGGTCCTTGAGGGAATCTGAGTCCCTCAATGTTCCCTTCACGGACTTCGTGGCAGCGAAGCCCGGCACCCGCCCGGTACTGTCCGGTTCATGGGATCCCGGATCGAGCACCGCGGCCAGTTCGAAGGTTCGCTCGCGGACGTGTTCGCCGCGGTGGCCGGCGAGGAGGCGCTGCGGGCGCGGCTGGTCGCGCTGGGCGGTGACGACGCGAAGCTCCTCTCGTACTTCGCCGAAGGCGACGCAGTGCGGTACGAGCTGCAGCACGGCATCAAGGCCGCCAAGCTGCCGCAGGCCGTACGCGCACTGCACAAGGGCGACATCATCGTGCGCCGCAAGCAGAGCTGGCGGCGAGCGGGCGACGATTACGCCGGGAAGACCGAGGTCGGCGTCGGCGGAGTGCCCGGTGAGATCGGGGCGTCGACGTTCCTCTCGATCATCGACGAAAGGGTCACTTTCCGCACTTCCGGCGAGGTCGTGGTGCGGATTCCGCTGTTCGGCGGACGGATCGAGGAGTTCGTCTCCGAGCAGGTCGTCAACCTGCTGCGGAGCGAGGACGAGTTCACCGCACAGTGGCTGGCCGAGCACGCCTGACCCCGGTGGGCGCCCCGACCCGGGGCACCACCAACCCCAACCGGTTGCGCCGGGTCGATCGCTGGCTGGCCGGCGACCCGTCGGTCACCCGGCTGCTGCGGCGCGGCGACAGTCCGCTGGTCGTCGATCTCGGTTACGGGGCGTCCCCGGTCACCACCGTCGAGCTGGCCCGCTGGCTGGCCCGGGTGCGGCCGGACGTCCGCGTGCTCGGGCTCGAACTCGACCCGGTACGCGTCGCCGCCGCCGAGCGCGCGGCGGATCCGCCCCGGCTGGACTTCCGGCGCGGCGGTTTCGAGCTCGCCGGGACCCGGCCGGTGCTGGTGCGCGCGTTCAACGTGCTCCGGCAGTACGCCGAGGACGAGGTTCCGGGCGCGTGGCAGCTGATGCTCGACGCGATGCCGCCGGACGGCCTGCTGGTCGAGGGCACCTGCGACGAGATCGGCCGGCTGTCCGCCTGGGTGCTTGTCGGGGCCGCCGGGCCGGTCTCGCTGACTCTGTCCGTCCGGCTCGCCGAACTCGACCAACCGTCCACAGTGGCCGAACGCTTGCCGAAGGTTCTCATTCACCGCAACGTTCCTGGCGAGCGTGTGCACGCTCTTCTGTCCACTTTGGACGAATGCTGGGCGGCCGCCGCCCCGCACCGTTCGTTCGGGGTGCGCGCCCGGTGGACCACCGCCGTCGCCATGCTCGCCGCCCGCGGCTGGCCGCTTTCCGGCAACCCGGCTCGGTGGCGGCTCGGCGAGCTGACCGTGCCCTGGGCGAGCGTCGCGCCGCGCTGAACCCTCCTGTTCACCACCCGCACCCCGCTGGGTCACCCTCCGGTGACCTTCGGTGATGACGATGAGCGGGTGGAACTGCTTGAGCACGTCACCGCGCTGATCCGGGGCACCCTCGGCTCGCCCTGGCTGTGGCTGCTCGTGTTCGCGATCGCCGGACTGGACGCGCTGCTGCCGTTCATGCCGAGCGAAACGACCGTCGTGACCGTCGCCGTGCTGGTCGGCCCGGACGCCGGCCGGCTCGCGTTACTGGTCGCCGTCTCCGCTGCCGGGGCCTGGGCCGGCGACTGTCTCGGGTACGCGGTGGGCCGCGCCGCCGGGCCGCGCGCGGTCGGCTGGCTGGAGCGCGGACCGTCCGGGCGGCAACGCTACGAATGGGCTCGCGACCAGGTGCGCCGGCAGGCTCCGCTGCTGATCATCGCCGCGCGATACCTGCCGGGCGGCCGGGTCGCGAGCGCACTGGCCAACGGCAGCCTCGGCTATCCACTGCGCCGGTTCATGCCGCTCGACGCGGCCGGGGCGACGCTCTGGTCGGTGTACAGCGTGCTGATCGGGCTCGCCGGCGGTGCCGCCTTCGCCGACCGTCCGGCGTACGGCTTGCTGCTGTCGTTCCTGCTCGGGCTGGCACTGGTCACCCTGATCGAGTTCGCCCGCCGCGTACGGGCGCGCAGGCTACGGTCGGTTCATGGACGCACCCCGCCTGCTGGAGGCGATCGACATCCACGCCGACCGGATCAAGCTGGCGGTCCTGGCCGCCGGCCCGGACGCATCGGTCCCGAACTGTCCGAAGTGGACAGTACGGGATCTGGTGATACACCTGACGGCGGTGCTCTCCTACACGGTCGCGGCGATCACCGACCGGAACGCTGAGCCGCGGCAGCCCGCCGACTGGGCCGACCTGCTCGGCTGCTGGGACGGCCAGCGGATGGCGGTACGCGAAGCCTTGCGCCGGCCCGCCGACCTCCCGCTGCGCTCGCCGTTCCCGCAGGGCGGCCCGGTCACCGTCGGCGACTGGACCCGCCGGCTCGCGCACGAGTTCGCCATCCACCGGCTCGACGCGGAAAGCGCCCTGCCTGCCCCACCGGCCACCCGTTACACGCCGGCCTTCGCCGAGGACGGCATCGACGAGTTCCTCGCCTTCCTCACCCCTCGCCGCGTCCGGCCCGCCGGCCGCACCGGGGTCGTCCAGGCGAGCACCGGCACCCGCGGCTGGACCGTCCTGCTGCACGCCGACCAGCCGCCCACCCTCGGCGAGGGCACGCCGGACCTCACCCTGACCGGACCGGCCGACGACGTATACCGCGCGTTGTGGGGCCGCCCGAACACCGCCGAAACCGTCGGCGACGCCACCCTTCTGGAACCCCTGACCGCGCCCTGACCAGCGGACGGCGAGAATGGTCGGCGTGTCAGATCCTCAGCGTTACGTGCTCACCTTCGGCTGTCCCGACCGCACCGGCATCATCGCCCGGATCTCGGGCTTCCTCGCCGACCACGGCGGCATGATCGCCGAGGCCGCCTATCACACCGATCCCGACTCGGGCTGGTTCTTCACCCGCCAGGTCGTGAACGCCGATTCGCTGCCGTTCGACGCCGCCGGGCTGCGCGAACGCTTCGCCTCGGTCGCCGACGAACTGTCCGCCGAGTCGAGCTGGCAGGTTCTCGACACCGGGGAGCGCCCGCGCGCGGTGGTGCTGGTCTCGAAGGCCGGACACTGCCTGTACGACCTGCTCGGCCGGGTCGCGTCCGGAGAACTGGACGTCGACATCGCCGCCGTGATCGGCAACCACGATTCGCTCGCGGACATCACCCGCGCGCACGGGATCCCGTTCCATCACGTGCCGTTCCCGGCCGGCGATCCCGAGGGCAAGGCGGCCGCCTTCGCCGAGGTAGCGAAGCTGGTCGACGAACACGACCCGAACGCGATCGTGCTGGCGCGCTTCATGCAGGTGCTGCCCGCCGAACTGTGCGCCGCGTGGGCCGGGCGCGCGCTGAACATCCACCACAGCTTCCTGCCGTCGTTCATCGGCGCGAAGCCGTATCACCAGGCGCACACCCGCGGCGTCAAGCTGGTCGGCGCGACCTGCCATTACGTGACCGCGGACCTGGACGCCGGGCCGATCATCGAACAGGACGTGATCCGGGTCGACCACGGCGATTCGGTGGCCGACCTGGTGCGCAAGGGCCGTGACATCGAAAAGGTCACCCTGGCCCGCGGCCTGCGCTGGCACCTCGAAGGCCGCGTTCTGGTGCACGGCAACAAAACGATGGTGTTCTGATGACCTGGGACCGGATCAAGTTCTGGGGAATGCTTGTCGTGTTCGCCGGTTTGCTGGTCCTCAGCATCGTCTCGCTGAACACGTCCGGCGTGACCTGCGGTGGCCAAGACATGCACGCCGGGGACACCTGCATTACCAGCGGCACCGTCCGCGGCCAGGACGAGCAGGCGTCGGAGAACGGCGGCCGCGACTGGATCGGCGTCGCTATCGGCGGCGTCGGCGTGCTCGGCTACGCGGTGTACGGCGCGTTCCAACTGCGCGACCGGCGCAAGAAGGCGTGAGTGCCGTGGTTCCGGGTTCGCCCCGGAACCACGGCTCGTTTCTCACGCGCCGATCGTCGAAACGTCGATCACGAACCGGTACCGCACGTCGCTGCCCTCGACCCGCGAGTACGCCTCGTTCACCTGGTCCGCGGTGATCTTCTCGATCTCCGCGCCGACCCCGTGCTCGGCGCAGAAGTCCAGCATCTCCTGTGTTTCGGCGATCCCGCCGATCATCGAACCCGCCAGCACGCGGTTGCCGCCGAGCAGGGAGAACACGTTGTACTCCAACGGTTCCCCCGGCGCGCCGACGTTCACCATCGCGCCGCCGACGCGCAGCAGGCTGAGGTAGGCATCGACCGGAAGCTTCGCCGAGACGGTGTTGAGGATGACGTCGAACCGGCCGGCGAGGGTCTGGAAAGTCGACTCGTCGCTGGTCGCGTAGTAGTCCTTCGCACCGAGACGGAGGCCGTCTTCCTGCTTCTTCAAGCTCTGGCTGAGCACCGTGACCTCGGCGCCCATCGCGACCGCCAGCTTCACGGCCATGTGCCCGAGCCCGCCCAGCCCGACGACGGCGACCTTCTTGCCCGGGCCGGCGCCCCACCGGCGCAGCGGAGAGTAGGTCGTGATGCCCGCGCACAGCAGCGGCGCGGCGATGTCCAGGTCGATGCCCTCCGGGATGCGGCAGACGAACGCGTCCTTCACGACGATCTGCTGGCTGTAGCCGCCGTAGGTGTTCTCGCCGTCGAACCCGACTCCGTTGTAGGTCTGCACGTTGCCCTTGACGCAGAACTGCTCGGAGCCCGCCCGGCAGTACTCGCACTCGCCGCAGGAATCGACCATGCAGCCGACCCCGACCCGGTCTCCGACCTGGTACTTGGTGACCGCCGAGCCGACCGCGGCGACCACGCCGGCGATCTCGTGGCCCGGCACCATCGGGAAGATCGCGGTGCCCCAGTCCTGGTTTACCTGGTGCAGGTCGCTGTGGCAGATCCCGGCGTATGCGATGTCGATCAGCACGTCGTCCGGCCGCAGGTCACGGCGCTCGATGGTGGTCGGCGCGAGCGGACCGCCCGGCTGCGCGGCGGCGATGGCGGACGTAGTGGTGGTCATGAATGCCCTCCTGGCACCTCGGAACCGATGTAAGAACCCTCTTACATCGACTAGCGTGGGCCCTGACTTATTCCACCGGGAGACCACGATCGGATGTGACGCGAGCCATGCCGGGCCAGTACCACCACCGCAACCTGCGCGCGGAACTCGTGCGGGTGTCCCTCGAGCTGATCGCGGCGAACGGAGTAGCCGGCTTCTCGGTCGCGGAAGCCGCACGGCGGGCGAAAGTCTCCGCGGCCGCTCCGTACCGGCATTTCCCGGACCGCTCGGCGCTGCTCGCCGCGGTCGCCGCCACCGCCGCGATCCGGCTGCGCGAACTCATCGAGGATGCGGTCACCGGCGAAACCGACGACGGGGCCGCGCTCGCGGTCGTGGCCGCCCTGCACACCCGGTTCCTCATCGACACCCGGATCGGCTTGGACGTCTTCTTCGCCGCCGAACTGGCGGACGCGAAATACGCCGAGCTGCACGACGCCCGGCGCGCGCTGACCGACGTGTCTTTGGTCCGCTGCCTCACCATCGCGCCAGACCCGCTACTGGCGCTGGAGTTGATGGAACAGCTCAACACCCAGGCGCATGGCTACGGCGAATTCTTTCTCAACGGCGTCTACCAGCGGCTCGGCTACCCGGCCGAGCAGGTCGTCGCGAAGTCGCGGCGAGCGGCGCGGATCGTGATCGAGGCATACCGCGCGGGCAGCCCGGCGATCAGCCCGGTGCAGTGGTGACCGCCGAAACCGACGCATGGAGTCCGCGGGCCTCTTGCGGTACTTAGATGCCCTTGCCCCAATGCCACATTGGGTGCATCTGACGCACCCAATGTGGCATTCGGTGCATCTGACGCACCCAATGTGGCATTGGGGGGCGGGGGCCGTTCAGGGAATCGATAGGAGTGGCGCGCGCTTCACCGACGCGGCAGAACTGATCACCGGGCTTGCCTAGCCCGCGGGAAGCGCGCGACGCTGGACCGCGAACCCCCAGCGGGAGGCGTGATGCTCTGCGTGTTCGACGTCAACGAGACCCTGCTCGACCTGTCCGCGCTGGACCGGCTGTTCACCCAGCTCACCGGCACCCCGACGGCCCGGCGAGAGTGGTTCTCGCTGGCGATCCACACCGCGCTCACGGTGACCGCGACCGGCGGCTACCGCGATTTCGCGCAGATCGCCGGTCAAGCCGCGGCTGCAGTCTGCGCGCGGCACGGCCACGAACTCACCGACGCCGAACTGGCGAAGGTCGGCGACGGCCTGCGTTCACTGCCTGCGCACGCGGACGTGGTACCCGGGCTGGACCGGCTGCGCCAGGCCGGGCAGCGGGTCGTCGCGCTCACCAATTCGCCGCTCGCCACCGCCGAGGCGCAGCTGCAGAACGCCGGTCTGGCAACGAAATTCGACCGGATCTTCTCCGCGCAGCAAGTCAGCCGGCTCAAGCCGGCACCGGAGCCGTACCGGCAAGTGCTGCACGCGTACGGAAATCCGGACGCCGCGGTGATGATCGCCGCGCATGATTGGGACATCGCTGGGGCACACGCGGCAGGACTCCGGACCGCGCTGCTCGCGCGTCCCGGAGTCCATCCGCTGCCGGGCGCTCCCGCCGCGACCTACACCGCCGCGACGCTGCCCGAATTGGCCGAGAAAATCGTCAGGAGCTGATCCGGACCAGCATCTTCCCGGTGTTGGCCCCGCTCAGCAGGCCCAGGAACGCCTCCGGCGCGTTGCGGATGCCGTCCACCACGGTCTCCGAGTACTTGATCTCGCCTGCCGCCACCTTCGGGGCGAACTCGGCGACGAAGTCCTTCATCAGGTGCCAGTGGTCGAGCACCAGCAGGCCGCGAATGGTGATCCGCTTCGCGATGATCTGCACCAGGTTGCGCGGCGCGGGCGTCGGCTCGGTGGCGTTGTACTGGGAGATCATCCCGCACACCGCGATCCGGCCGTGCACGTTCATCGAGGCGATCGCGGCTTCCAGGTGCTCGCCGCCGACGTTGTCGAAGTACACGTCGATGCCCTCGGGCGCGGCCGCGGCCAGCTGCTCGGCGACCGGGCCGTCCTTGTAGTTGAACGCCGCGTCGAAGCCGAGCTCCTCGGTCAGGTAGCGGACCTTCTCCGCCGAACCCGCGCTGCCGATCACGCGCTTCGCGCCCTTGAGCCGAGCCAGCTGCCCGACCAGCGAGCCGACCGCTCCGGCCGCGCCGGACACGAAGACGGTGTCGCCCTCCTTGAACTCCGCGCTCACCAGCAGACCGGCGTACGCGGTCAGGCCGGGCATGCCGAGAACCCCGAGGTAGGTCGAAAGCGGCGCGAGCGAACCGTCCACCTTGACCGCGCGGTTGGCGTCGACCACCGCGTGCGTGCGCCAGCCGAGCTGGTGCAGTACGTGATCCCCCGGCTTGAACTGGTCCACGGTGGACTCGACGACCTCGCCGACCGCCCCGCCCTCCATGGCCTCGCCGACCACGAACGGCGCCACGTAGGACTTGGAGTCGTTCATCCGGCCGCGCATCGCCGGGTCGACGCTCATCACCAGATTCCGCACCAGCAGCTGCCCGGGGCCGGGCGTGGGCACCTCGGTGTCGACGACGTCGAAGGTGTCCTGCGTCGGGACGCCGTGCGGGCGGGCGGCGAGCCGGATCTCGGTCGCCGAGGTTGGTGCGTTCACCGTCGAACTCCGTTCGTTCTGAGCTGGATACAACCGGGGCGCACGCCCCGATATCCCGGCCAACGGAGAAACCGGGGCGATGATTCCGATTGTGCCCGGCGGTGTGGCAAGCGCTACAGCGAGATCCCTCAGACGATATCGGCGAGCTTGCCGAGCACCCCGTCGTAGATCTTCTTCAAGCCGCCCGGGGCGAAGGTCTTCTCGAAGAAACCGCCGATGCCGCCCGCGCCGTCCCAGCTGGTCTCGATGCGCACCACGGAACGCTCGCCTGCCGCGACGACCGACCAGGTGGTGACCATGCTGGAGTTCGCGTCGGTCTCGACCAGAGTGCCCGGCGACGGCTCGGTGACCGTGGCCGCGACATCGCGCACCCGCTTGGACGTGGCCTGCAGCTTCCAGCTGGCCTTCGTCCCGGCACCTACGCCGCCTTCGCTGACCTGGTAGTCGCGGTAGTGCTCGGTGAGCAGTTTCGGCCGGGTCTCGGCGTAGTCCGCGACCAGCTCACGCACGCGTTCCACCGGCGCGTCGATCGTGCGCTCCGCGGTGGCCGTGACCTTTCCCATGTCCGTTTCCTCTGCTCTCCTCGGGTTCCGCCGAAGTCACCTTCGCACACCCGGGAGGCGTCCGTGAGTGGCGGTGTGCACCGCCACTCACGGCGGCCTCAGGCGAGGCCCTGCTGCTTCAGCCAGTCCTTCGCGACATCCGCCGCCGGATCGCCGTCCGCGTCCACCCGCTTGTTCAGCTCGCGCATCCCCTCCGTGGTGAGCTTCGCGCTGACCGCGTTGACCACCGCCGCGAAGTCCGCGCCGCGTTCGTCGAGCACCTTCTTGTTCACCGCGGGCACCACGTTCTCGGTGGGCACGATGGTCAGGTCGTCCTTGAGCGCCACGTACTGCGGGTCCCCGACCAGCGGGCTGACCGAGTCGACCGGGATCACCGTGACCGCTCCGGAGTTGAGCTGCTGCACCCGCGGCCCAGCCTCCTGCACGGTCTGGAAGGTGGCGTTCGTCAGCTTGTAGACATCCTTGAAGCCCTGGAAGCACGGCAGCCGCTTCTCGCACTCCGGCGGGCCGGCCATGACGACCTTGTCGAGCTTCTTCAGGTCGCTGATCGACGCGAGGCCCTTCGACTTCGCGAGGTCGGCCTTCACCAGGTAGGTGTTCTTGTCCTCGGCCGCCGCGTAGTTCAGCAGCCCGACGCCCTCGGGCGCGAACAGCTTCGCCAGCTGGTCGTGCTCGCCCTTGGCGTCCTTGACGGCTTCCTTGCCGAAGCCGGTGGTGATCGCCGCGCCCTGGTACTCCGGCAGGAACTGCAGCTCGCCGGACTTGAGCGACGGGTATACCAGCTCCCGCGAGCCGAGGTTCAGCTTGCGGGTGACCGGATAGCCCTTGGCCTCCAGAGCGCCCGCGTAGATTTCGGCCAGGATCTGGCTGTCGGTGAAGTTGAACGACGCGACGACGATCGGCGCGCCGCCTTTGCTCGAAGCGGCTGCCTGGCCGCTTCCCCCACCGCACGCGGTCAGGCCGAGCGCGGCCGTCGCCACCAGCGCGGCCACTCGGATGTTCCGGGTCCAGCGCACGAGTCCCCACACTCCTCAGTTCACTCGATCAGAGGTGTTGGACCCTAACCGCGACCCCCGACAGAAACCACTCGTGAGCAATCCTCGCCACGGAATCCCGAGCACCGGAATAATGCCGCTCGATCGGGGTAGCCTCGTGCGGTGCACGCGTCCGGAGCGACCCCGCTGCTAGCTGACAGCAGCCGTCCCCTTTTCGAATGGCGCTGGGTCGAACGCAACGCGGACGCGATCGTGCAGCGACTGGGCGAGCACATCGCGCTCACCGCCACCGCGCTCGGCATCGGCCTGGTGTTGTCGCTGGTACTGGCCACCCTGTGCCTGCGCT
The DNA here is from genome assembly GCF_000383915.1 of Amycolatopsis benzoatilytica AK 16/65. Taxonomy (NCBI): domain Bacteria; kingdom Bacillati; phylum Actinomycetota; class Actinomycetes; order Pseudonocardiales; family Pseudonocardiaceae; genus Amycolatopsis; species Amycolatopsis benzoatilytica. Next base: position 6,345,170 of record NZ_KB912942.1, read on the forward strand.
ATAGCTGGTTCTATCCGTTCGTCGTGGGCACCGCCGGCGCGCTGTATGTGATCCCGAGCCTCGGCGCGTTCGCGTTGCTGGTCCCGCTGCTCGGCTTCTCCTTCGCCACGGCGGTGATCCCGCTGGCGACGTACACGCTGCTGATCCTGATCCGCAACATCGTGACCGGCGTGCAGCAAGTGCCCGCCGAAGTGCGCGAAGCCGCGATCGGCATGGGCTTCACGCCGCGACGGCTGTTGTGGCAGGTGGAACTGCCGCTCGCGCTGCCGGTGGTGATCGCCGGCCTGCGAGTGGCCGCGGTGACGACGATCGGCCTGGTCACCGTCACCTCGCTGCTCGGCATGGGCGGGCTCGGCTACTTCATCCGCGCCGGGATCCAGACGACGATCCCGAACCCGAGCCCGATCATCGTCGGCGTGGTGCTGTCGATCGCGCTGGCCGTGCTGGTCGATTTGCTGCTGTGGCTGGGCGAACGCGCGCTGGCCCCATGGGCGCGGAGGGTCCGATGAGCTTTTTCGCGCAGCTGAGCCAATGGCTGGCCGACCCGAACCGATGGAGCTGGACAGATCCGGCCGGGATCCCCTTCCGGACCGTCCAGCACCTGTGGTTTTCCGCACTGTCGCTGGTGATCGCGATGGCACTGACGGTGCCGCTGGCGCTCTGGCTCGCGCACTACCGGCGCGGCCAGTTCCTGGCCAGCAGCGCGGTGAACATCGGCCGCGCGATCCCGAGCTTCGGGCTGATCATCCTGTTCTGGTTCCTGGCCAGCCGCTGGGGCGCGAACACGGACTTCTGGCCGCTGCTGCTCGCCCTCGTCGCGCTGGCGCTGCCGCCGCTGTTCACCAACACCTATGCCGGCGTGGTGCAGCTGGAGCAGGAAGTGGTCGACGCGGCGCGCGGCACCGGGTACCGCGAATGGCAGATCATGCTGCGTGTGGAGCTGCCGCTGGCGTCGCCGGTGATCGTGGCCGCCGCGCGCGTCGCTTTCCTGCAACTGGTGGCGACCGTCGCGATCGGCGCGATCGTGAATGACGGCGGCGGTCTGGGCCGCTACATCGTGGACGGTTTCGCCCTCGGCGAGCAGGGCCACGGCGAGATTTTCGGCGGCGGGCTGGCGGTGGTGATCCTGGCACTGGTCTGCGAAGGGGTGTTCGCCCTGTTGACCAAGCTGGCTACGCCTCGTGGCCTGGCGTTGCAGCAGGCCCGCCGGAGCTCGTGACTCGCGAGGCTGACGAGAACCGGCCTGGCCAGTCACGACATGCCGCGGCCAGCCTCTCGATTTCCGGCCCCAGCGACCGGTCGACCACCGCTGGTTCGATCCGGTCGGCGAGCCAGCCGTAGACGTCGGCGAGCCTCGGCGCGCCTGTGCCTTTGAGGTAGCGCGCCTGCCGCGCCGCGATCAACTCGCTCGCCGTGATCGCGAAGAACCGGTCGATCGTCTCCTCCAGCTCAACGCCGGCTCGGCTGGCAAACGCTTGCACGTCCTCCTGACCAGCCGAAGTGTCCAGCGAGCCGAGCGTCGCGGGCGCGGCCAGCCGACGCATCGCGTGCAACTCGCCCGCCGCTCGTTTGTGCAGGGGGGTCAGCCCGGCCTGCGGGCCCGGATCCACCGCGAGCTGCGCGGGCAGCCCGCTGAATTGCGGGTCGAGCAGCCGGTGCAGCCGCTGTACGGAGACCTCCGCCGCGTGGATGAGCGCGGCCTTGGCCGCGTCCATCCGCAGCCCGAGTTCGACCGCGTGATAGCCGGTAGTCGGGACGAAGCGCCCGTCGAGGAAGGCGGGAGAGTCCGACGGCGTCGCTTCGGACTCCCGCAACGTTTCTTCCAGCTCGCCGGCGGTCTTGGCCAGGTAATCGAGCACCCTCGGCCCCACCCGCAGCGAAATCGGCGCCTGGGTGATTCCGGGTCGTTCGGCGGCCCCCTGGACGAGCTCCCCGATCCGGGTCGATGCGTAAATTGCTTGCGGCGCACCGAAAACGTCCACGCTGACGGCCGCGCACACGGTCTGCCACTCCACCAGCCGACCCAGCCGCTCACCGCAGACCGAGGCGTACGCCTCGGCCAACGGCGAACCTTGGATCAGGCTCGCGCCTTCCTTGGGTCCCAGTACGAACGGCACCACGCCGCGGCTCGCCAACGCCTCCGCCGCCGGGATTTCGACGCCGTCCTCCAGAACAGTGCCAATCCCGAGAAAGGTCTGAAATGCGTGCGCCAGCGGGATAATTTCGCCCGCACTGCCGAGGCTGTCGCGCGGAACCGCCGGAAGGAACCCGTCGTCGAGCCGGTCCTGGAGAAATTCGATCAGTTCCGGGCTGACCGCCGCGTCACCCCGGCGAAACCCACGCACCCGCGCCCGGAGCAACGCACGGGTCAGCTCCGCCGACAACCACGGCGGCCCGCCGACGGCCCGCCCGATCAGCAGATTGCGCTGGTGGCTGGCCTGCTGTTCCGGGGTGAGGACGGTCTGCGCGAGCCGCCCCATCCCGGTGTTGACGCCATACACCGGCCCGCCCGTCCCGAGCGCGGCCAGCATCTCCTCCCGCCGCCGCCTCAAGTCCACTTTGGACGCCTCAACGCGCGAGCCCGTCGATGACCTCGGCCTGCGGCAGTTCCGCGAGCGCCTTGCCGGAAATCAGCAGCTTGCTGCCGCGAATCCCGCTGCCGATGACCAGTTCCGGCGCATCCGCGACGGCTTGGTCGATGAGGATCGGCCACTGCGCGGGCAGCCCGACCGGAGTGATCCCGCCGTACTCCATGCCGGTGAGTGCGACGGCTTCGTCCATCGGAGCGAACGATGCCTTGCGGACGTCCAGCCGCCGTTTGATGACGCCGTTGACATCCGCGCGAGTCGTCGCGAGCACGAGAGCCGCCGCGAACCGCACCTCCCCGGCCCGCTTGCCGGCGACCACGACACAGTTCGCGGACGCCGTGAGCGGAGACCCGTACGCCTCGCAGAACGCGGCAGTGTCGGCGAGTTCCGGGTCGATCTCGGTGACGCCGAGCCCGTCCGGGTCCGCCATCGCGGCGAGAGCCTTGGCGACCGGTTCGGCCAGAAGATCAGTGCGAGTCGGCGCGGGAACGACGCTGAGGCTGCCCGCGATAGTCCAGGTAGTCACGATGGCAAAGGTAATCCGCCGGACCGGGCGGTCACCAGTTGCGGTGCCCTCGCTGCACCTCGATGAGCCTCGGCCGCACATCCACGATGTAGACCAGCGCCGCGGCCATCGCCGGCACCCAGAAAATGAACCCCGGGTCGCCGATCTGGAACAGGACCAGCGCGAGCGTGGACCCGCCGGTGATGAGCATCCAGATGGGCTTCGTCTTGCGATCGGCCGCCGAGAACGCGTCGGACCGCTGCAGCAGCGCGTGAACAAAGGCGAAAAGCCCGACCAAGGCGCTGCCCCAGTGGATGACCCTGAGGATCCATTCGGCAACCAGCACGGACTCAGCTTACGGCAAACCGCCCACTACGCCCGCGCCCGTCAACCCGCGCCCGTCCGCGCTGGCCAGCTCCGCCTCCCAGCTTCGCCAGGTCCGTGAAGGGCCCCTTGAGGGACTTGGATTCCGGCAAGGGGCCCTTCACGGGCATCCAGCCGAACGCAAAAAAGCGCACGGCGACCGAGCGAACGCCCGGCCGCCGTGCGACCCCTCGTTGTTCTCTTCTCGCCTCCGCCGGCTGAACCGCGCACGGAGGCCACGGGCCGAACCGCCGGCCCGCCGTTCACCCCGTCAGCTGTCCGCCTTCGGCGCGGCCGGCTTCTTGGCGTTGGCCGCGGTTCCGGTCGTCCGACGGGTGGTCGAAGCCGCCTTCGGAGCCGCCTTCGGCGCGGTCCGGTTGGCCGCCTTGCGGGCCACCGAGCGGGTCTCGTGCGCGACGCTCTCGCCGAGCTCCTCGACCGCGTCGGCGGTCTCGCTGGCGACCTCGGTCACCTTGCGGGCGGCCTTCTCGCCGGCCGAGCGGGTCCGCTTGGTCACCTTCGCCAGCACCCCGTCGACCCGCTCGCGGGTCTCCTCGGTCAGCCCGTCGACGCGCTCCTGCGCCGCGGACAGAGCGTCTTCCAGCTGTTCGATGGCCTTCTTGACCTGCGGCTGCGCGGCGATCTTGTCCCACGCCTGCTCGCCGGACTCGGCCAGCTTGTTGTACAGCTTCAGCGCGGCCTCGGTGTACTCGTCGATGGCCTTGCGCAGTTCGGCCGGGTCGAGCTTCTCGCGGAGGCTCTCGACGTCGGTCGGCAGCTCCTCGATGCCCTTGCGGGCGGCCTCGGTGTTCTTGGTGACGTTGGCGCGGGCCTTGGCGACCGCGTCGGTCACGGCCTGGCTGGCCAGGTTGCCGGCGCCGAGCGCGGCGAGCAGCGGGGTGCGGACCTGGTCGAGCGCGGTGGCGACGGCCTTGCGGACATCCTCGGTCTTGGGCGTGGTCATGCTGACTCCTCGATGGCGTCTTCGGTGGTCTTGGGCGTGGTGGTCTGGGGAGCCCCGGCGGCGTTCTCTCGCCGGAAGGACTCGTAGACGTCGAGCAGGACCTGCTTCTGCCGTTCGGTCAGCTCGGCGTCGGCGCGGATCGCGTCACCGACCGGGCCGCCGGTCGGCAGGTCGAGAATTCCGGCCTGCACGTACAGCGCCTCGGCCGAGATCCGCAGCCCCTTGGCGATCTGCTGGAGGATCTCCGCGCTGGGCTTGCGAACCCCGCGCTCGATCTGGCTCAAGTACGGATTGGACACTCCGGCCAGTTTCGACAGCTGGCGCAACGAAATCTTCGCGGAGTTGCGCTGCTGGCGGATGTACTCGCCGATGTCGGAGGCGATGTCCGCGACCTTCTCCATGGAGCGCTGTGCTCCGCCGGTTTCTGTCATCCGGTCACCTCCTCGCGACCTACTCGACAGTACGCTTGCGTGCTAGCTGTTGCAAGCACCCTGCTTGCAACTATCGGGTGTGCTTCCGCTCACGTCGCTACCCTGGGGTTATGCGGGCCCAACGGTTGCGTCGCCGCCTCGTGCAGCACCTCGTGGACGAGGACGTGCTGCATGACGAGCCGTGGAAGCAGGCGTTCGCCGCCGTGCCGCGCCACGCGTTCCTGCCGAGATTCTTCGTCCCCGCCGGCGACCGCTGGGCCGCGGTCGACCGCAGCGACCCCGGCTGGCTGGACCGCGCCTATTCGCGCGACGTCCTGGTCACCCAGCTCGACGACGACCCGACGCTCTGGGACCGGGCGCGTGCCACCGGGCCTGTTTCCGGAATCCCGACGTGTTCGTCGAGCATGCCCGCGATCATGGCGATCATGCTGGAAGAGCTCCTGGTGCAAGACGGCGACCGGGTGCTGGAGATCGGAACCGGGACCGGCTACAACACCGCGATTCTTTGCCACCGCTGCGGTTCCGGCCAAGTGTCCACAGTAGACGTCGATCCGCGGCTTTCCGCCGAAGCGGCGAAGCACCTGGCCGAGTGCGGCTATGCTCCCGCGTGCGCTACCGGCGACGGCACGCTGGGCTTCCCGGCCGGGATCCTGTTCGACCGAGTGCTGTGCACCGCTTCAGTAGCCAGGATTCCCCTTGCCTGGCTGGAACAAACCGTCCCCGGCGGCCACCTCGTAACCACCCTCTACCGTCCCCTTGGCGGCGGGCTCGTCCGGCTCACCGCGGGCGAAGGCGCGGCAGGAGAAGGCCGCGTCCTGCACCGCGACGGACGGTTCATGCCGTTTCGCGCCCATCGCTTGCCGCCGCTCGCCGAGGTGCCGCCAGCCGCCGAATCGCAGTGGCGTCCGACTGAGCTCCAGATGGCTGACGTGCTGCGGCCGCGGCGACATTTCGAGTTCTTCGCATCACTGGAACTTCCCGGTGTGCGACCGGTGCACGTCGGCCCGGACGGCACTTTCGCGGTCGCTCATCCGGACGGCTCCTGGGCACGGACTCGACGCACCGGGCCGGGTTTCGAGGTGGCGCAAGGAGGTCCGCGTGCGTTGTGGGAGCTGGCCGAGGACGCGCACGCGCGCTGGGAGTCGCTGGGCCGCCCGGAACGATCCCGGTTCGGTCTGACGGTCAGTCCGGACGAGCAGACGTTCTGGCTGGACGACCCGCAGTCCGATCTCAGGTGGCCGCTGGCGCAGGGTTGAGTTCAGCCGGCGGGGTCGGGGCCTGACCAAGCGCTGGGGTTGAAGTCGGCGCGGCAACGGCCTGGGCTCGACCCAGCTCACTCGTTCCGCTCACTCGCACCAGCCCGATCGCGCCAGCCAGACCCAGCCCACTTGCACCTACCCGACCGCACCAGCCAGACCCAGCCCACTTGCACCTACCCGATCGCGCCAGCCCGACCGGCCAGACCGTTCAAACCCGGATCCCCGCCCCGATCTTGGCCCGAACCCACTCCGCGACCTCGTCCACCACGTCGTCCAATGGGGCCTTCGTGGTGTCCACCACCGGCACCTGCCCGCGGATCCACCGGTTGAACTCCAGCATTTCCTCGATTCTCGGCTCGTCCCACTCCCGCCACGCCGGCCGGGCGCGCAATCGGCGGCGGAGGGTGTCGTCGTCCGCGACCAGGGCCAGGTAGTGGACGTCCGCGAAGAAAACGCGCTCTGGCAACGGTTCCAGTTCCTCCGGCGCGACCGTCCCGCACAGCACGACGGGCTTGCCGTTCTGGTGCAGCATCGCCGCCATGCGCAGCCAAGCGCCGCGGAAGGCTGGGTGGCCGGGTTCGTCGTCACGCAGCGCACCGGTCCACAGGACGTCCTGCTCCAGGACCAGCGCCTCGCCCGTCAGCCGTTGCGCCAGTTTCGGCCCGACCGTCGACTTTCCGCCCGCGCTCGGTCCCGTCAACGCGAACAACGGCAATCGCCGGAACGGCCACTGGTGGCCACACAGCGCACAGCGCAGCAGGTCGCGGTCTGCCTGTGGACAACTTGCCCGGTCTCCGCAGGCCGGGCAGATCCGCAGGTCAAGCGCGATGGGGGTGGTGGACAACTCAGTCGAAGAGGTTCTCGAGGAAGCTGCGCTTGCGGTGCCCGCCGTACGGACGCGGCGAATCGGCATGGCCGCCCCGGTACGGGCGCGGCGAATCCGAGTGACCACCCCGGTACGGACGGGGCGAATCGGCATGGCCGCCCCGGTACGGACGAGGCGAATCCGGCCGCCTGGACGGTGCTCCATACGCCGGCGGCTGCCGGTAGAACGCGTTCTCCGCTCCGACGATCTGCTCCAGCTCACCGCGGTCGAGGAAGATCCCGCGGCAGCCGTCGCATTGCTCGAGGTGGACGCCGTTCTTGTCGACGGTGCGCATCATGTTCTGGCACTTCGGACAAATCACCCTTCCGACAGTACGCACATCCGGCGCTCCGTGTCAGCAGGCGCAGAGGCAGAACGGGTGGCCGGCCGGATCCGCGTACACCCGGAAGGTCTTCGGGGAATCGTCGAGCAATGTGGCGCCGAATCCAAGAACCCGCAGGTGAGCGGCCTCGAGATCGGCGACGTCAAGATCCAGGTGCGCCTGCTGCGGCCGCTCCGGGGACGGCCATTCCGGCGCGCGGTAATCCGTCGCCCGCTGGAACTCCAGCCGCGGACCGCCACGCGGATTGACAAGGGTGGCCCAGTGCCCGTCGTCGGCGACCTTGGGCTCGTCCCACTCCAGGAGCGCCCGGTAGAAGCCGGCGAGCCCCGCCGGATCCGGACAGTCGAGCACGATGCTGCCGAACGTCGGAATTGCGCCCATTTGCCCCGCCTTTCGCTCTCGCCTAACCGGTGAAGCGATTATGACGGTTAGCAGGCCAGGTCGCAACCGATTTCGTCCGTACACTGGGTCAGTGCACACCGACGCTTCCCTGGTGGTCGCCTTTCTCAACACCGTCGATATCGAACGCGGCGACGACCTGCTGAACGATCCGGAGCTCTGGGGCCAGTGGTCCGCCGATCACGACCTGACGGCGAACGACCCGGCCGAAGCCCGCGCGGTGCGAGACAGCCTCCGCGCCGCGGTCGGCGATCCGCGACTGCCCGCCACCAGCCTGGACGTGCCGCTCCGCTTCACGCTCGCCGACACCGTCCCGACCCTGCTCACCCCGGACGCGGTCACCGCGGTCCTGGCCGCGGCCACTCGCCTGGCCATCCGCGGCGACTGGGTCCGGCTCAAAATCTGCCCCGCGGACGACTGCCTCTGGGCGTTCTACGACGAATCGCGCAACCGCTCTCGCACCTGGTGCTCGATGCGCGTCTGCGGAAACCGGGAAAAAGCCCGCTCCTGGCGCGCCCGCACCGCGGCTGTGCACAACTGACCCACTGTGGACAGGTTGTCCACAGCCCCTATATGTGCACGTGCAGATGCGCCGGATCCCCACAAGTTGTGGACAGCCGTTAGGCCATCACCGTGAATTCCTGTGGATAACCCCGGGGATAACTCAGCTTCCTGTGGACAACTCATCTGACCGGGGTACGCGTGTGGTATACGCCGGAGTGCATGAGCCCGGCACCGGTTAGCTGCGGCAGGCAGGTCGACCCGCCGCAAGCCGAGCTGCGAAGGCACCGCAAGCTGCGAGGGCACCGCGACGACCCCGACGGCAGCCGGGAAAGTGGCCAAGACGGGCTGACCCCGGCGAAGCTCGAAACCCCGCCGACCCCCGTCCAAACCCGCCGCCTGAGCTCAGAACAGCAACTGCGCCACCGTGTAGATCACCAGCCCGGCCAAGGAGCCCACCACGGTGCCGTTGATCCGGATGAACTGCAGATCCCGCCCGACCTGCAGTTCGATCTTCCGCGAAGTTTCCTCCGCGTCCCACCGCTCCACCGTGTCCGTGATGACCGTGGTGATCTCGCGCGAGTAGTGCGTCACCAGATACACCGCCGCGCTCTCGACCCAGCCGTCCACCTTCGCGGTCGTCGCCGGGTCGTCCACGAGCTTCTTGCCCAGCGACTCCAGCCCGCCGCGGACGCGTTGGCGCAGCTCGCTCGACGGGTCCTCCGCGGCGTTCAGCAGCATCTCCTTGGCCGTCGCCCACGCGTTGCCGATCAGCTTCTGCACTTCCCCGTGGTGCACGATCTGGCTCTTGACCTGCTCGGCCCGCTCCATCGTCTTCGGGTCGTTCTGCAGGTCCTGCGCGAACTCGGCGAGGAACTTGTCCAGAGCCAGCCGCATCGGGTGGTTGATGTCCGTCTTCACTGCCCAGGCGAAGGTCAGGACCTCGCCGTACACCTTGTCCGCCAGCATTTCGTCCACGAACTTCGGCGACCAGCTCGGCGCGCGGTCCGACACCACTCGCAGCATCGACTGGTGGTTGTCCCGCACCCACTCGTAGGCGCGGTCGCACATCAGATCCACCAGCTTGTGGTGCGCGCCGTCCTCGAAAACGCCGGCCAGGATCTTGCCGATCGGCGGGCCCCATGGCCGATCGATCACGCGCTTGACCACGGCTTGTTCCATGATCGCCTGCACGTCCTCGTCGCGCAGCACGGTCATCGCGCCGCGGACCACGGTCGCGAGTTCCGCGGTCACCCGTTCCGCGTTCTCCGGATGGGACAGCCAGGCACCGAGCCGGCCGGCGATGCCGACGCGGCGCAGTTTGTCGCGGATGACGTCCGGAGACAGGAAGTTCGAGCCGACGAACTCGCCGAGGCTGTTGCCGAGCTGGTCCTTTTTGTTCGGGATGATCGCGGTGTGCGGGATCCGCAGGCCGAGCGGATGCCGGAACAGCGCGGTCACCGCGAACCAGTCGGCGAGCGCGCCGACCATGCCCGCTTCGGCCGCCGCGCGCAGGTAGCCGACCCAGCCCGGCCAGTGGGCGGCCTGGGCCCAGCTCGCGAGCAGGAAGATGACCGTCGCGCCGAGCAGGAACGACAGCGCGACCAGCTTCATCTTGCGCAGGCCAGCGCGTTTCGCCTCTTCGGCGGCGGTGCCGCCGGGCGGATCAGCAGGCGTGACCTTCGCGGGGGTGAGTTGCTCCACCCCGCCATTGTCCGTGAGGATGCGTTCTCGTGCGTGAACCAGCTCTCGTCCCCCGCCTCCGCCCGTTCACCTCGACCGTCTTCGCGGAGATGACCGCGCTGGCCGTCCGGCACGACGCGGTCAATCTCGGCCAAGGTTTCCCGGACACCGACGGGCCCGCCGGAATGCTCGAGGCGGCGAAGAACTCGCTGTTCGGCGGCGACAACCAGTACCCGCCGGGGCCGGGCCGCCCGGAGCTGCGCGCGGCGATCAGCCGGCACCGCGAGCGCTACCGCACCAGCTACGACCCGGATACGGAGATCCTGGTCACCGCGGGCGCGACCGAGGCCATCGCGGCGACGCTGATCGCGCTGACCGAATCCGGCGACGAGGTCATCGTGGTCGAGCCGTATTACGACTCGTATGCCGCGGCCGTGGCGATGGCGGGCGCGCAACGCCGGGTGATCGGGCTGGTCGAAACCGAGGACGGGCGGCTCGAACTCGACCTCGACGCCCTGCGCGACGCCATCTCCCCGCGCACCCGGGCAGTGCTGCTGAACTCGCCGCACAACCCCACCGGAACCGTGTTCTCCCGCGAGCAACTGGCCGAGGTCGCGCGGCTGTGCGTCGACCACGACCTCATCGCGGTCACCGACGAGGTCTACGAACACCTCGTCTTCGACGGCGCCGAGCACTTCCCGCTCGCCACTTTTCCCGGGATGCGCGAGCGGACCGTCTCGATTTCGAGCGCGGGCAAGACGTTCAACTGCACCGGCTGGAAGATCGGCTGGGTCTGCTCGACGCCGGAACTGGTCAGCGCGGTGAAGGCGGCGAAGCAGTTCATCACTTTCGTGTCCGGCGGACCGCTGCAGCCGGCCGTCGCCTACGCGCTCGACCACGAACTGGAGTGGGTCGAAAACCTGCGCACCAGCCTGCAGGAGAAGCGCGATCGCCTTTCCGCCGGCCTGGCCGATGCGGGATTCGCCGTCCGGGCGAGTGCGGGCACCTATTTCGTGACCGCGGACGTCCGCCCGCTCGGGTTCGCCGACGCAGGCGAACTCGCGTGGGCGCTGCCGGAACGCGTCGGAGTCGCCGCCGTCCCCGTAAAGGTGTTCACGGATCACCCGGACGAGTGGAAACATCTGCTGCGGTTCGCGTTCTGCAAACGCAACGAAGTCATCGACGAAGCCGTGGAACGCCTGCGGAAACTCGTCTGACGACTGCCCCGGCTTCGCGGTTGTCACCCCAGGAACCGGGATACCGAGAGTGGTGCGAACGGCGAAACATCGGGTCACCCGCCCGGATCGCCCGATGCGCCGTCCGCCCGGATGGCGGCAACGGCCCCGCTTCGCGCCACGCAGGGTGATCGACTAGGGCGGATTGGCTACCGGGCCCGGTATCGCCGTTCCGCCGTACGGGGTGGATCGGACGCGAGAGAGATGAAACACTCGCGTCCGGTGCTAGAAAGAGGGCAGCCCCGGGGGACCTGCGACCTGGCCGGAAGAGAGCCCCAGCAAGATCAGTCTCGTGCGGCAGACCGCACGAGCTTCAGGCGCGGACGGTGGTGGTGGCGTGATCGGCATGACGACCGCGCGCGACCTCACCCAGCCGGACGGCTCCGCGGAACGCACCTCGGCGGCGCGCCCGGGCATCGGACCTGGCTCGCCGCTGCTGGGAATGGCCGAGCGAGCAGCCGCGAGTCCTGCTGAGCGGCCGCCGCTCGCGGCCGGGCTGTCCGGGGGACTTCTCCGTGCGGGCACGACCGGCCGACGGCCTCGGGCGTGGGCCTCGCCGATCGCGCGGCCGGCCGCGCGGATCGCGGTCGCCGGCGGGCTCGCGGTGGCCGGATGGCTGCTCGGCGCGGTGCTGTCGCAGGCCAATGCCGCCACCGACGAATCGGCGGACCGCCCCGCAGTGTCCACGCAAGACGACGGCGCACGGCAACACGCCGGAACGGCTACGTCCGGGACGCTCACCTGGGCGGTTCCCGGGACGGAAGCCGCGGCGAAGCGGTATCGCGTCGCGGTGCCGGGCAAGGGCGCGAGGGGTGCCGACTCGGGCCACGGCTTCGCGACCCGGCCGGCTGCCGCGGCGGATACCGGCCAGCACGACGGATCGCACTCGACGGGTTCGGGTGGCACGGCTTCGGCGGCTGGCTCCGATTCGGGCGTCCCCGCCGGTCAAGGCACGGCAACCGGCACCCAGCCGGAAACCACTGCCGGTCAAGTCTCAACAGCCGGCACCCAGCCGGAAACCTCCGCTGGTCAAGGCACGACCGGCGCTGAGCCGGCGCCGTCCGGCGACAAGAACCCCGCTACCGGCACCGCCAAGCCCGGCACCGAACCGGCGACTCAGCCGGCCGCGCCGAGCGAACCCGGCGCGAGCACCCCGGAACCGGAAAGCCAGAACTCCGGCCCGCTCAGTGGCCTCCTCGGCGGTGGCCACCAAGCCGGCCAGACGAGCCAGACCGGCCCGGCGGGTCTCCTCGGCGGTCTGCTCGGCCTCGTCAACGCCACCGTCGACTCGACCGTGCACACCACCCTCACCTCGGTCGACACTGTGATCGAGACGACTCCCGCCACCGTGATCGTGCCGCCGGTCGAGGACGTGCTGGAGCCGGTCGCCGCCGGCAGCGGATCCGCCAGCGGCAGCGTCACCGCGACGGTCGCGCCCAAGCCGAGCGCGATTCGGATGGCCCAGCCGGCCGTCGAGATCGCCAGCCCCGTCGCGGTCACGCGAGTGGCCACGCCGCACCTCCAGGCCGTCCAGCCAACGCCGGTCAAGACCGACCACGCCGACCGTCCCGCGCCCGTCGAGGAACGCACGCGGGCCGGTGGTGGCGGCAGCAGCGGCGGTGGCGGCGGCCTGCCCGACGCACCGGCCGCGCCCGTCGCGCCGGCTTCGACGGCTTCGGCCGGGCACGACGGTTCCGGTGGACTGCGTCAGCCGTTCGCCGTCACTGCCGACGACAACACCGTCACACAGCTCAAGCTGATCGGTGTCAGCCGCGACCGCGAGGTCGCCGGCGTGGGCCGGGACGCTGCCCTGCCCACTACCTCCCCGGACTGACCGCTCGACCGGTCTTCCGGGGAGAGCCACGTCCATCTCAAGATCAACTTCTTGATTCGCGCGCGCTTGTTCGCTGCGCCGGGCTCGCCCCTTCCGCTGTTTTTCCGTTACCCAGGGGCTGAACCATGACCACGCTTCCCGACCGGCCAACCGCGCCTGGCCGGATCGGGTCCTGGTCCCGGCGTCGCGCTGCCCCCGCGGCGCCGGGACCCATCACGGGCGAGTTTCGGAGGCTTTCGCTCACCGCGCCGAGCGAATGCCTGCGCCAACCGAAGCCCGCCTGAACCGAGGGCGCTTCCCGGCACTTCGAGGGGCTGTGCCGGGAAGCGCCTCGGACGAACAGCCGGTGCGCCGGACGTGTGACCGCCACCCTCCCTGGAGTGGCCGGAGCCGTCCGGTGCACCGGCTGTTCGACGTTTAGGTGACCGGGATCCGCTCGGCGGGCACGTCCGCGCAGCCGCGCACCGAAGCCGCCGCCACGCTCACCCGCCGGACCGCTTCCGGCAGTTGCTCCCAGGGCAATCCGAACGGCAGCCGCAACCAGCGTTCGAGCCCGCCGTGCACGCCGAAGCGCGAGCCCGGGGCGAGCTGTACCCCGTGGTTCGCCGCCGACACGGCCAGTCGCGTGCTCATCGGTTCCGGCAGCCGGCACCAGACCGAAAGCCCTCCGGCCGGCACCTCGAACGTCCACTCCGGACAGTAGGTGCGCAGCGCCGCCAGCACGGTGTCCCGCTGCTCCCGGAATTCCTCGCGTCGCCGGGCCAGCACCTGGTACCCCTCCGGCTCCAGCAGCTCAGCCAGCACCAGCTGGTCGAACACCGGCGCGCCGAGGTCCACCGCGAACCGGGACGACTGCAGCCGGTCCAGCAGGTCCGTCGACGCCCGGATCCAGCCCAGCCGCAGCCCGCCCCACTGCGATTTCGCCGCCGACCCGACGCTGAGCACCATGTCCCCGCCGAACGCGGCCAGCGGCGGCGGGCCGTCCAGCGGGTCGCCCTCGTAGTCCAATTCGACCAGCGATTCGTCGACCACGACCGGCGTCCGGGTGCGGGCGAGCAGGCTGCCGAGCCGTTCGCGGCCTTCCGCGTCCAGACGCAGACCGGTCGGGTTCTGGAAGTCCACCACCAGGTAGCCGAATCGCGGCGCGGCTTGGCGCAGGGCGGCTTCGATGCCGGGCAGATCCCAGCCGTGCACCGGGTCGAGCGCCACCGGCACCGGCAGCGCGTGGGTGGCGCGGACGGCATCGATGGCGTTCGGATACGTCGGCTGTTCGAGCAGAACCCGGTCGCCAGGCCCAGCCAGCATTCGCAGGCACAGCACGAACGCGGAGTACGCGCCGGACGTCACCAGCACCTGGTCCGGCGTGGTCGGCAGGCCGCGCGCGGTGTAGCGCTCGGCGATCCGCTCGCGCAGCCGCGGGAGGCCGCCGGTGAGGTAGCCGTTGCCGCTGACGTATTCGACCAGGTCCCGCCGCGCGGTGTCGAAGGCGGCCAGCAGCCCAGGCACCGCGGGCGGGGCGGCCCGGGCCAGGTCGAGCAGATCGTCGCGGGTCGCCTCGGCCTCGTCGCGGTGCCCCGCGCCGGCCACCCACGACCCGGCCCCGCGCCGGCTGGCGATGAGCCCGTCCGCGCGCAACCGGTCGAGCGCGGCGCCGATGAGGGTGCGGCTGACCCCGAGCGCATCGGCGAGTTCTCGCTCGGCCGGAAGCCGGGTGCCGACCGGCAGCTGCCCGTCGAGCACGTGCAACTCGACGGCGGCGGCGAGGTCGGCCGCCCCTTGCCGGGAACCGCGCTGCCGCCACTCCCCCAGCAGGATGGCCAATCTTCGTCCGGAAATACGTCCGCCGAGGGGTTCCATAAGGCCAATTATCGCGTATTGGCTCTGGTATGCCAGGCCAGTTGTCACCAATAGTGGAGAAGTGGCAGCTATCGACCTGAGTCCCCTCAACCTCCGCCGCGCCCCGGCACGCCGAGGCGTCCAGTTGTTCGCCGGACTGACCCTCTACGGCGCCAGCATGGCCATGCTCACCCGCGCTCACCTGGGCCTCGACCCGTGGGACGTGCTGCACGAAGGTCTCACGAAGCTCACCGGCCTGAGTTTCGGCACGGTCACCGCGATCGCTTCGGTGTTCGTGCTGCTGCTGTGGATTCCGCTCCGGCAGAAGCCGGGCATCGGCACCGTCGCGAACGTCGTGGTGATCGCCGTGACGGTTGACGCGGTGCGCGCGGTGCTCCCGGACCAGTCAGTGTTGATCTGGCAGATCTTGACGATGGTCGGCGGCATCGTGGCGAACGCCGTCGCGACCGCGGTCTACGTGGGCACCCGCCTCGGCCCCGGACCACGCGACGGGCTGATGACCGGATTGCACGCACGTACCGGCTGGTCGGTCCGCCTGGTCCGGACCGGCATCGAAGTGCTCGTGCTCGCCTGCGGCTGGCTGCTCGGCGGGACAGCCGGCGCCGGGACGGTGTTGTACGCGCTCAGCATCGGGCCGCTGACCCAGGCGCTCCTCCCGCTGGCGACCTGGACGCGCGAAAAGGAGCAGCATCAGCGCCTTCCGACGGCCTGACGGACCGCCGGGTAGTCGACGCCGCGCGCGGCAAGGAAGTCGGCGACTGGGCCGCGCTGTTTGACCAGGGCGAGCAGGAGGTGTTCCTGGCCGAGCTCCTTGTCGCCGAGTTCTTGCGCTTCCCGCAGGCTCATCTGGAGCGCGAGCTTGGCGTCCGGCGTGAACGGCAGGTGGTTGCGCTTCGCTCGCACACCGGATCTGGCCAGCGCGCCCGGCCCGTGCGATTCCTCGATCCGCGCGACGATCTGGTCGACGTCGATCCCGAACTCGGTCAGCGCGGCGGCGTCCAGGTCGCTGATCCCGCCCCGCCGCCGGACCCGCGCGAGCTCGGCGAACACCTCGTCGCGGGAGATGCCGAGTTCCGCCAGCACGCGCACCGCGGCACCGTCCTGGATCCGGGCGAGACCGGCGAACACCGCCTGCGCGGAGATCTCGGCCGCACCGGATTCGCGGGCCGCTTCCTGCGCTTCGACCACGGCCATCCGGGCGTCGCGGGTGAACTTCTCGAACATTCAGTGCCTCCCGTATTTCTTGTGGACGGCCTGCCGGCTGACTCCGAGCTCGGCCGCGATGTCCTGCCAGGACCAGCCGTGCAGGCGGGCGCTGCGCACCTGCACGGCCTCGAGTTGTTCCAAAAGCCGCCGCAGCGCGGCCACGGCGCGAAGACCCACGCGGGGGTCTCGGTCGCCCGCCCGGGCGGCCAGGTCTGTCGCTTCGGTCATGATGTCAATCTAGGTTGACACCCCGCCAATGTCAACTGAAGTTGACAACGAATGCCTCTTCAGCCGAGGGGAGCCCGTCGCCCTCGCCACACCGCCTCCGCCCGACCAGCTACCGCGGCCCGGCTCCCGGGTTACAGTCGACGGCGTGCCCGAGATCTCGACCGCCGAGCGGGCCGGAGTCGGTTCTGACGGCCGGCCCCGGCCGACCGAAGACCATGTCGCCCTGTTGGATCACGCGGTGCTCGTCCTGGACGGAGCCACCTCGCCGAGCCCGGATCTGCCACCAGGCGGCTGGTACGCCGGGTTGCTCGTCGATCAGCTCGCCGGCGAGTTGCACGAGCGGCCCCGGGAAGATCTCGGCGAAGCGCTGGCGGGCGCAATCAGCGCGGTCGCGCGCGAGCACCGGCTCGAGCCCGGCAATTCGCCATCCAGCACGGTTTCCGTGGTGCGCTGGGACGAGTCCGAAGTGGAGGCACTGGTGCTCGCCGACAGCCCGGTTGTCGCGTTCGGACGGTTCGGCACCGACGTCGTCTCCGACGACCGGCTGATGTCCCTGCGCGACGGCGGCTTCCTGCAGACCGGCGCGGACGTCCGGCGCCGGCGCAATGCCGAGGACGGCTTCTGGGTCGCCGAGGCCGATCCGGCGGCGGCGCACAAAGCCGTGCGGCGGAGCTGGCCGCGCGAGGACGTCGACGCGGTCCTCATCGCGACCGACGGGGTCGCCATCGGGGTCGACGAATATCACCTCTTCGGATGGCCAGAAGTGTTGCGGCTGGCCAAAACCGAGGGTCCGGACGCGGTGCTCGATGCGGTCCGCGCGGCGGAGCACGAGGATCCGCACGCGGTGCGGTGGCCGCGGGCGAAGCGGCACGACGATCAGGTGCTCGTCCTCGCGGATTTCGCCGGCTGAGGCGAGCCAAGCCCGGCTAAGGGGGTTAATCAGGCGGTGCGCGCCGAGCGGTCCGCGGGTCTGTCCGTGAAGGACCCCTTCACGGACTTGGATTCTCGCAAGGGGCCCTTCACGGACAGACCGGCAAACGGGCCTCCCAGGCATCGCGAGAGCACCCGGTGAGATCTGCACTAAGGGGTTAATCAGGGGATTTCCCTGATCACGAAACCGCCGGAACCCGACAGTCTTGGGACCATGGGGAACTCACGAGGCGTCCAGGTGTGGCGTCTGACCGCGCTCGCCGCGATCGCCTGGGGGCTGTTCACGATCGTGGTGCTGCACCTGGTCAGCTCGCACGATCCGATCCACGACACCCTTTCCAGCTACACGATCACCGATCGCGGCCAGGGAATGCTCGGGGCCAGCGTGCTCTCGGTCGCGATCGGGTCGCTCGCCGTCCTGGGCGCGCTCGTCGCCGGCGGGGTCTCGATGACGTTCAGCACCAAGGCGTTGCTCATCCTGTGGGCGCTCGGCCTCGCCACCGCGGCGGTTTTCCCGGCCAGTTATCCGCAAAGCCCGGATCCGGTCAGCGGCGAGATCCACTTGTACTCCTGCCTGATCGCGTTCGCGAGCCTGCCCGGTGCCGCGATCACCATGCTGGAACCGTTGCGCGGCACGGCAGAGCGCGTGTTCCTGGTCCGCTGGCTGCGCTTCGGTCTCGGCGCGGTCGTGCTGTTCGGGCTGAGCTTCCTGTTCGTCCGTCTCGACGAAGCCGGCATCCCGCTGTTCCACCCCCTCACCGAGGTGCTGCCGGTCGGACTCACTCAGCGGCTGACGCTGGTCGCGAACGTCGCGCTGCTGTTCGTCCTCCTCCGGGTCGCGGTGCGGACGGAGACCGCGCGCGCGGCCGTGCTCGTCACTTCCGCACCGCGGCCATGAACTCCGGCGCGTAGCCGAACAGCCCGGGGAGGCCTCCGGTGTGCACGAACACCACGGTCTCGTCGCGGGAATACCGTCCGGCGGCCGCCCATTCCACCAGGGCAGCCGCGGCTTTGCCGGTGTAGACCGGGTCCAGCACGACTCCCTCGGTCTCGCCGAACAGCCGCAACGCGGCCCAGGTTCCCGACGCGGGGATGCCGTAGCCCTCGCCGATGGTCGTGTCGTTCATCCACACATGGTCGAGCTTCGGCAGGTCGAGCCCCAGCAACTGCGCGGCACCGCCGACCAGCGACGCCAAGTTGGCCGTCGCTTCGTCGAGCGGGTGGCTGACGCAGGCGATGTCCAGGTCCAGGGAGCCCAGCGAGGCGGTCCCCAGTGCCAGCCCGGCGGCAGTCGCGCCGCTGGCGTGCGGGCCGACGATCCTGGCCTGCTCCACCCCCAGCTCAGCCAGCTGGAGTGCGAGTTCGCGGGTGGCGTCCACATAGCCGAGCACGCCCAGCGGGTCGGACCCACCGACGGGGATGGACCGGACTTCGCGGCCATCCGCAGCCGCGTCCGCCACCAGTTCTTCGTGCTTCGCCACCGCATCCTCGGCAGTCGCGCAGATGTGTACGCCAGCACCGAAAAGCAGGTCGAGCGGGATGTTTCCGGAGCGTTCGTACGCCTCGCCCGAGCGCGGCACCGCCGCGGTCAGCACCAGTTCGCAGCGGAGTCCGAGCCGCGCGCACGCGGCGGCGGTCTGCCGGCCGTGGTTGGTCTGCAGGGCACCGAAGGTGATCACCGTGTCCACCCCCTCGGCCAGCGCCGCACCGAGGTGGAAATCGAGTTTGCGCAGCTTGTTGCCGCCGACGCCGAGCGGATGGACGTCGTCGCGCTTCAGCAGCAGCCGGGGGATGCCGAGCGCTTCGCCGAGCCGGGGGGCCGGGACCAACGGGGTCGGTCCGTGGTGCAGTCCGGCCCGCGGAAAGCCGTCGAGAGCGGGAAACCGGGCGAAGTCGAACGTCATCGATCCTCCGTGCGGTGGCCGGGCCAGAACGTTCTCAAGGTAACCGGGAGGCTCTCCGCTGTGCTACGTTCGTTCGAACGAACGAGAGAATCGGAGCCGCCGATGTCTTCCGCGCTGACGGAGTTCACCACTCTTGCCGACCAGGCGGCCGCGCTCGACGCGGGCGAGGTCACGGCGGTGCAGCTCGCCGAACAGGCGCTGAAGCGCGCCCACGCGAGCCAGCCGCTGCTCAACGCGTTCCGGGTGCTGCGCGACGAAGCCGCGCTCGCGGAGGCAGCGGAGGCGGACCGAAGGCGGGCCGACGGCGATCGAGCCCCGCTGCTGGGCGTGCCGGTGGCGATCAAGGACGACGTGGACCTGGCCGGGCTGCCCACCGCGTTCGGCTGCCCGGGCGAGTTCCCGGCCGCGACCGCCGACGCGCCCGCGGTGACCAAGCTCAAGCGGGCCGGCGCGGTGATCATCGGCAAGACCAACACCCCTGAGCTGGGCCAGTGGCCGTTCACCGAAGGCACCGCGTTCGGCGCGACGCGCAATCCGTGGCAGCCGGCCCACACGCCCGGCGGGTCTTCGGGAGGTTCGGCTGCGGCGGTGGCGGCCGGAGTGGTGGCCGCGGCGCTCGGCTCGGACGGCGCCGGTTCGGTGCGCATCCCGGCGGCGTGGACCGGTCTCGTCGGCATCAAGACCCAGCGCGGCCGGATACCCACCGGCGGCGAACTGTTCCACGGTCTCACCGTGCTCGGCCCGCTCGCCCGGACGGTCGCCGACGCGGCCGCACTGCTCGACGTCGTCGCGGGCACCGGCAGGGTGTTCCAGACCGCCGCCAGCCGCGAGCCCGGGCGGCTGCGGATCGGGCTGTCCACCCGGATTCCCTTCACCGCCACCAAAACCAAGCTGGACCCGATCGTCGAAAGCGCGGTGCGGCAGACCGCCGAAACGCTGGCCGGGCTCGGGCACGAGATCGTGCCGATCGAACCCGGTTACGGCTTGATCGGCCTCACCTTCCTGCCCCGGTCGCTCACCGGCGTGCGCGACTGGGCGCGGCGCGTTCCCGAGCCGTCCGCGCTGGACCCGCGCACCCGCAGCAACGCGCAGCAGGGCGGGCTGCTCGCCGGACCGGCGCTCAAGCTCGCTCGTGCGGCCGAACCGGTGCTGCGCCGCCGGATCGGCGCGGTGTTCGGCGACGTCGACCTGCTGCTGACCCCGACCACCGCGACGCCGCCGCCCGCCATCGGCAGCTTCGACGGGTTGTCCGGCTGGCAGACCGACCAGTCGATGATCGCCGCTTGCCCGTACGCTTGGCCGTGGAACGTGCTGGGCTGGCCCGGGGTGAACGTGCCTGCCGGCCTGACCGCGGACGGGTTGCCGCTCGGCGCCCAGCTGCTCGGCCCATCGCATTCCGAGGAGCGGCTGATTTCCGTTGCCGCGCAACTGGAAGAGGTGCTGCGATGGCCGGATCGGCGGCCCAGCCCGGCGTACTGAGCACGCGCGACGCGATCCTGCGCGCCACCCTCAAGGTGGTCGGCGAGCAGGGCGTGGGCGGCCTCACCAACCGGCGGATCGTGGCCGCGGCCGGGGTTTCCCTCGGCACGCTCACCTACCACTTCCCCAGCCAGACCGAGCTGCTCCGCGAGGCGATGCTGCTGTTCGCCGAAGAGGAAACGACGAAGCTGGCGGCGATCGTCGAAGCGCACCGGACGCAAGGGCTCAGCCTCGAACAGGCCGCGACCGTGGTCGAGCACGTGATCAAGCAGCTGCCATTCGGCACCGACGAACTCGCACCGCACGAGCTATACCTGCAGTCCGCACGGGACCCCGGACTGCATGAGGCGTCCGCGAAATGCTTTGCGGCGTATGACGAATTGGCGGTCACCATTCTCACCGCGCTCGGCCTGCCGGATCCGCGACGGGCGGCCGGTCCGGTGGTCGCGTTGATCGCCGGACTACAGCTGCGCCGCCTCGCCACCGGCGCGGACGTTCCGGCCGCCGAGCCGTTGATGATGCTGCTGCACGGCGCGCGGGGCTGACGTGGCGCCGCCGATCGTCCGCGGTACCGCGGCCTGGCGCTTCTTCGGCGATTTCCGCGCGTTGCTGCTCGCCGGGCAGGTACTCGTGCTGCAGGTCGCGCACCCGGTGGTGGCGGCCGGGGTCCGCGATCATTCGGACTACCAGGAAGATCCGTGGACCAGGCTGATGCGCACCGGCGCCTCGCTGGCCATCTACGTTTACGGTGGGACGAAAGGCGCGCAGACCGAAGCCGAACGGCTGCGCAAGCTGCATCGCGAGTTCACCGGTATCGCCAACGGGCGCCGCTACAGCGCGCTCGACCCGCGCGCCTATGCCTGGGTGCACGCATCACTGGTGATGGCTCCCGTTGACGCGCAACGGTTCTTCGGCCGCCCGTTGTCCGCTTCGGAGCTTGACGAGTACTACGCGCAGATGTGCGGCATCGGCCGGATCCTCGGGTTGCGGGAGCGCGACCTGCCGCCAACCTGGCCGGACTTCGAGCGGTACTACCGGGAGATGGTCGCCGGGTTCGGTCCTAACGAGACGATCAGCGCCCTCTTCGAGACGATCGACACGGTGCGCAAGCCGTTCGACTGGCTGCCCGCGGGCTGGTGGGCATGGCTCCAAAAAGGACATTCAAACGCGCAGATGTTCTTGATCCGCGCGACCTTGCCAGTCGAACTGCGTGATCGACTCGGTCTGCAGTGGACGGAAGCGGACGCGCGCAAGTTCGCGCGGTTCCGCCGAGCCACCCGAGCGCTCGGCGCAGTGCTGCCGCCTTCGGCGCGCACTGTCCACATGAGAGGGATCGGCAAGCTCAACGTGTGGCTGCGCGGACATCCCTGGGCTTATCGGTTTTTCGTACGTTCGTAGTGCGCGCGGGCCTTGGCGCGATTCCCGCAGCGGGCCATCGAACACCACTGCCTAGTCCGCCGAGGCGACGTGTCGACAAAACGCAGCCCGCAGTCGTCCGCGGCGCAAATCCGGACTTCTTCCGCGCCGGTGCCGAGGTCGACCGCGTCCGCGGCCAGCACCGCTAACGCCGCCGCCACCGTAAACTTGGGGACCTCCCGGCGGAGCGCACCATTTTCCATGGCCAGGCGAGGCGGTGCCGGAACGGCCGCGAGCGCTTCGTTGACCAGGCGGACGTCGTCGGCCAGCGGCTCGCCAGTCAGCAACCGGTTCACCGCTTCCCGGAGCGATCGAGCCGTCGCCAGCTCGCCCGCGGTCACCGGCAGCAGGCCGAAACCGGCCAGATCCAGCCACTCCGCCAGCGCGTCCGGGCTGGTGAGCAGCTCCATGCCGACCGGCAGATGACGCGAGCGGAGCGTGTTCACCAGGTGCAGGCACGGCCGTCCGGCATCGAACACCCAATCCATCCTGCCATTCTAACCCTTGAAGCCGGTTATACCGGCCGCTACCGTCTAACCCCATGAGCCGGTTAGAGCAGCATTCTTCCGCTTCGCAACCCGCACCGGAGGGGCTTCACCGCGCCCCAACTCCCCATACCGCCCAGGTCGGCACGCTCCGGATGCACTACCTCCGCGGCGGCGACGGCCCGCCGCTGTTCCTCCTGCACGGCTGGCCGCAGACGTCGCACTGCTGGCGCCGCGTCGCCGGACCGCTCGCCGAGACGCACACCGTCATCGCGCCCGACCTGCGCGGATACGGCCGCACCGACAAGCCGCGGACCGGCTACGACAAACGCACGATGGCCGCCGATCTCGCGAAGCTCGCCGAACAGCTCGGGTTCGACCGGGTCGCGGTCGCCGGACACGACCGCGGCGGGCGCGTCGCGCACCGATGGGCACTCGACCGGCCAGACCAGGTGGAACGGCTGGCCGTCCTGGACATCGCGCCCACCCGGGAAATGTGGCTACGGCTCGACCGAGATCTCGGAAAGGCCTACTGGCACTGGCTTTTCCACCTGCAGCCCGACCTGCCGGAGCTGCTCGCCGGACGCGATGTCGCCGGTTACCTCGGGTATTTCTTCGAGCGCTGGACGTTCCAGCGGCACGGCTTGGCCGCCGACGATGTCGCCGAGTACGTCCGTGCTTTCGAAGCGCCCGGCGCCTTGCGCGCCGGTTTCGACGATTACCGCGCCTCTTTCCCGGACGACGCCGAGCTGGACGACGCCGACTACGCCGCCGGCAAACGGCTGACGCAGCCGGTGCTCGCGATGTGGGGCAAAGCCGGACTGCTGGGCAGCCTGCCGACGCTGGAGATCTGGCGCGATTACGCGGACGACGTCACCGGGGTCGGACTGGACGAATGCGGGCACTTCCTGCCCGAGGAACAGCCGGCGCGGGTCGTCGCGCATCTGCGGGAGTTCCTGGCCGGCTGATCCGGCCGGTGAGTCGCGGGACTCGAGGCGCTGAGCCGGGGTGCGGCCCGGTCTTGACCGGAGCGCCGGGGCCGGGCTTGCCCGGGGTGCCGGGTCTGGCTTGCGCGAGCATTGGGGCGGCTAGCCCCGGGTGACCGGGCCGGGTTTGTCAGCGCCCGGGGCAAGTTCAGTCCCCTAGGACAAGATCACCGGAGTGGCGCAAGCCCGCATTCCGGACCCACTCTCAGTACGTACGGTCACGACGCCCCGCGCCAGCGCCACTCGATCGAGTGATGCGGCCGAAATCCCCTCACTGCGGTGCGGAGCGCGTGCTGGACTACTCGCGCGGCGGCAGGTCGAACTGGCCCGCCTTGACCGCGACGAGGAAGGCGTCCCATTCGCCCCGGTCGAAGACCAGCACCGGACTCGCGGAGAGCTTCGTGTCGCGCACGCCGATCAGGCCGGGGCGGGAGAGGTTGACCTCGACGCAGTTGCCGCCATTGGGCTCGCTCGCGAACGACTTCGCCCAGGTTGCGGCCGGAAACAGCGACTCGGCCGTGTCCGGGTCGTAATCCTGGGGCGACGGATAATCCGTCATGGGTCGTCCACCTCCGAGCCTTGTGCAGGGCGGGCGGCCAGCTGCCCGTCCCCGGCTTCTTTGCGTCACCACGGAGCAAACCGCAGGGCCAAGCGGGTGATCAACTCGACCCGATCTCGACATGAAGATTATTCCAGGAGTAGGATTAATCGCAGCGATCGGGGCGTCAGTGGTGGGTGGATGGCTTACGCCATTCGGACCAACACCGGCAGCACCGGCCCGGGCCCCCGGCCCGGGCGGCGGAACAGCCGCGAGAACACGGGGAGGAGTGCGGATGCGTGCCGACCAGTTCGGCCCGGCCCAGGGCCCATCCGCACCGCTCGCCAGGTTCGGCGCTGGTCCAGGTGTTGCTGCAACCCTGCGAGGACACCGCAACGAAGCGATTCCCTCGCCGTCCGGCGCACTCCTGCCGGACGCCTGCCTCGATCCGGCCGGTGCCGACCCGCACCGGTCACCGTCATCCGAACTGGGGGTGTGATCCCATGGCCGTACGGCTCACCACGCTTTTCCGCCGTGAGGACGAACACACTCACGGCCGACGTGGGATCAATCACGAATTGCGCAGCCGGTTCGGCTTCAGTCTGATCCAGGCCCCGCTGCGCACCCCGATGGTCGTGGACACCGAAATCGAAGTACCGGCCCCGCGGCACGCGGACGCCGGCCACGCGACGCACCGGAACGAGACACGAGTACCGCTGCTGCACGGACTCGGCTGACCGACCGCGATCCGGAACATTCACGCTCCCTGGAACACTGCACCGGGGAGCGTTTTTGCGTCCAGGGCAAGGGAATTCTGCTTCCGACGATGCCTGCGCGCCAGGTCCGGGACGAGCGCCGGCCTGGGGTGCGGCAGGTAGCCGAATGAGGTCTAGACCATACAGCGAGCTAGACCTCTTTAGTCAGATCAGACCAGCGGCCATTCCGGAACAATCGTGACTGCGTGAACGGCGACAGCGGCACACCTGGCTGGCACGCCAACCGAAACGCCAGGATTCGGTGGCCGGTTGTCCGTGACGGGCCCTTGCGGGACTGAGCTTCCCTGCCCCAATGCCACATTGGGTGCATCTGACGCAGCCAATGTGGCATTGGGTGCATCTGACGCAGCCAATGTGGCATTGGGGCGGCAGGGGCCCTTTGCCAACTCGGCGGACAAGCCAGGTCTGCCGTTCCGGTGACCCGGAATTTCGCGGAAGGAGTGCACGCAAGGGTTCTGTTGCGCGGCCCGCGCGTGTGAAATTCGACCGCGGACAGGTGAGCCAGGACAGGCGGCCCGTGTACGCGAAATCGACCACGCCCGGCGAGGCGGCCCGTGCGGGCGAAATACGACGGCTCCCCGACACCCCGGCCAGCGCAGCCGGTCCGTGCACCAGACGCCCGCGAAGAGCGGCTCCTTTCCCGGGCGATCTTCCGCCGTCAGCTCGACCGACGAGCGGCTCCTTCCCAGGGCGATCTTTCAGCCGCAGCTCGACGGATGACCACCGGCGGGAAGCCGACTGAGATCAGGGCTTGCGGCCCAGTGCGCAGATCCCGCCGCTGAACGACGGGTCGTCCGCCATCCGGTCGGCCGCCGCCGATTCGCCGGCCTCGCGGTGCCAATCCGCCACCCAGGCGATGCCCGGTTCCACCAGCTCCAGCCCGGCGAAGAACTCGGCGAACTCCGCGCGCGACCGATAGTGGAACGGCGTGCTCGACTGCTGGTACTGCTGGTGGATCGCCTCCCGGCGGTCGTCGTCGGCGGCCTGCACGCCGTCGTTCGTCAGGTGCGACGACAGGAAATACGAGCCGGCCGGCAGCAGCGACAGGTACTTCCGCACGATCTCCAGCGCCGGTTCGTCGCGGCCGATGAAGTACAGCACTCCGACCATGATCAGGCCGATCGGGCGTTTCGGGTCGAGCACGCCGGTGTCGAGGGCGCGCGGCCAGACGTCGGCCGGGTTGCGCAGGTCTCCGTGCAGGACCGCGTGCCGGTCGGCGACCCCGTCTCGTTCCAGCAGAACCTGCGAGTGCGCGACGGCCACCGGCTCGTTGTCGACATAGACGCAGCGCGCGTTCGGGTTGACGGACGTCGCGATCTCGTGCACGTTGCCGACCGTCGGCACGCCGGAGCCGATGTCCAGGAACTGGTCGATGCCCTGCTCCGCCATGTACCGGACGCCGCGGCCGAGGAATTCACGGCCGGCCCGGGCGACCGTCTTGATCATCGGGAAGGTCTGGACCGCTCGCTCGCCGAACTCGCGGTCGATCGCCCAGTTCGCGGTGCCGCCGAGGAACCAGTCGTAGATCCGGGCCGCGTTGGGCCGATCGAGGTCGACGCCCTCCGGAGCTTCGGGATCCGGTGCCTGAGTCATCAGCTTCCCCTTCCGTCCGGGTACCCAGTGTGCCCATCCGCGCCGACCCGCCCGGAACAGGTCCGCGATGCCCGAGAAATTTCTACGACCGGACCGCGCCGCGACGCTAGATTGCCGAGAATGCGCATCCTTTTCTCATTCGTCGGCGGGCGTGGCCACTTCGATCCGATGGCACCGGTCGCCCGGGCGCTCATCGCACGCGGCCACACCGTAGCGGTAGCCGGCGGCGGGTCGCACGTGCCCTCGCTCGCCAAAGCCGGTTTCGCCACCTTCGCCACCAGCGAACCGCGGGAAACCGAGGACTCCCGCCAGCCGATGCCGCCGGTCGATCCGGCGCGCGACGACTGGGAGATCAGCGAACTGTTCGTCCGGCGGGCGACCCGGGCACGCGTACCGGTGCTGCTCGACCTCGTCCGCGACTGGCGGCCGGACCTGATCGTCCGCGACGAGGTGGATTTCGCGGGCGCGATCGTCGCGGAGAAATCGCGGGTGCCCTGCGCGACCGTTCTGGTACTTGCGGCCGGAACGTTGCTGCGCAGCGAAATTGTCGCCGCACCTCTCGCCGAGGCCCGCACCGCCAACGGGCTTCCGGCGGTTCCGGAAACCGACGGCCAGGTACTGGCCCCGTTCCCGCCGTCCTTTCGCGACCCGGGATCGCCGCTGCCGCCGGGCACTTTCTCGTTCCGGCAAGGAGATCCGGTTGCGCCGAGGCCGCGGCAGGAGAAACCACATCTCTACTTCACCCTCGGCACCAATTTCAACCTGGAGTCCGGCGACCTGATCGAACGCACGCTCGCCGGTCTCGGCCAGCTGACCAGCGCCGACGTCACCGCGACCGTCGGCACCCAGATCGACCCGGCCGAGTTCGGTCCGCAGCCGGCCCACGTCCGGGTGGAACGCTTTGTCCCGCAAGCGGAACTGCTGCCGCACCTCGACCTGATGGTGTCGCACGCCGGCTCCGGCAGTGTGCTCGGCGCGCTCTCGCACGGCCTGCCGTCGCTGCTCTTCCCGATGGGCGCGGACCAGCCCGGCAACGCCCGCCGCTGCGCCGCACTCGGCGTCGGCCGCGCGCTCGACCCGGAAACCGCCACCCCGGACGAAATTCGCCGGGCTGCCGAAGAAATTCTCGAAACCCCGAGCTACCGGGAACACGCACACCGGGTACAGCGAGAAATCAACCAGCTGCCCGCCGCCGACGAGGCCGTGCCGTTGCTGGAAGCGCTGGTCAGCTCATCTGCGCGCGGAAGCTTTCCGCCAGTTCCTTGAGGAACTGCCGGGTCTCGCCGCGCTCCAGCGCCGCACCGCGCAGGCGGTCCCAGGAGTCCACGAAAATGTTGAAGTCCTTGACGTCGTCCAGGTACAGCCCGCCCGCGGAGTGCTCGATGTAGACGAAGTCGCGGGTGCGGTCCGGAAACCGCATGATGGTGAAGTCGTTGGGCACCGAGGCGAGTTTCGCGCCGAACGGCAGCACGTGCACGTACACCCGGGGATGGCGGTCCAGCGCGAGCAGGTGCTCCACCTGGTCCAGCATCACCGCGGGGGCGGACCCGCCGGGCGCGCGGCGCAGCGCGCCCTCGCTGATGATGAACCGGTAGTACGGCGGCTGCTGCTGGTCGAACACCGCCTTGCGGTCGAGCCGGTTGCGGACCAGGGAGGTGACGTCGGTGGCGCCCGCTTCGGTGAACTGCTTGAGCATGTAGTGCTCGGACTGCAGCGGGCCGGGGATGCGCTCGCCGTGCCAGGTGAGGATCTCCGCGGCGGCCGGTTCGAGGTCGGTGAAGGTGCGGAACCAGTGCGGCACCACCGACCGGTAGCCCGACCAGTGGCCGCGCTGACCTGCCGCCGCCCGGGCCAGGTTCATCAAGGTGTCGGCTTCTTCGCCGTTGATCCCGAACGCGTTCAGCATGGTCCGCACATCTCCGAGCTTGACCCCCACCGCACCGGATTCGATCTTGTTGACCTTGCCCTGGGTGCAGCCGAGAACCTCGGCGACTTGCTGCTGAGTCATCTTCGCGGCGTTGCGAGCGTGCCGGAGCTCGTTCCCGAGCTGCTTGCGGCGCGAGGTGACGGTGCTCGCCATCTCCCCTTGCTCTCCCGACCCACTACTGCCGGCGGGCTCTCCGCCGGACCGCGAACTCCGAACCACCCAGGCCGTGCCGGCTGCGCGCCGGCGACCCAACGGGGTTCGATGATGACACCCCGCAGCGTTTCAGGAAATGCACCAGAACGCCAGTCACCCCGCATGTCACTCGCCCGGAGCAACCGTTCCGAAACGCTCCGGCATCGGCGACTGCTCCATTCGGATCAATCGGGGACTTACGGGCAAAGCTCGCCGGAGACCGGCCCGACCTGGGGTTCCACCCGGCATAGTGGCGTCGTGATCGATCGCTCCCCCAGCGCGGCCAGCGTCAAACCGCTGGCAGACGGCGCATACGGCTACGTCCAGCCGGACGGGTCCTGGTTCATCAACAACTGCGGCATCGTGGACGCCGACGGGCACGCTGTGCTCATCGACACATGCGCGACCGAGACTCGCACGCGCGCGCTGCTGTCGGCAGTTGGCGACACCGTCGGCCCGGTGACCACCCTCGTCAACACCCACCACCACAGCGACCACACCAACGGCAACTACCTGGTCGGCGGGGCCACCGTGATCGGCCACCGCAAGACCCGCGAGACGCTGCTGGCCGAGGGCATCCAGCGGTACGAGGGTGTCTTCCCCGGCAACGACTGGGGCACCCTCGAACTGCGCGTGCCCGACGTCGTCTTCGACGACCGGCTCACCGTCTACGCCGGGCAGACCCGGATCGACCTGATCCACCCCGGCACCGCCGCGCACACCACCAACGACGTGCTCGCCTGGCTGCCCGAACAGCGCTTGCTCTATGCCGGCGACCTGGTGTTCAACGGCGGCAGCCCGTTCGCGCTGATGGGTTCGGTGGCCGGCTGGCGGCGCGCACTGGACGTGATCCGGGAGCTCGACCCGGCGGTCATCCTGCCCGGCCACGGCCCGGTGTGCGGGCTCGAGACGGTGGACAAAGTGGACTCCTACCTGCAGTTCGTCCAGCGCGCCGCGGAGAACGGCAAAGCGGCCGGCCGGACGCCGCTGGAGCAGGCGAAAGCGACCGACCTCGGCGAGTTCGCCGAGCTGACCGAGCAGGAGCGGCTGGCCGGGAACCTGCACCGGGCGTACGCCGAGCTCGACGGCGGTGCGGAGGGCGAGCCGATCGACCTGGTCGCCGCGCTGACCGACATGCTGGCATGGAACGGCGGGCCGATCCGTTGCTTCTCGTAAGTGGCCAGTCCGGTTCTGCCCGGCGTGGCCGCTCACGATGATGACTAGGCTCGGAACCCCGGCAGCGGGTTGTCCCGGAAGAGGGTTTCGGAAAGGGTTCGGATGAGCAAGAAAGCGAGCATCGGGGTTACCGGCCTCGCGGTCATGGGCCGCAATCTGGCGCGGAACCTGGCCCGGCACGGGCACACGGTGGCCCTGCACAACCGCTCCGAGGAGCGGACCCGCTCGCTCGTCGACCAGTTCGGCGACGAAGGCGATTTCATCCCGGCGTATTCGGCGCAGGAGTTCGTCGACGCGCTGGAGCGGCCTCGGCAGATCGTGATCATGGTGAAGGCGGGCGCACCGACGGACGCGGTCATCGAGGAGTTCGCGCCGCTGCTGGAGCAGGGCGACGTGATCGTGGACGCGGGCAACGCGCACTTCGCGGACACCCGCCGGCGGGAGAAGGCGCTGCGCGAACGCGGCCTGCACTTCGTGGGCACCGGCGTCTCCGGCGGCGAGGAGGGCGCGCTGCACGGGCCGAGCATCATGCCCGGCGGTTCGAAGGAGTCCTACGAGTCGCTCGGCCCGCTGTTCGAGGACATCTCGGCGAAGGTCGACGGCGAACCGTGCTGCACGCACGTCGGCGCGGACGGTGCCGGGCATTTCGTGAAAATGGTGCACAACGGCATCGAATACGCCGACATGCAGCTCATCGCCGAGTCGTTCGACCTGCTGCGCGGCGCGGCGGGCTATTCGCCGGCCGAGATCGCCGACGTGTTCGGCACCTGGAACACCGGACGGCTCGACTCGTACCTCATCGAGATCACCGCGCAGGTGCTCAAGCACGTCGACGCCGCGTCCGGCAAGCCGTTCGTCGACGTCGTCGAGGACGCCGCGGAGCAGAAAGGCACCGGCCGCTGGACCGTCCAGATCGGCCTCGACCTGGGCGTGCCGATCAGCGGCATCGCGGAAGCGGTGTTCGCGCGGTCGCTGTCCGGGTCCAAGACGCTGCGCGAGGCGGCGCGCGGGCTGGGCGGGCCGACCCGCACCCCGCTGACCGGGTCGGCCCTGGAGACCTTCGCCGACGACGTGGAGCAGGCGCTGTACGCGTCGAAGGTGGTCGCGTACGCGCAGGGCTTCAACCAGATCCAGGCCGGTGCCTCCGAGTACGGCTGGGACATCGATCTGGGCCGCGTCGCCGCGATCTGGCGCGGCGGCTGCATCATCCGGGCGAAGTTCCTCAACGACATCACCTCCGCCTACGCCGAGGAGCCCGGCCTCCCGACGCTGCTCACCTCGGGCGGCTTCCGCAAGGCTGTGGAGGACGCGCAGGATTCGTGGCGTTCGGTGATCTCGACGGCGGTCCGGCTGGGCATTCCGACGCCGGGCTTCTCGACCGCGCTCGCCTATTACGACGGCCTGCGCGCGGACCGGCTGCCGGCCGCACTGGTGCAGGGGCAGCGCGACTTCTTCGGCGCGCACACCTATCGCCGGGTGGACCGGCCGGGTTCGTTCCACACGCTGTGGGCAGCGGACGGCCGGGCGGAGATCGAAGCCTGAGTTTCCGGTACGCAGAAGGGCTCTTCCCGGTTTCCGGGGAGAGCCCTTCTGGTCAGAGAAGGGTCAGCACGAACAGCACGGCGAGCAGGACGCCCAGCGCCTTCATTGCCCTCGCGCGGCGAGAATTTCGGCGAGGACTTCCTTGATTTTCGCCTCGGCCGCGTCCTTGCCGACGCCCAGTTCGGTGAGCACCTCGTATCCCGCGCCCTCGCCCTGATCCAGCAAGCCCAGCAACAGATGTTCGGTGCCGATGTAGTTGTGGCCGAGCCGCAATCCCTCGCGCAAGGTCAGTTCCAGGGCTTTCTTGCCGGCCGCGGCGAACGGCATCGGGTCGGGTGCCGAGTCGACCGGCTCGGGCAGCTTCGCTTCCGCCGCCGTTTTGACCGCTTCCAGCGACACTCCTTGCGCGATGATCGCGCCAGCCGCTAGCGCCGCGGGTTCGGACAGCAACCCGAGCAGCAGGTGGACGGTGTCGATGCCGGGGCTTCGGTGGTCGATCGCCACCTGCTGGGCCTCGACGATCACGTGCCGGGCGCGGTCGGTGTAACGGCCGAACAGGCGCTGGATTCCGCCGGCCGAATCCCCGCCAGGGTCGATTTTCGGAACGAATCTCTTCTGGGCAGCCTGTTTCGACACGCCCATGCTCGCACCGATGTCGGTCCACGAGGCCCCGCTGCGGCGGGCCTGGTCCACGAAGTGGCCGATCAGGTGATCGGCCACCTCGCCGAGGTGCTGGCCGACGTACACGGCGTCGGTGAGCTGAGCGAGCGCGTCCTTTTCGTTGTTCGCCTTGATGGCGGAGATGAGGTCGTCGAGTTTCACAGAGTCGGTCATGCCGTCAACTGTAGGTTGACGACATCGGCGGCGTCAACCTCTGGTTGACCAGGTAGGCGACGCGGAGTGTTCATTCACCTAACATGACTTTGCTCGTACGCCGATAGCGGGCACGGGGACTGCGGGGAGACTCGCCGATCAGCTCAACCAACCCCTCGTCTCGCAGAACACGCAACCACCGAGACACGGTCTTGTCTGGCATGCCCAGCAGGTCCGCAAGTTCGGCACGGGTCAATTCGGCATCCCCTAGCGCTTCCAGCACCTCGCGACGCCGATCGCGGCGACCGGTCGGCCGCGCCGCGCGAGCCGAATCGGCGAGTTCATACCGCGCCCACCGCCGACCGCCGGTCTGCCACAGCAGACCGCGCGCCACCAGGTCACCAAGCTCGGCAGTTGCGCGCCTCGAGTCCACCCCGGTCGCACCACGGTAGGACTGGTTGTCCAGCACGTCGCCAGCTTTGCTCATGGCCAGGCCAAGACACTGACTGTCGGTGAGCCCGTATTCGCCGAGACCGCGAATCCACGCAACAATTTCATCGCTGATCAGCGCGTGGTTCGGGAACTCGACTCGAAAGAGCGAGATCTTGTCCACGAATCGCGGCGGACTCAGCGAGGCATCCCGCAGTGCCGTCATCATCGTACGTATTCCAGAACCGCGGTTCTCGCAAACAGTGCGCGCCGTGCCCGGCAGCGGGACGTCTTCGAGAAGCTTGAGCAGGGTGGCGTTCCGCGCCGACGAAACACCTTCCTCGCCCAGCGTTTCCTCGGTGACCGGACCGTAGAGACCGCCGGGGTTGCGCACGACGAGCCGATCGGGATACATCTCGAGCTGAACCTGAGCACCACGAGACTCCGGCGAATAGTCACGGTGCACCAGCGCGTTGACCACTGCCTCCCGAAGCGCGGTTTCGGGGTACTCCCAGCTGTCGATGCGCCCCGCGCCGCGCACTGTGGCACGTCGCGCCATGTTCGCTCGGAGTACGGCGAGCACGTCCCGGACCATGACGGGAATCGATCCTTCGAGTACTTTATTGTCCAGGAATCTGGTACCCGTACGGACATCGGCACCCTCCGTCGTCGGATAATGAACGAAGGAGACCATCAACTGCGGGAAAAAATGCTGCGGGTAGCGCCCGAGTGCCAGCAGGCCAGCAACGGTCGCCTGATCACCGGCTAGCACCTTTATCCGGCGCAGAACGTCGAGCCTGGAAAGATCAGCGAATGCATACGGTCGCTGTTGCCGGAGCCTCGCCACGAATGTCGAGACAAGATCAGGGTCCAGTTCGTCGATGCCCGCCCCGGGAACAGGTTCCTCGTCATCTCGCGGCTGCCCACGACCAGCTGTCATGAGGTGAACCTCGTAAGCACTGAGCCGTCGGTCTCCGTCACCGACACGGACAAAGCTGCCTTGCGCCATCCCGAGCCGCTTGGCGAAACAAGGACGGCTCCGGCTGTCAAGCACAGGCACCTCGGCGACGACGAGGTCAACTCCCTCGAAACGGTGCACTCTGATCAGCGGCCGAAGGGGCGGCTCCATCTCCTCCGCACACAGGGACGCCAGGTCCGCAGTCATCTTCGCCGGGTCACGCACTCCGGTTGCCTCGAATCCGGAGGCCTCGTCCAGCCCAAGAACCAGCACGCCGCCATGCGTATTGGCGAACGCGGAGACTGTATCCCGCACAGATTTGGGCAGTCGGTCCTCGGCACGCTTGGCTTCGACGTCGGCATCGTCCCCGCCCAGCCGGCGAAGGTTTCCGACGATCTCCGCCAGCTCGTCGTCCAGCAATCCCGCCCCCATGCCTTGCCCAACTTGCTCACTTACA
This sequence comes from Amycolatopsis benzoatilytica AK 16/65, assembly GCF_000383915.1. Classification (NCBI taxonomy): domain Bacteria; kingdom Bacillati; phylum Actinomycetota; class Actinomycetes; order Pseudonocardiales; family Pseudonocardiaceae; genus Amycolatopsis; species Amycolatopsis benzoatilytica. Next base: position 6,379,032 of record NZ_KB912942.1, read on the forward strand.
TGCTCACCCTATCTCAAGTGAGCATGTAAGTGAGCAAGTTGGCTCGTTACAGCCGAGGACCGCGACCGGTACGCGACGAAGCCTCCGATCAAGCCGCGGTACGAGACTTCAGGTGTGCCTTGAGGTCGAAGGAGCTGGCTTCCAGGTCCGCGTAACCCGGCTGCGGTTCGGCGGCGAACAGCCGGCGCGCGGCGATGTGGTCCGGCGCGCGGTTCACCGATTCGACCGCGATCAGCACGTCGTCGCGGAAGGACAGCACGGAGAACCGGCCGCCCTCGCGGTCGCCGGTGACCACGGTCCGGTCCGCGGCCCCGAGAATGCCCGCGATCTGCAGCTTCGCGCCGGTCTGGTCGGTCCAGAACCAGGGCAGGCTGTCGTAGCGCGCGGGCTCTCCTGCGATCGCCGCCGCCACCGATCGAGCCTGGTCGACGGCGTTCTGCACGGATTCCAGCCGGGTCGCGGCACCGGCCTGCACGCACGGGAAGCACGCGCAGTCGCCGATCGCGAAGATCTTCGGGTCCTCGGTGCGCAGGTGCTCGTCGACGACGATCCCGTTGCGCACGGTTAGCCCAGCCTGCTCGGCCAGCGCTGTCTCCGGCAGCACGCCGACCGCGACCACCACGAGATCCGCGGGCAGCCGACGTCCGTCCGACAACTCGACCGCCGACACCCGGCCGTCTCCGTGCAGCGCGGTCACCCCGACACCCAGCAACAGCGTGTGCCCGGCCGCCCGGTGATGTCCGGCGAAGAAGTCGGAGATCTCCGGTGACGCGACCCGCGCCAGCAGCCGATCCTGCGCCTCCACGACGGTGACCGGCCGCCCGGCGTGCGCCGCGAACTCCAGTCCGATGAACCCGCCGCCGATCACCACGATCTCCCCGGCCTCGTCGAGCGACGCCCGGAGCCGGTCCGCGTCCGCACGCGTCCGGAGCATCAGGACGCCTTCGAGATCGGCGCCGGGCACCGGCAACGCGCGGTTGCGCGCGCCGGTGGCCAGCACCAAATGGTCGTAGCCGAGCTCCGTGCCGTCCTCGAGCCGGACCTTCGCCGCCGCCCGGTCGATCGCGGCGACCCGGCCGCGGACCAGCTCGATGTCCTTCTCGGCGAAGTAGTCCTCCGGCCGCAGGACCAGCTGCTCGACGCCCGCGCTGCCGTCCAGGTACGCCTTCGACAGCGGCGGCCGCTGGTAGGGCACCCCCGGCTCGTCTCCGACCAAGACGACGCGGCCGGCGAACCCCTTGTCCCGCAAGGAGGCCGCGGCCTGGAAGCCGCTCTGCCCGCCGCCGACGACGAGAACGGTCTCGGTGCTCATCTCGCTCCTCCCGACCTTTGCTCCCATCTGAGCACACCTCGGCCGAGAGCGTCGAGCAGCAGCTTCCCGTTCAGCCGCGGCGCAGGAACGCGATCCCGTCCGCCCCGGCCACCGCGTCGAACGGGACGTAACCCCGCCCGTCCCCGGCGCGCGGCGGCAACCCAGTGTCGATACCGGCGGTTTCGACCACCTCCCGGTCCGGCAAGTGCGCCGCGAGGTACGCCTGGAGGGTGCCCGGCTCGGGCGCCGGTAGCGCATCCGAGGAGCCGAAATCGGTGGCGATGAACACATAGCGCTCGCCGATCCGGGCCGCGACCTGGGTACCCGCGTTCCACCACCGCGCACCCATCAACGCGGCCGCGGCGCGCTGCAGATGCTGGTTGTGCGCCGAGACGAACGTCCGCGGCAACGCGAGCAGGTTGCCGGCCATCATCGCGTCCCGTTGCGCGCCGAGCCTGCTCATCCGGTCAGGGGCAGGATCGGCCATCAACGCGTGGTACCGGCACAACCCGACCGCGGTCCGCGCGAGCAGGTCGCCGCCGTCCGGGAGCCCGGGCCTCGCGCGGTCGAGGCTCCCGGACAGGTCGTCCGCGATCAACCGCAGCTCCCGCGCGTCCGGACTGTCCCCGATCGACTTGGCCCGGCCCCACATCACCGCCTCGTCCTCCCATCGCCGGTCCTCCCCGGCCAGCCGTTCGATGGTCGCGACGTCGGAAGGCACGTCGTCGAGGTGTGCGCTGAGGAAGTTGTGCAACTCGGTGAGCACTCCGCGCGGACTCGGCGCGCTGGCCATTTCCAGCGGCCCGTCGAAGCCGTGGAAGCGCACCTGGTCGGCGCGGCCGGTGTTGTACTCGCGCAGCCACTCGACCAGCGCTCGGTTCGCCGGGAACGCGCCGAACCCGTGGCTGAAGCCGGTGGCCATCACCTGGTCCAGGTCTCCTTCGCCGGTGGTCACGTACCGATCGACGCGGCGCGCGGCGAGGCAATCGATCTCCAGCGCGATCGAGCGGTAGCCGTGCCGCTGGACCAGGTGCCGGAAGACCTTGTTCCGGAACAACGGGAAAGCCTCGGCCCAGTGCGTCGGCTCCCCGAGGCCGAGCAAGTCCGGGCAACGGCGGGAGAGAAAGTCGTCAAGGCTCTGCATTGCTTCGACCGTATCGTTGAACGTTCTGTTGGCACTTGGGCGAAGACTTCCTGGTTAAATGATGAAAAACCTTCAAACCGGAGTCAGCATGCGCCCGAAGGACCTGGCCCGCGAGCACGGCTTGTCCACGCAGGCCGTGCGCAACTACGAAGAGGACGGCATCCTCCCGCGCGCCGAACGCGGTCCGCAGGGCTACCGCACCTACACCGAGCGCCACGCACAAGCGTTGCGCGCCTTTCTCACCCTGCGCCCTGGCTTCGGCCACGGCCGTGCGGCGGCGATCCTTCGCGCCGTCAACGAGAGCGCACCCGACACCGCGTTCCAGCTGATCGACGAGGGCCATGTCGAACTGCTGCGGGACCGCCGCACGCTGAGCGAAGTCGAACGCTCCCTGCAGAACCTGGCCGAGGAACCGGTCCCCCGGACGGTGCCGTCGATCGGCGAACTGGCACACCAGCTGTCCGTGCACCCGGCGACCTTGCGGAAGTGGGAAGCTGCCGGAATCCTGCGTCCGGAACGAGACCGGGCCGGCCACCGCAGATATCCGGCGGCCGCGGTGCGGGATGCCCGGCTGGCGCACCAACTGCGCCGAGGCGGCTATCCGCTGAGCCGGATTTCCGCGGTGGTGGACCAAGTGCGGCAAGCGGGCGGCGTCGCACCGCTGGAATCCGCACTGCGCACCTGGCGCGCCCGAATCACCGCCCGCGCACAAGCGATGCTGAACGGCTCGGCCCAGCTATCCCGCTACCTGGACCAACTGCCGTGAAGGACCCCTTGAGGGACTTGGATTCTCTCAACCGCCCCCTGCCGGACTGAGAAGTCCGTGAGGGGCCCCATGCCGGACTTAGATTCCCTCAAGGGGCCCTTCACGGACCGCAAGCCGAAGCCGAGCCGGGTGCCGTCGGTTTTCGCGGGGCGGCGGGGGCGATTCAGCGGCCCCAAACCCGCTCCGCGACGGAAACCACCAGCTCCAGCTTTCGCATCTCCTCGTCCGCGGTCAGCTCATTCCCCTCCTCGGTCGAGGAAAAACCGCACTGCGGCGACAAACACAACTGGTCCACGTCGACAAACCGGGAAGCTTCCTCGATCCGCCGCACCAACGCGTCCGCGTCCTCCAGTTCGGGGCGCTTCGTCGTCACCAGCCCCAGCACCACCCGCTTCCCCGGCGGCACGAAGCGCAGCGGCTCGAACCCGCCCGAGCGCTCGTCGTCGAACTCCAGAAAGAAGCCGTCCACCGCCAGCTGCCCGAACAACGCCTCGGCGACGAACTCGTATCCGCCGGAAGCGACCCAGGACGACCGGAAGTTCCCCCGGCACAAATGCGTCGTCACCGTCAGGTCCGAAGGCTTCCCGGCCAGCGCGGCATTCATCGTCGCGATATTGCGCAGATGCAGTGTGTCCGGATCCCCGCCCATCCGGGCCACCATCTCCCGCTGCGCCGGGTCGTTCAAATAAGCCAGGCTCGTATCGTCCATCTGCAGGTAGGTGCACCCCCGCGAAGCCATCGCCGCCAGTTGCGCGGCATAAGCGGCGCTGAGATCGGCGAAGAACTCCTCCAGGTCCGGATAAACCTCGGTACTCACCGCGGCCCGCCCGCCCCGGTAATAAACCATGCTGGGCGAAGGAATAGTCAGCTTGGCGGTGATACCCGGGTCGACATGTGCCTTCAGAAAATCGAAATGCTCGGCGAAGATCGGCTCGTCCAGCCGGATCCGGCCGTCCACCTGCAACCCGGGAGGACTGAACTCCAGGTCCCCGGCCAGGTTGTGGAACTTCACATGCAACCGCTCGTCGCTGCGCGAAACCCCGCCCAGCGCGTAGATGAAGTCCATGTGCCACGACGACCGGCGGAACTCCCCGTCGGTAGCCGAGGCCAGCCCCACGGCCTTCTGCATCTTCACCACATCACGGATCGCATCGTCCTCGACAGCGCGCAGTTGTTCCTGGGAAATCGCCCCTGCCGCATAGTCGCGTCGCGCGGCCCGGAGGACGGCCGGCCGCAGCAAGCTCCCGACATGATCGGCACGGAACGGTGGTCGTGCAGTCATGTCTGGCATGGTCACACACAAACCGGCGGTATGCGCAGCCATAATCAGCCGTCGAGCCGAAGGAGCCGCCCATGCCGAACACCGTCCACCCGGTCGACCGGGGCCTGCCCGCCGGCCGCCTGCTCCTGCTCGGCCTGCAGCACATGGCGATCATGTACACCGGCTGCATCGCCGTCCCGCTGGTCGTCGGCAGCGCGCTGCACCTGGACGCCGCGTCGGTCGCGCTGCTGGTGAACGCCGACCTGTTCGTCGCCGGGCTGGCCACGTTGGTCCAGTCGATCGGCATCGGCAAACTCTTCGGTGTGCGGCTGCCGGTCGTCGCCGGCGCGACGTTCACCGTGGTCAACCCGATGGTCCTGATCGCCGGCCAGTACGGTCTCACCGCGGTGTACGGCGCGATGATCGCGTCCGGCGTCTTCGGGCTGCTGATCGCCCGCCCGTTCGCGGCGTTGATCCGGTTCTTCCCGCCGCTGGTGTCCGGAACGTTGCTGCTGGTCATCGGCATTTCACTGCTTGGCCCGGGCACCGCGATGATCGGCGGCCACGACACCGGCGACCCGTCCTACGGCGATCCGGCGAACCTCGGGCTGGCCTTCGGCGTCATCGCGCTGGTCGTGCTGTTCACCCGGGTGCTGCGCGGGTTCCTCGGCCAGATCGGGCCGCTGGTCGCGCTGGCGGTCGGCGTCCTCGCCGCGGTCCCGCTGGGCCGCGCGCATTTCGGCGGCGTCGCGGACGCGAGCTGGTTCGGTCTGGGCTCGCCGTTCCATTTCGGCGCGCCGACCTTCCCGGTCGCCGCGGTGGTGTCGATGTGCGTGGTGATGCTGGTGTCGTTCACCGAAACCACCGCCGATCTGGTGGCGGTCGGCGAGATCACCGGACGTCCGGTCACCCCGGCCGACCTCTCCCGCGGCCTGGCCACCGACGGGCTGTCGGCGATCTTCGGCGGGTTCATGAACTCGTTCCCGGACACCGCGTTCGCACAGAACGTCGGGCTGGTGCAGATGACCGGCGTACGCAGCCGCTGGGTGGTCGCGGCGACCGGCGGGATGCTGGTGGTGATGGGGCTGGTGCCGAAGATCGGCGCGTTCATCGCGGCGATCCCGGAACCGGTGGTCGGCGGCGTCGCGGTGGTGATGTTCGCGATGGTCGCGGTGGTCGGCGTGCAGACGCTGAAGAAGGTCGAGTTCTCCGGCAACCACAACGGGTTCGTCGCGTCCGTCGCGATCGGCGTCGGACTGCTGCCCGCGTTCGGACTGGACCGGTTCGGCAACTCGGTGTTCTTCCAGCACTTCCCGGCCTGGCTGCGGACGATCTGCGGCAGCCCGATCACGGTCGCCGCGGTGCTGGTGTTCGTGCTGAACCTGCTGTTCAACCACCTCGGCCGACGACGGGAGGCAGAGCTGCTGCCGTGAGCGTCCGGTCCACCGGCAGCGGTGCCCGGTCTTCGCCGCGGGTCAGCACCCGCTTGGCGGGAGGCCCGCTCGCGAATCGCGACGAAAGCCCCGCTAGCCGACGTGCACCAGCGGCCGCAGGTGCGGGTCCGGTTCCGCGCGGCGCAGCACCTCCCGGGTCACCGGCGGCACGTCCCCGTCGCCGAAGAACAGGTACCGGACGAGGAACTTGAACGGATTCCCTTCGGTCCAGGCGAAGTAGATGTGCGGCTGCATCCCGGTTTCGTCGCGCAGGTGCAGCAGCACCGCCGCGATCGCGTTGGCGATGGACGGGCTCTTCATCCGCAGGATCCGGTAGCCGGCCCGTTTCTCCCCGTGCACCTTCAGCGTCGTCTCGAAGTCGGAGGCGTCCGAAATGGTCACTTCGAGGAAGAATGGCGCACTGTCGCTCGGGATGTGGTTGTCCTCCCGCGCTTCCTGCTCCTTCTCGCGGTACTCCGCCTCGTCCCGCGCGTCCGGCTCGTTCGCGATGATCCGGATCGCGCCGGACCGCACGGCCTTGTCGACGATCCGCTGTGCCGCCGCGTCGAACTCGACGTGTTCCACGCGCAGTTCCAGCGATCGCGTCGCCCGCGAGACCAGCGAAGTCGCCACGATCGCCGCGATGAAGAACGCCGCGATCTTCACGCCTTCCGGACGTTCGATGACGTTCGCCACCGTGGTGTACAGAAACACCAGTGTGATCACGAAGTACGCCGCGTACGCACGCTTTTGCTTGAGCCGCCTCGCCGACAGAGTCACCGCTACCGCGGCTGACGAGATCAGCACCAGCACGCCGGTCGCGTACGCGCCGCCCTGCGCTTCGACATCGGCGTCGAAGATCAGCGTGATCACGAAGGCGATCACGGTAACCACGATCACCAGCGGACGCGTCGCGCGAGCCCAATCCGGCGCCATGCCGTAGCGCGGCAGATAGCGCGGCACGATGTTGAGCAGGCCGGCCATCGCCGAGGCACCGGCGAACCACAGGATCGCGATCGTGCTCGCGTCGTAGACCGTGCCGAAACCGTCGCCGAGGTAGTCGTGCGCGAGGAACGCCAGCGCACGGCCATTCGCCTTGCCGCCGGCCTGGAATTCCCGCTGCGGAATCAGCACCGCGGTCGCGAAGCTGGACGTGATCAGGAAGGCGCTCATGATCAGCGCCGCGGTGAGCAGCAGCCGCCGGGTGTTGCGGATCCGGCCGGCCGGATCCACGTGGGTGTCCCCGTCCGCACCGCGCACCAGCGGCATCACCGAAACGCCGGTCTCGAAACCGGACAGGCCGAGCGCGAGCTTCGGGAACACGACCAGCGCGACGGCGACCATCAGCCAGACGTTCGGATGCTGCGCGACCAGCAGGTTCTGCCAGTCGACAATCAGCTGCGGGGCGCTGAACACGTGCACCAGCGCGGTGACCACGACCACCACGTTCAGCGCGAGGTAGAGCCCGACCAGGACCACCGCGATGCCGATCGCCTCGGAGAATCCCTTCAGGAAAACCGCGCCGAGCAACGCGATGAGCAGCAGCGTGATCCACACCTGCCCACCGTGCAGTGCCGAGGGCACGAACGGGTTCTCGATGACGTGCGCGGTCGCGTCGGCAGCGGACAGTGTGACGGTGATGACGAAGTCGGTCGCCGCGAAGCCGAGCAGCGCGAGCACCAGCAGCTTGCCGCCCCAGCGGGACAGCAGCTTCTCCAGCATCGCGATCGAACCCTGGCCGTGCGGGCTCTCCTTCGCGACCCGGCGGTAGATCGGCAGTGCACCGGCCAGCGTCAGGATCACCAGCACCACGGTGGCCAGCGGCGACAGCACGCCGGCCGCGAGCGCGGCGATGCCCGGCTGATAGCCCAGCGTGGAGAAGTAGTCGACGCCGGTCAGGCACATGACCTTCCACCACGGCTGTTCGGCGTGCTTGGTCTCGCGCTTGCCGCCGGTCATCTGCTGGGCGCGCTTGTGGTCGCCTTCGAGCAGCCAGGCGCGCAGCTGGGTATTTGACACGCCGCTGATCATGCCGGGTAAGACGGTCGCGCGTCAGCGCTACTCAGCGAGCGCTCAGGGTTTCCGCGCCGGTTCGGCGGGGGTCAGAGGCAAATAATCTGCAGCACACAGGGCGGGCGGCTGGTGCCGGTGGTCGACGGCGCGGTCGAGTCGGTCGGGCCGGACGAGCTGGACGGGGTATCCGGCGTCCCGCTGGTCGGGTGCGTGCTGGCCGGCGGCTGTGCCGACGTCGAGTGCGCGGGCGCGGAACCCGAAGGCCGGTCCGGCGTGCTGGAGTCGTCGAACGGGTTGAGGCGCACCTTGCTGGGTGGCGGCACCGTGGTGATGTCCTCGGTGCCTTCGACCGGCGTGGTCGGCGGGTTGCTTTCGTCCACGCCGCCCCCGCCCTCGGTGCGATCCGGCATCTGGATCACGCGCATCTCGGTGACCCGCGCGGATCCGTCGTACGCCGTGGTCCCGTATGAGACGAGCATCGCGGCGGCCCCGCATCCGACGACCACCGCGAGCATCACGGCGACCAGCCGCCAGCGGGAGCGCGAAGCGGGCGGCATCCTGCGCTCATAGCCTTCGCGGACCAGCAGCTCGGCGACCGAAACCTCGTCGTTCACCAGAGAGACCTTTCACCAGGAGTGGCCACTTCCTACCGACCGGACCACCGAACGGGTGAGAAACGAAGAACTCTTTCTACCCTCTGTGCTCACTCTAGCGGGTGTGAGTCACAGCGCATTCACAGCTGGGGTTGGCCAAAATCCCAGCATGCCCAGCCACTCTGGACGCATGGTGACCAGCGCGCCGGATCCGGCCCCTACCCCAGCGCGCGATGCCGTCGTCCCACCGGCCGGGAACTCGGCGACCGGTCTTCTCGACCCGATCGAGGCCCCGCCGCTCCGCTTCCTCGCCGCGCTCCCGGCGGCCTGGCGGCCGAAGCGCGCCTGGCTGGCACTGCTCCCCTCTCCTCGGACGACTCCGTTCACCTTCGGCTATCTGGTCTTCCTGCTCGGCACGTCGCTGATCGTCCGGTTCGCCAGCCCGGCGATCACCGACCGGCTGCTCGCGATCTCCAGCACGGACGCGCACAACATGCTGCGCCACCCCCTCACCGCGCTCCTGACCAGTGCGTTCTGGATCGCGGACGGCGGCTGGCTGCCGTACGCGGTGATCTTCGCGATCGCCGTCGCCCCGTTCGAACGGCGGTTCGGCGGGTTCCGGACCGCGCTCGTCTTCTTCAGCGGCCACGTGCTCGCCACGATCGTCACCGAACTGCCGGTGATGGCGCTGATCAACTCCGGTGTCCTGCCCAATTCCGCGGGCCGATGGCTCGACATCGGCGTCAGCTATGGCTTCCTGACCACTGCCGGGGCGCTGGTCGGGCTGCTGAGCGGCCGCGCCCGCGCCCTCGGAATCGTCGCGCTGGAGCTGTTCATCGTCGGCGTCTACGTCACCGACGATCCGGCCACTCTCGCGTCCGTGGTGACCGTGCTCGGGCACGCCACCGCGGCGCACTTCGGGCTCCTCCTGTGGGGTCCGCAACTGCGCAGCGTGGCCCGGCTCGCCAGGTAGCCGCGCCGCCTGGTCCGGACGAGTGACGGAAGCGGCGCTCCGTGTGGATATACACAGGCTTCACTCGGTGGTGTAATCGACGGGCCACACGCCGACGAGGGGGATCGGGAACGCCATGAAGGCTGATGCCCTGGCGGGCGAACCGGGTGGAAACACCTGGCTCGCCCAGCTCGCGGGCCTGCGGTCAGCTGACGGCACGGACGTCGTGTTCTCCCTTCGCGACGGCGAGCCGGCCACCCTCACCTGGCTGCCCGGCCTCGACGCGGTCCTCGGCCTGCCCGGCGCGACCGGCAAGGAGCTGTGCGACCGGCTCACCGAGCTGCTCCGGCCGCTCACCGCGAACCTCCGGCGCACCCCGCCCGGCCGCGATTTCGAGCTCGAACAGCCGCACGAGACCGGCGACGGCTCCCGTGGGCGAATCCGGCTGCGGGCCCGGACGGTCGGCGATCGAGACCGCACGACCGGCCTGATCGGCGTCGCGTCGGCGGTGGCCGAGAGCGAACGCTCCGAGCTGGCCGAGCTGGCCGACCGCTACCAGGTGCTGGTGGAGCGGAGCCCGGACGCGATCTGCGTGCATTCCGGCGGTGTCGTCACCTACGCCAACCGCGCGGCGCTGGATCTGTTCGCCGCGCGGAACGCACGCGAGGTGGTCAGCAGGCCGTTCGCCGAGTTCGTCGCCGCCGAGTCCGCCGCGCAGCTGGTCGACAGTCCCGGCACGGATCCGGTCGAAGTCGTGCTGAGAAGGTTGGACGGGAGCGAATTCGTGGCGGAAACCGTATCCGTGCGCACGAGCGACGGGAGCACGCCGTCGTTCCAGGTGGTGATCCGCGACAGCACCGTCAAGCACGCCGCCGCGGCCGCCGTCCGCGCACAGGAAGCGCTGGTCGACCACGTCAGCGACGCGATCGTCTCGGTCACCGGCGAAGGCATCGTGACCGGCTGGAACCCGGCCGCGGAGACGGTGTACGGCTGGCCCGCGCCGGAAGCTCTCGGCAGGCGGGTGCACGAGGTGCTCGGCATCGACCCGTACCCGGCTTCGGTGCGCGACGCCGGCGGCGTCGCCGACCAGACTCACCGCGGCCGGGACGGTTCGCCGCGGTCGGTACGCGTGTCGGCGGCCAAGACCTCCGACGGCTACCTGCTGGTCTGCACCGACGAAACCGCGCGCCGCCGGGTCGAACAGCACTACGCCACCGTGGTCGCCGCACTGGACGAAGGCGTGCTGGTGATGGGTCCGACCGGGCTGATCCAGTCCGCGAACCCGGCCGCCTCCCGGATTCTGGGCGTGCCCGAGGCGCAGCTGCTCGGGGTGCCGTGCACCACGCTGGTGCTGTTCGACGAGGACGGCACCCGGATTCCGGACGACGAGCTGCCGTCGGTGCGGACCCGCCGCACCGGGGTCGCGTTCAACGGTCTCGTGGTGCGGTTGCGCCGCCCGGACGGCCGCGACGTGTGGGTGTCGCTGACCTCGCGGCTGCTCGACCCGGACGATCCGAACGGCGTGTCGGTGGTCACCTCGTTCACCGACATCACCGAGCGGCGCGCGATCAGCGCCCGGCTCGCGCACGAGGCGACGCACGACCCGCTGACCCGGCTCGCCAACCGCACCCTGGTGCTGGACCGGCTCGACCGGCGGAGCGCCACCGAGGCGACCGCGGTGCTGTTCCTCGACCTGGACAAGTTCAAACTGATCAACGATTCCCTCGGCCACCCGGTCGGCGACCAGGTGCTGCGGGTCGCCGGCGAGCGGCTCCGCCGGGCCACCGCGCCGGACGACGTCGTCGGACGGCTCGGCGGCGACGAATTCGTCGTGGTCACGTCCGCGACGACCGGTGCCGCCCGGGTCCGGGCGTTCGCCGCGCATCTGCGCTCGGTGCTTTCGGAACCGGTTTCCGTGCACGGCAGGCAGCTGCACCTGGACGCGAGCATGGGCATCGTGCTGGTCGAACCGGGCGATCGGCGCAGCGCCGAAGACCTCCTGCGCGACGCGGATGTCGCTATGTACCAAGCGAAGTCCCGCGGCCGCGGGAGGTTCGAGTTCTTCGACGTCGCGCTGCGGGAGCGGATGCAGCGGCGGCTGCGAATGGAACAGGACCTCCGCGACGCCGTCCACAGCGGACAGCTGTGGCCGGCTTACCAGCCGGTGGTGGACCTGCGCACCGGCGAGATGGTCGGCGTCGAGGCGCTGCTGCGCTGGACGCACCCGAAGCACGGCGCGATCTCGCCTGCCGAGTTCATCCCGCTCGCCGAGGAAAGCGAGCTGATCAATGTGCTGGGCAAGTTCGTCCTGCGCGACACCACCCGCGAACTCGCCGCGGTGCGCGACGCGCGGGGGGTCGACCTGGGCCTGAAGGTCAACCTTTCGGTGCGGCAGCTGGACGATCCGCACCTGGTGCCCGCGGTGCGCGACGCGCTGGCCACTACCGGGCTGCCGCCGGGTGCGTTAACCCTGGAAGTCACCGAGAGCGCGCTCATGCGCGACACCTCCGCGGCCGCGGAAGTGCTGGCCGCCTTGCGTTCCCTCGGCGTGCTGCTGGCGATCGACGACTTCGGCACCGGTTACTCGTCGCTCGCCCAGCTGCGCCGGCTGACCCTGGACACGTTGAAGATCGACCGCTCGTTCGTCACCGGCATCGCCGAATCCCGTGACGCGGAGGCGATCGTCACGAGCATCATCGCGATGGCGCACGCGGTGGACCTGACCGTGGTCGCGGAGGGTGTGGAGACCGCGGAAGAGCTTGCTCTGCTGCGGAAACTCGGCTGCGACCAGGCACAGGGCTACCACCTCGGGCGGCCGCTGGCCGCCGCCGAGCTGTTTCAGTAGGTCTCGAGCAGCGCCGCGAGTTCGTCGTCGGCGAGGACGACGCCGAGGTCGGCCAGCGTCTTGCCCAGCTCGGACGGCTCGATGGTGCGGTTCTCGACCGTCCCGTCCGGGTAGCTCGCCTGGTACTCGCGCCCGAGCAGCCGCCGGAACCGCCCCGGCTCCAGCCGCATCACCACGATCCGGCCGGTGAACGGCGATTTCGGGTGAGTGGAGGTGTAGTGGTGGAAGACCTGGTAGTCGATCGGCCGGCTGTGCACGTCCGGCAGGAACTCGTGCAGGTCGTCCCAGCCGTCCGCGGTCTGCTTCTGCAGCACCCACCAGCCGCCGCGCAGCGTCATCCGGTGCGGCCAGCCGGCCTGGTCGACCACTTCGCCGGCACGCAACGGCATCGGTACGAGAATGCCGGCCCCGAATCCGACGTCCACCAGGTACTGCTGCCGGTCGACGGTGATCGCCAGCGTCATGTGCGTGTACGGCCCGCTCTTGCGCGGCTGCACCCGGGCGGCGGTCCGCTGGACCTCGTAGCCGAGCTGCTCGGCGACCGCGGCGAAGAGCCCCGCCTGCTCGTAGCAGTAGCCGCCACGCTGGCGCCCGACGAGCTTCTCGGCGACGACGTCCAGGCTGATCCCCCGGTGCCGGCCGAGGACGACGTCGATGTTCTCGAACGGGATCGTCTCGACGTGCGCCTGCGCGAGCCGGGCAAGGGCGGCCGCGGAGGGCGGCTCCCTGCGCTGCCCGATCCGGGCGAGGTAGGCGTCGACGTCTACCGATTCGGAGGTCCATTCCCCAGTCATGCACCCAGTCTGCGACCTCGACCATGCTCGAAGTCAACCCCCAGAACGCTGCTTGGCGCCACGGAGCAGCCTACTGCCCGCGAAGGCCTCGCCGACACGTCGATTCGGGTGACGCCAACGCCCCCAGTCAGTCCACAGTGGACTTTCCTGGAGTCCGGCCGCTCGTCGCCCTACAGTCGGACCCATGACGCAAGCCGGCAGCCCCTGCGTGTTCTGTGCCATCGCCGACGGAGACACCTCGGCGGAACGGGTTCTGTTCCGCGATGAGCACACCGTGGCCTTCCTCGACCACACTGCCGTCACTCCTGGCCACACGCTGGTGATCCCCCGGGCACACGCCACCGACATCTGGGACATCTCCGCCGACGCGGCCGCCGCCGTCATGCGGACCGTGCACCAGATGGCGGCACGGATCCGTACCGCACTGCACCCGGACGGGCTGACGTTGTTCCAGGCGAACCGGCCGGCTGGCTGGCAGGACGTCTTCCACCTGCACGTGCACCTCGTCCCGAGGTCGGACGGCGATCACCTTGCCCGGCCTTGGAGTGCCACCGTGAAAAACGGCGCGACCCTGGCCGCGGTTCGCGAACTGCTGGCGTGAACTCGGCGCCGTCCCGCAGGCCGGTGCGAAGCCTTGACAGCGCCTCGCCCAGACTCCACGATAGAGAAATAGGAAAGTTTCCTAACTAATTTTCGAGCTGGTTGCCGGCCTCGGCCGGCTCGTGCCGCGACGCATCGACGCGTTTTTCGTGGCGCTGGGGGCAATTCACAGCAGGCCGTGCTGCGGGGGCGTTCGGCCGCTGCTCCCTGCTGCCGTTTCAGTCACTGGGGAAGGGGGCCTAGCTGTGCTGCGTTCCAAGTCCGCCGACGTGCGCGCCCGGTTCGCGGTGCTGGGGATCTTCTGGATTTGCGGACTCCTCTGCGCGGTGTGGAGCGCGTCGCTGCCCACGCTCAACGCACGGCTCGGTCTCGGCGAAGGCAGGCTCGGCCTGGTTCTGCTGCTCACCGCACTCGGCTCGATGACCTGCATGCCGTTGGCCGGGCGGCTGTCCGACGCGTGGTCGAGCCGGAATGCCTTGCGGGCGATCGCTCCTCTCGCGGCACTCGCCCTGCTGGGCCCCGCGCTCGCCCCGAGCTTCCCGGTTCTGCTGGCGGCCGCGTTCGTGCTCGGAGCGGCGCTGGGATCGCTGGACGTCGTCATGAACACGCAGGCCGCCGAGATCGAAAATCGTTACGGCCGCCCGATCATGTCGTCGTTCCACGGGGTATGGAGCCTCGGCGGCGTCGCTGGCGGGTTGACGATCAGTGCCGGACTGTCCCTCGGCGCAGACGGCACAGCCTTGACCGCAGGCGTCGCCGTGGTCGCGGCCGGGTTGTTTCTCCTGCCCGGCAAGCGACTGCTCGCCGACCGACCTCGGCCCAGGAAGGCGGATGTCCCGGCTGCCGCGCAGAGCGGCTTGCCGACGATGGCGGTGCTGCTGCTCGGAATGGTGGCGATGGCGGGTTTCGTCAGCGAAGGCGCGGGCTACAGTTGGGCATCGCTGCACGCCGCGGAAGCGCTCGGCGCCGACCCGGCCACGGCCTCGTTCGCCTATCCGGTCTTCGCCGCCGCGGTGACCGTCACCCGGCTCACCGCCGACCGGCTGCGGTCGAAAACGGAGCCGGCCGCCTGGATACGGCTGACCGGCTCGATCGCGGCGGCGGGCTACGCGATCGTGCTCGCCGCGCCGTTGCTGCCAGCCGGCCGGATGGCGGCCGGCCTGGTCGGCTGGTCCGTCGCGGCGGCCGGGCTCGCGACGATCGTGCCTGGCGTTTTCAGCGTGGTCGGCACCGCGGGAGCGAACGTCGGCCGCGCCCTTTCCGGGGTGACCACGATGGCCTACGCCGGGCAACTGGGCGGGCCAGCGGTGATCGGTCCGCTCGCCGGAGCCACGTCGCTGGGCGTCGCGATGGCGGTCCCCGGCCTTCTCGCGCTGGCGATCGCCGTCGCCGGGCCGATCGCGATCCGGCGGGCGACCGGCCCGGCCCGGGCGGCGCCCGTCTCCGCCGCCTGACCTGGCAAGCCGGCCGAGCAACGACAAGTCCGCACCCGTGCACCACCGGACGACGGGTGCTTCACCTAGGGGGTTACTCGATGCTGTACGCCGGAATCAGCTGGACCGCCACGGGTTTCGAGGTGCAAGTGGCCGGGCCGGACGGCCGGATCGACCGGCCGGCGGTGCGCTTCACCGCGAATCGGCCGAAAGAAATCGCTTCCTATCTGAAGGGGATCGGAAGCGCGGTGACGGTGGTCGTCGACAGCACCAACGGAATGCTCGACGGCGGGCTGATGGCGGCCGGGCTGCGGGTGCACCGGGCCGATCCGCAGGTACTGCCCGCTCCCCCGGGCTTCGGTTCGGTGTCCGCGGCGGAACTCGCGCTGACCGCGTGGCGTGCTCCGGCCGCGGTGGTCCCGCTCGCTATCGAGACCGGTTCGCTCACCGGAAGGCTCGACGAGGTGGCCGCCGGGATCGCCGCCAGCGAGGAGGCGACCGCCCGGATGACGGCCGCCGGAAACTGTGTGGTGCACGGCGACCGGGCCCGGCCGGAGATCGCCCTGACCTTCGACGACGGCCCGAATCCGCCGTATACCGGCAAGATTCTCGACCTGCTGGAGCGGTACGGCGTCCGCGCGACGTTCTTCTGCGTCGGCCTGAACGCGAGCGCGTCCGGCGAAGACCTGCAGCGCATGATCGAACAGGGCCACGAGGTGGGCAACCACACCTGGTCGCACCCGTTCCTGCCGGACCTGTCCGAAACCCAGTTGGCCGACCAGATCGATCGCACCGCCGAGGCGATCGGCTCCGCCACCGGTGCCGAGCCCGGATATTTCCGGCCGCCGTACGGCTCCCGGACGCCCGCGATCGTCCAATCCCTCGCCGGACGGGGGACCAAGGTCGCGTTGTGGGACGTGGACACCGAGGACTGGGCCATGCGAGGCCCGGAAGTCGTCACGAAGACCGTTGCGCACCAGACCCGGCCCGGGTCGGTCGTGCTCATGCACGACGGCGGCGGCGACCGTTCGCAGACCGTCGCCGCGCTGCCCGCGGTGATCGAAGGACTGCTGTCACGCGGACTGGAGTTCGTCCGCGTCCAAGACCTGTCTGCTCCGAGTTTCCCGACAGAAGCGAGGTAGTGCGGCCATGATCCATCCGATCGAAACCCAGGAAACCCATGTGGGACCGAGCCTGCTGCGCCGGCTGGCGGCGGCGTGGCCCAAGCGCGCGACCATCCGCACGGACATGGGCGGGGTGCTCAACCCCGGCGACTACGACCCCGGCCTGCTCGACTACCCCCTGCACCTGATGCCGTTCGCCGAGCATCCCCGGTTCGTCGCCGCCTCCGAGGAGCAACGGCTGCGCGTGAACACACTGGCGTGGATCGCCTACAACGAAAGGGTGATCGCCGCCGAAGAGTACGTGGCGAACCCGACCTTCGAAAAGCTCGGCCACGGCGTCTTCCCCGGCGTGGACCGGTTCGAGGTCAAAGAGGCGGTGCAGCAGTCGCACATCGACGAGGTCTGGCACACCTACATGCACATGATGGCGATGCAGCGCACCCGCGAGGCCCGGCAGGTCGAAGCCGAGCACGGGTTCGCGCAGCCGGTCACCAACCGCAGGCTGTACGCACTGGCGGACACCATGAGCGAGCAATGGCAGCAGGATCTGCTCTATCTCATGTGGACGGCCGTCGGCGAGATCAGCATCAATGCCTTCCTCGATCTGCTGGCCGGCGACAAGTCGATCCAGCCGATGCACGCACTCGTCGCCCGCCTGCACGCGCGCGACGAGGCCGCCCACGGCCCGGTGCTGGCCGAGCTGATGAAGGAGATCTACCCGAAGCTGGACCGCAAGCAGCAGGACTTCTTCGTCCGGCACCTGCCCGAGGCGATCACCGCGTTCGGGGCCGAGGACTACCAGTTGTGGCCTCAGGTGCTCCGGGTCGCGGGCATCGCGAAGGTCGACGAGATCATCGCGGATTCCCGCAGCCAGGAGGACGGCGAAGTGATGATGAACGATTTCGGCACCGTGCGCCGGCTGCTGCGCGAACTGGACATCGAGGACAAGGTCGAGTACGACTTCGGGCCGGCCAAGGACGGCGCGCGATGATCCTGACCGGGCCCGAGATCGCCGAGTCGGTGCGCGCCGGCCAGATCGAGATCTCCCCGTTCCACGCCGACCAGGTCAACCCGAACAGCTACAACGTCCGCCTCGGCGACACGCTGCTGTCCTACCGCGACGAGGTCGTGGACGCCTACCAGGAGAATCCGACCGAGGAGATCCGGCTGCCCGAGGACGGCTTCGTGCTGCGGCCGGACCGGCTCTACCTCGGGCACACCGAGGAACGGGTCGGCTCGGACGTCTACGTCCCGTTGCTGTTCGGCCGCTCCTCGGTAGGCAGGCTGGGCCTGTTCGTGGAAATCACCGCACCGATCGGCGACATCGGCTTCCACGGGCAGTGGACGCTGATGCTCTCCCCGGTGCAGCCGTTGCGGATCTACCCGGGGATGAAGATCGGCCAGATCATGTTTTTCGTCTCGTGCGGCGAGATCGACTTGTACCGGGGGAAGTACCAGTCCGCGATCGGGCCACAGGAATCCCGGTACTGGCGCGACAGATTGGCGGCGGTGTCGTGATCCTGACCGGTGCCGCGATCGCGACAGCGGTGGCGGCCGGGGACATCGTCATCGATCCGTTCGAGCCGGAACGGCTTTCGCCGAACGCCTACGACTGGCGCCTCGGCGACCGGATCCGCACCTGCGGCACGGAACTCGACGCCGCCCGCGCCACCCCGTTCGCCGAGGAGGTCATCCCGGAGAGCGGCATGGTTCTCCGACCGGGACAGCTGTACCTCGGCATCACCCACGAGCGGACGCATTCGGAGCGGTACGCCCAGCTCATCAACGGCGATCACACGATCGGCGGACTCGGTGTCTGGGTGCACGTGTCCGCGCCGCTCGGCCACGTCGGCCACGCGATCAGGTGGACGCTGGAGATCCGGGCCGCGCGCGCGGTCCGGATCTACCCCGGGATGACCTTCGGCAAGATCGTCTTCCTGGCGACGCACGGATCTCTGGCCAGCTATCAGCGCCTCGGCGACAAGTACACGAACACCGCGGGGATCGGTGCCTCGCGGCTGCACGAGGAGCTGAGATGAGCACGCTCACCGGGATCGACCTTCCGCTGGGCAGCCCGGGCGGCAGCGTCGAACTGCTCTACGACCTCTATCTGGGACCGGAGGCACCGATCGATGCCGCGGTATTCATGCTGGCGCCGGATCGTCCGCGCGGCGGTGCAGCTGGCGGGCCGAAACTGCTGGACGTCCCGGGCAAACAGCTCGACGGTCCCAGCTTTTGGTCCTATGTAGACAATCTGGCGACCGCGCTCGGCAGCACCTTCGACGAGGACAGCTTCGACGCGATCCATCTGCAGCACCTCGGATTCGGTGCCACTCCGGCGCTGCTCAAGGCGTTCCCGGAGCATCCGCGGATCGCGCTGGTGCACGGGACGGATCTGCTGTTCGCGGCGGATCACCCCACACAGCGGGAAGTCCTGCTCCGGTCCGCCCGGCTCGCCGACTCGATCGTCGTGCCGACCTCGGCGATGGCCGACCTGGTGCGCGAGATGGCGCCGGTCGGCCCGGACCGGATCGTCCGGGTGCCCTGGGGAATTCCGGACCGGCTGCTCAGCGACCCGCCGGTTCGCGGGCCCAGTGCCCGAGACTCCTTCCGCGTGCTCTACGCCGGACGACTGACGGCCGAGAAGGGGGCCGCCGAACTGATCGCGGCCGTTTCCGGCCTGCCGGACCTGACCCTGTGCATCGCCGCTCCGGAGCACGAGTTCGCCGCGTTGTCGGCCACTGTGGACACCGCCGGTGTCGAGTACCTCGGCTGGTTCGACCGGGAGGAGCTGTGGCAGGCGTTCGCCCGGCACGACCTCTTGGTCGTTCCGTCCACAACGCTGGAAGCGTTCGGGCTCGTCGCGGTCGAGGCGCAGGCATGCGGCTTGCCGGTGGTGTATCAGCCGGTTCCGGGCCTGACCGAGGTGCTCGGCGACTCGGCCGCCCGCTCGGACGCGCGATCGCTCGCGGACACGGTTCGGTCGCTGCAGAAGGACGACGCGGCGTTGGCGGACCTGCGCGCCGCCGGATCGCGCAACGCAGCCCGGTTCCCGTTGTCCGCGACGGCGGCTGAACTCGAGTCGCTCGCCTCGCAGGTGCGCCGGTGATCGCGCAGCGCGGCCTGTTCGCCGGTCCGGACCCGGCGGTCAGCCGGGAACTTTACGCCCAGATCAGTTCCGGCGAGGCCCGCCGCGACCGAACAGCGCTGGCCGTGGAACCCGCTTCGAAGGTCACCGGGAACACCTACTTCGGCCGGTTCCCGGCGAGCTACTGGCAGCGTTGGACCGCGGCGACCGCGGTGCGGGTCGAGATGACCGTCAGCGGCGACGGACTGATTTCGCTGCTGGCATCGGACTTCGAGGGCGAGCCGCGAGTAGCGGCGGCACAACCGGTCAGCGGTCTCCGCGCGGCCGTCGTCTCGCTCGCCGCGCCCCTCGACCGTTTCTTCGACGGCGGCGCGCTGTGGCTGGACTGCGAAACCGGGCCAGGACAACAGCTCGTCGTGGAAGACGTGCGGTGGACGGTCGCGGCGCCGCAGCGGCGGCGGCCGGTCGACCTGACCATCTGCACGATGAACCGGCCGGCCGACTGCGTCGCCACCCTCGCCTCGCTCGCCGGAGACGAAGCGGCACTCACCCTGGTGCGGGCAGTGCACGTCGTCGATCAGGGAACCGAAACCGTACGCGCGCACGAAGGATTTCCGGCGGTCGCCAAGGCGTTGCGAGGCCGGCTGCGGTACCTCACGCAGCCGAACCTCGGCGGCGCGGGCGGCTTCACCCGGGGGATGTACGAGAGCACCGGCGACCGGAGCGGCGAACCGGCCGACCTGATGTTCATGGACGACGACATTCTCCTCGAACCCGACCTGCTGGTACGGATGACCGCCTTTTCCGCCTCCGCCGCGGAGCCGCTGATCCTCGGCGGCCAGATGCTGAACCTGTTGCACCCCACCTCGTTGCATGCCGCCGCCGAGCACACCGATCTCGACCGCATCCGGCCGGGAAGGCCGGCCCGGCACAGCCTGCACGCGGTCGACCTGCTCGCGACCGACCCCGCGACAGGCAGGCCGTACCGACAGGAACTCCGGGTCGACGCGGGCTACACCGGCTGGTGGGCTTGCCTGATTCCGCACGAGGTGGTCACCGAGACCGGCTACCCGCTGGCCGTGTTCTTCCAAGGCGACGACGCGGAATACTCCTACCGGGCGCGGGCGCACGGCTTCCCCACCGTCACTCTGCCCGGCGCGGGCGTGTGGCACACCGATTTCCGGTGGAAGGACCACGATGAGGTCAACCGGTATTTCATCGTCCGCAACTACACGATCATCGCCGCGTTGCACGGTCGTTTCCCGGTGCTGCGGATCACCGGGATCCTGCTCGCCGAACTCGTCGCCGACCTGCTCGGAATGCAGTACGGCGCCGCGGCGACGCTGATCCAGGCGGTGGAGGACTTCCTTGCCGGGCCCGAGATCCTGCAGGACGGCGGCGTCTCGGCGCTGCGCCGGATCACCGAGTTGCGAGCAGGCTATCCGGAGACGGTGACTCTTCCCGCGACCGCCGTCCCGGGGATCCGCTCGAACGACATCGTGATCAGCGAGCCGAGCTTCGCCGACCGGCTGGCTCTCGGCCCGTTGCTCGGGATGCACCGGCTCGCAGCCGGCGCGGTGCCGGTCGGCGAGGCGTCCTGGTGGCGGGTCGGTGCGCTGCGTACGGCCGTCGTGACCGACGCGTCGCAGCGCGGGGTCCGGGTGCGCACTTACCACCGCGCGCACCTGCTGCGGCTGGCCCGGCGCGGGGCCCGCGTGCTCGCCCGGTTCGCGGGTTCGGCCTCCGAGGTCCGGGACCGCTACCGCGCCGCGCTGCCGCAGCTTTCCAGCCGGGCCGAGTGGACCAGGCTGTTCGACGAAAACCCTAGTGTGGAGGACTGATCCATGGCCCGGCCAGCGTTGGTGGCAACAGATCTCGACGGGACGGTCGTGCGCCCGGACGGGACCATCTCCGAACGCACGGTAGCCGCGTTCGCCAGAGTCGAGGAGGCCGGTGCCGAGTTCGTCGTCGCGACTGGACGTCCGCCGCGCCTGGTGGACGAGATCGCCGCGAGGTTCGGCGACCGGGGCGTCGCGATCTGCTCGAACGGCGCGTTCCTCTACGACATGCACGAGCGGAAGGTCATCGAGGAGCACGGCATCTCCCCGGAGGACCTGACCGAGGCGGTTCGCAGGCTGCGCAAGGAGATCCCGGGGATCGGCATCGCCGTGGAGCACGCCGTGGACCTGGTAGCGGACGATCTTTACGAACCGTGGGAATGGGACCGGGGCGCGACCGTGGTGCGAGCCGACGACGAGGTCCTGCTGAGCCGCCCGGCGCCGAAACTGCTCGGTCGGCACCCGGAATTGTCGGCGGACGAACTGCTCGCGCTCGCCGCGCCAGCCCTGGCCGGGCTGGTGACCGCCTCGCATTCCAACGGCTCCCGGCTGGTCGAAGCGGTCGCCCTCGGGGTGAACAAGGCGGCCGCGCTCGCCCGGCTGGCACAGCGGTGCGGCATCGGATCCGACCAGGTGATCGCGTTCGGCGACATGCCCAACGATCTCCCCATGCTGTCCTGGTCCGGCACGGCCTACGGAGTGGCCAACGCACATCCGGACGTCCTCGCGATGGTGGATCACGTGATCGGGAGCAACCGCGAGGACGGCGTCGCGGCCGTGCTCGAAAACCTCTACCCGGGCGCGAACGAAGGGGCTTCGGCCGATGAGTGAGCTCGACCAGATCGTCAACGCGTGCCTGCTGCCGGGCTACGAAGGCAGCGCACCGCCTGCCTGGGTGCGCGAGGGCCTTGCCGACGGCATCGCCGGGGTCGCCCTGTTCCCGGCCAACCTGGAGGGCGGCCGGCAGTCGCTCGTCCGGCACGCCCGCGCCGTACGAGCGATCGCGCCGGACGCGTTGATCGCGGTGGACGAGGAGGGCGGCGACGTCACCCGGCTCGACTACGAGACAGGCAGCGCCAGTCCCGGAAACCTCGCGTTGGGCGAAATCGACGATCCAGCGCTGACCGGACGGGTGGCGGCGGAGATCGCGGCCGACTTGAAGGCGTGCGGCGTCAACTTCAACCTGGCGCCGTCGATCGACGTCAACAGCAGCCCGGACAACCCGATCATCGGCGTGCGCTCCTTCGGCGCCGATCCCGAACGGGTCGGGGTGCACGGCGCGTCCTTCATCCGGGCCATGCAGGACGAGGGGGTGGCGGCGGTCGCCAAGCATTTCCCCGGGCACGGCGACACGGTGACCGATTCGCATCGCTCCCTGCCCGTCGTCGACTGTTCGGAGGAAACCTTCCGGCAGCGAGAGCTGCCGCCATTCGTAGCGGCGATCCGGGCGAAGGTGCGCGCGATGATGACGGCACACGTGCTCTACCCGGCACTGGACCCGGACAATCCGGCGACGCTGAGCCGCCGTCTGCTGCACGACCTGGTCCGCAAGGAACTGGGCTACGAAGGCGTGCTGCTCTCCAGCGCGATCGCGATCGAAGCGGGCCAGGGGAACCCGGACATCGGCGCGGTGGCGGTACGGGCGCTGCGAGCCGGTTCGGACCTGCTCCTGCTCGGTCCGGGCGACGGCGAGAAGCTGTGCGCGGCGATCCGCTCCGCCGTGACCGAGGCCGTTCGCTCCGGCGAGCTCACCGCGGCGGTGCTGGAAACCGCGGCTGCCAGAGTGCGAGCGCTGCGGGAATCCTCGGCCCCGCAGCGGAGCGGCCTGGAGGCGGCCCGGCGGGCGATCCGGCTCGAGGGGGACGTCGCCCTGCTCGCTCCCGCGGTGGTGGTCGAGCTGCGAGCCGCCGGGAACGCGGCGGTCGGGGAGGCGCAGTGGAGCCTGGCCGACCGGCTGGCCGCACTGGATGCCGCGGAGTCCACGGTCCGGGTGCACGCCGACGAGCCGACCCCGGACCAGGTGTTGCCGGCAAGCGGGCCGGTCGTCCTCGTGGCACGGGACGCCTACCGGACCCCCTGGCAGCGAGACTGGCTGCGCAAGGCGCTGGCACTCCGGCCGGACGCTGTCCTCGTGGCGGTGGGAATGCCCGACGACGTGACTCCGGAGGTCAGCGCGAGCATTCGCACGTTCGGTGCCGCCGCGGTCAACATCGAGGCGGCAGCGGAGGCACTCACCAGCCGGCTGGCCGCGACGCGATCGAGGTGAACCTCGAGCCGGCCGCCCAGCAGCCGACGCGGAGTGATCCGCCAGTCCCCGTTGACTACTCAACGTCACAACGGTTGTGACTGGCACCACTCTCTGGTGTGATGAACCCCCGATGCCTACTTGCCAGTAGCAACCGGCCTCTCGAAGGGAGCCCAATGAAGACCCCTCGAATCCTGGCCCGAGCCAGTGCGGCGACGGCACTGGCCACCGCCGCGGCACTGATACCCGCAACCGCCTGGGCGGCGTCCCCAGCGTGGGCGCCCGCCGCCAGCGCCGCCGTGCATCCCGGAGTGCAGACGCACACCAACGGGGCGCAATGCACCTCGAATTTCGTGTACAGCAACGGAACCGACGTATTTCTCGGCCAGGCCGCACACTGCTCCGGCACCGGCGGCTCGACCGAGACGAACGGCTGTTCGGCCGGCTCGCTCCCGCTCGGCACCCCGGTCACCATCGACGGCGCGAGCAAGCCTGGAACGCTCGTCTACAACTCGTGGCTGACTATGCAGTCCCGGCACGAAACCGACGCGAACACCTGTCAGTACAACGATCTCGCCCTGGTGAAGGTCGACCCGGCGGACGTCGGGAAGGTCAACCCGAGCCTGCCCTTCTGGGGCGGGCCGACCGGCCTGAACACCACCGGCACGGCCCAGCTGGCCACCGTGCTCAGCTACGGCAACTCCGAACTCCGCGGCGGGATCACCCAGCTCTCGCCGAAACAGGGTGTCAGCCTCGGCGACACCGGCGGCGGCTGGAGCCACACCGTGGCCACCATGACGCCCGGCATCCCCGGCGACTCGGGCAGCGGCTTCCTCGACCGCGACGGCAACGCACTCGGCGTGCTGAGCACGCTGAACCTGGCGCCTCAGCCCGGAACGAACGGCGTCGGCGACCTGTCGCGAGAACTGGCGTACGCGAGCGCGCACGGCGGCCTCGGCACCGTGCAACTCGTCCCAGGGACGGAGTCGTTCCGAGGCCCGCTCATCTGACCTCCCGCCCCGCCTCCGTCCGATTGTCCTTTGTGGACGGAGGCGGGGTTGTGTCGGCCAGGCAAGGCATTCCAGCCGGGGATCGGCGACCGGCCGCCCGGCCCTGCGCCTCGACCGCGAAGGTGTTCGATCCCTGCGGGGTTCTGTCGCGGCTGACAGCGCGTCAGGCGACGGCCCCTTCATGGACGCGCAGGCGGACGGCCGCCGCGCGCAGCAGTGGGGTGGGCACGCTGTGCTGGGAGGCGATCCGGCAGAGGCCGCCGATGATGGGCTCGACCTCGGTGGTCCGGTTGTCGCGGAAGTCCCGGTAGAGGGAGGTGGCGAACGTCGAGCCAGGAGCGGTCAGGGTCGATGTGACACTGGCGAGCGCCTCTTCCCTGGCGGAGTGTCCGGCCGCTTCGAGCACCGAAGCCGCCTCCATGATGACCGCACGGATGGCGTCGGTGCCGTCCTTGACGGGATTGATCTGGCCGACATGGCCCCCGAGCAGCACGGTCGCTGCTCCGCCGGCTGCCATGAACAGCCACTTCTCCCACATGTCCTGCTCGATCGAGGCCGACGCGACCGTTTCGAATCCGGCCGGAGCGAAGGTCTCGGTGATCGCCTCGACCCGCTCGCTGACATGGCCGGACAGTTCGCCGACAGCGATAGTCCCTGCGGGTGTGAGCTGCCGGATGGCACCGTCGCTGTCCATCTGCGTGGCCACCAGGCACACGCCACCCAACAGGTGCCGAGCGCCGAAACGCTCGCCGATGGCGACGAGGTGGTCGATGCCGTTGAGCAGCGGCACGACGCTGGTGCCGGGGCCGATCGCGGGGGCGACGTCGTCCAGTGCAGCCGCCACCGCAGTCGACTTCACCGCCAGCAGCACAACGTCGAATTGCTCCCGCAGGGACCGCGCGGTGACCGTGGCGACAGGGGTCGTCGTCCGCGTCCCGTCCGGAGCGACGAGCGTGACGCCGTCCGACCGCAGACGCTCAGCGCGCGCTTCGCGCACCAGGAACGTGACATCAACACCCGCACGGACAAGCAGCGTTCCGAAGTGGCCGCCGACTGCGCCCGCGCCGACAACGAGTACCCGCATCATGGCAACTCCCAATGACAGTTCCGGCTGAGAGGCGAAGCCGCAAGGTCTCTTCGCCTTAGGCCCGCTTCAGGCAAGCACGGGGGTCAGTTCCGCTATCACGTCGTCGAGCGGCTGGAGACTGCCCCGAAGCCGGCACATGAGTACGGCACCTTCCACCGCGGAAATTCCGAGCGTGGCCAGCGCGTCCGCCCGTGCTGGCGGATGACCCGCTCGCGTGAACGCGCCCGCCAGAAGGTCGTGCCAGCGGGCGAAGACTCGCCGGACGGCCTCTTTCGCTTCGGGAACGAGATGCTCGTCGTCGACCGCGGCGGCGACGATCGGGCAACCCGCGCGAAAGTCCGAGGCCGCGAGCTTGCTCTTCCAGAAGTCGGCGAACGCGGCAAGCGCCTCCTGCGGACCCGCGCCGTCGCTCGCGCGCTCCATGGTCTCCCGCATTCGCTCCCCGGCCAGCTCGACGGCCGCGCTGATCAACTCGTTGCGACCGCCAGGGAAGTGGTACTACACGGACCCGCGCGGAGCCCCGCTGTCGGCCAGGACCGCGTCGAGGGTCACTGCCCCGGCACGCCCGAGGGCAGCCAGACCGGGCGGCACCGACCAAGGGCGCTACGCGACCTCCGGCAAACCCTTGACCGGCACCACCCGGCCCGGCAGGGGTGAACCCGCGCCGCGAGGAGATCACCTCAGCAGGAGAGATATGGCGAACGAGCAAACGCCGGCCGTGCAACCCACCTGCGATTAGCGACGGCCAAAGCCGGTCAACGAGGGTCAACCGCAGCCAAGGCCATGATCAGCCCCGGAGACAAGAAAGCCGTCCTGACCTGAGTCAAGACGGCTTCTTCGTGGGTGGCCAGGGCCGGGGTCGAACCGGCGACCTTCCGCTTTTCAGGCGGACGCTCGTACCAACTGAGCTACCTGGCCGGGAACGCCGGCAAGGAGCCAACGATCTTGCGACCCTGACGGGACTCGAACCCGCGACCTTCGCCGTGACAGGGCGACGCGCTAACCAACTGCGCCACAGGGCCTTACTGGTACTGCGTACTCCCAACGGGATTCGAACCCGCGTTGCCGCCTTGAAAGGGCGGAGTCCTAGGCCACTGAACGATGGGAGCCCGATCGAGTTTCGGTAAACCGATCGACCGCGCTCTCAGGTGTTCCCCTGGGAGCGATTACAAGCATAGGGCACGTCGCGACCGCCTTGCAGGGGGGTCCCCTTAGTCGATCTGCGCCTCGCCTACCTGCGCAAACGGTCGGCTCCGGGCAGTCAGCGCGGCAGACCTCGCCGCTCGGCACAGCGGAAGCTGTTGCCGAACGATCTGCGGACGCCCCGCCACGCTACGCCGAATCCAGCGGAGCGGGCTCAGCGCTGCACCGGCGCCTCGCCGTCTTCGCCCGGGTTCAGCCCGAGCATTTCCAGCAGCTGGGCGCAGTCCTCCGCGCCGAGCGCGCCCGCCGCGACGGCGAGCCTGGCCCGGCGGACCTGATCGTCCGATACCCGCTGCCCCTCGGACGGCCCGCGCTGCGCCGGCACGCCGCCGGCGAGTGACGTGCTTCCCCCATCGGCACCTTCGTACCGAAGGAGGAACTGCCGAACTTCGACCGATCCGCTCATGGCCCCTCCACCCGGTTCTCATCAACTGGCCGCGAGGCTAACCAGCGGCAAGCAGCACCGGCAGCCCCCCGGAGAGTGAACCTCAGAACACTCTCCGCGAGATCCCCAGGAACGCGCGGAAAGATCGCCCAGAACGGATTTCTCCTGGCTTCCCCTCGCCGATCCCCGAAACTCGTGCAACAATCGGTGTTGCTGACACACCCCCGGTCAGCGCCTGTGGAGATCCCCTCCGACCCCCGCGTTCCTCCCCCTGGCGCGGGGGTCTCTCCATTTCTGCACTCCTGCGCTGACCTGCGTCTACTCTCCGTACCACCGTTTGACGGACAGTGGCGGAATGCGTTTGCCCGATGGGCTGTTCAGGTGATCGAATTAGGCTTCCCGAGCACGGAAATACGTGTGTCGTGGCTCACAGTGGTTTGTTTGCCGAGACCCAACCGTTATCGTGTCCGGGTGCCTCTTCCCTCCCTCGGCCGCCTCAGCAGCCGCACGAATCTCAAAGCCGTCTCGAGCGGGCGGCATCGCAATGCCGCCAAGTCGGCCGGCGACGATGTCGTCGAGGACAAGGAGCTCACCAGCTACCTCGCCGCGCTCGCCCCGGACTCCGACCCGGAAAGCACCGGGACCGGCAGCCGCTTCGGCGACGCGCAGGTCTACCAGCTGCGGATGAACCTGATCGCCAGCCAGCAGCTCAAGGACATCGCCGTCGCCCGCAACCTGACCCCGCAGGCGCTGGCGCAGGAATGGATCCTGGAGCGGCTCTCGTGGGAGGGTCAGGCCGCCTCCGCACAGGAGCGCCGCCACTCCGACGCAATGACCGACGAGTTCCAGTTCCCGGCGGACGCGTTCGAAGAGCCGCTGGCCCGGCGCTGACCGGCGCCCCCTGATCGAAAACCCCCGGCTCCCCCCGACGGCCGGGGGTTTTCCCTTTCCGGAAACCGTCCCAGGCACCGGGCGACGAGGCGAACCGAGGCAGGACCTCCCCCGTACCGGGGATTCACGCAAAGTCGGGCACCCAGCCGATCCGGCGACCGCCGAACGGGCAGACGCGGTTCGCTCCCCTGACCGCCCAGAACGGACCTCGTGCCGATCACCCTGACCATCCCGCCGACCGAGTCCGCAGCTGCCTTGCACCTGCGTCCGTGGCGACCGGACGATGTGCCTGCCCTGCTCGCCGCCCACCGCGACCCGCAGCTGCGCCGCTGGCTGGCGACCTCTCTGGCCGACGAAGCCGACGCCGGGCAGTGGCTGCCGCGCAGGCCATCGGCTGGAGCACCGGGACCAGATTCAGCTTCGCGGTCGTCGCCGAGGACGACACGCCCCTTGGCCACGTAGTGGCGAAAGTTCACCGTGGCGGAGTCGCCGAGGTCGGTTACTGGACAGCCGCCGAAGTCCGGGGCCAGGGCGTCGCGCCGCGCGCACTGGAAGCCGTGTCGCAGTGGGCGCTGGGCGCGCAGCACATCACCCCGCTGACCCGGCTGGACCTGTTGCATGCCGAGGACAACACCGCCTCCTGTCACGTCGCGCAGAAGTGCGGTTACCCGCTCCGCGACCTGCTGCCGCCCGCACCGCCAGCCTTCCCCGGCCGCGCGCATCGCCACGTGCGCATTTCCACGAGCTGACCGGATCGGCGTCCCATTCGCCGCAGCGGCCCCAGGAACTCCCGCACCGCGCCGGCGAATCCCGGGTCCGCGACCCGTTCGCGGCCAGCAGCGCTTCCCGGTCCACCAGCTCGTACGGCATCGCGTCGGCGAACGACAGCGCGCTCGATCCGTCGTCCGGATCGCACACGCGACGGGTGCCGGGCGGCCATCTGGAATGCGGTGACCCGCCGCCGGAGTGGCCGAGCACCACTCGCCAAGGGGGTCCACACCGCGATAACCGCAGTCGCCGGTAATCCCGGCAACGGAAACGGCAAATAGAAAGGGCCCCGGCGGGAATATCCCGCCGGGGCCCTCACTCAGGACTGAGAAACGCGCTGGGCCTGACTCAGATCGCGCGGACCTTCTGGGCCTGCGGGCCCTTCTGTCCCTGGCCGACCTCGAACTCCACCCGCTGGTTCTCTTCAAGGGTGCGGAAGCCGCGACCCTCGATCTCCGAGTAGTGCACGAACACGTCGCCTTCGCCGCCGTCCTGCGCGATGAAGCCGAAGCCCTTCTCCGCGTTGAACCACTTCACAGTGCCTTGCGCCACCGCTGTACTCCTCGTAACAGATCCGCTTCGAATGCCGCCGAAGCGGCACCCAGGCCGTCCCGGGCGGTTCCAACGAGACGAGCGAAGAGCTTTACGGCCCCACGGCTCGCGTCAGAAGTTCCGCGAGTGTGAAGCCACGAACACGCAAAACGACGGCCTGGTCAGCAGCCTACCGGGATCTCACCAAATCTGAACCCCGTTGATCGCAGGGATCGGTTCCGACGTGCGCGTATCACCGGAACGTCGTATCGCCGCCTACGCAGCGCTGTCACTTCGGCCAGCTACGCTGAACCAGTACGCCCAGCGCATTTCGGCAATGCACAGTGCGCGGTCGATCGAGCCGGTTCCGTGATGGTCACTCGGTGCAGTGTGATGCTGGTCACCCCGTTCTCGGTGAACGCGAAAGCGTGATGAGACGTCTGGGTGGTCGGGGAACAAGGGGAGATTGGGGAATCGGTGTGACAATCCGACACTTCGCACGCCGCCGGGCCGGCGTCGCGGTGCTGGGCTTGGTCGCCGTACTGACGCTCGGGGCGTGCAGCAACGGCGGATCGAGCGTGAGCGCGGGCGGTACTTCGGGCGGCGGGCCCACCGAAGCACCGGCCGCTCCGGCGAAACCGGCCGCGGTGGCGATCACGCCGGCCGCCGGCGCGGGCGACGTGGCGCCGGGCGAGCCGGCGAAGGTGACCGTCACGAACGGCACCATCGGGTCGGTCACGCTCACCAACGCCGACGGCAA
The DNA here is from genome assembly GCF_000383915.1 of Amycolatopsis benzoatilytica AK 16/65. Lineage (NCBI taxonomy): Bacteria > Bacillati > Actinomycetota > Actinomycetes > Pseudonocardiales > Pseudonocardiaceae > Amycolatopsis > Amycolatopsis benzoatilytica. The sequence continues at coordinate 6,409,108 of NZ_KB912942.1, forward strand.
GCAGGTGCAGGGGCAACCCGCCGGGGACAAGAAGAGCTGGAGCACCACCGAGGATCTCGGCTACGGCAAGACCTACACCTGGTCCGGCCAGGCCACCGGAGACGACGGCAAGCAGGTCCCGATCAACGGCTCCTTCACCACCGTGAAACCGCGCCGGCAGATGCAGGGCAGCCTCAACGTCGGCGACGACCAGACCTACGGCATCGCGATGCCGATCGCGCTGACCTTCCCGAGCGCGGTGAAGGACAAGGCGTCAGTCGAGCGCGCGCTGTCGGTGCAAACCACACCGAAAACCGAGGGCTCGTGGGCCTGGCTCAACGGCGACACCTCGGTGCACTGGCGGCCGAAGGAGTACTTCAAACCGAACACGAAGGTCGTCGTCTCGGCCAACATCTACGGCATCTCGATGGGCGACGGCGTCTACGGGAAGCAGGACGTGTCCGCGAGCTTCACCATCGGCCGCTCGCAGATCGTCAAGGGCAACACCCAGGAACACACCATGCAGGTCATCCGCGACGGCCAGCAGGTGATGGATTTCCCGGTCAGCTACGGCCTGGACTCCGACCCGGGCCGCGTCACGCACAGCGGCGTGCACGTGGTGATGTCGCGGCACGCGACGTACTCGATGAGCAACCCGCGCTACGGCTACACCGACGTGAACGTGCCGTGGGCGGTCCGGATCTCCAACAACGGCGAGTTCATCCACGGCCTCGCCGGGTCGATCTGGGCGCAGGGCAAGAAGAACATCTCGCACGGCTGCCTGAACCTGTCGCCGGCGAACGCGAAGATCTACTACGACAGCGTCCTGCCGGGCGATCCGGTGGAGATCAGCGGCAGCACCCAGCAGCTGGGCCCGAAGGACGGCGACTACAGCGACTGGACCTACGACTGGGCGTCGTGGACCAAGCTGTCGGCGCTGAACGGCTGAGCAGCGGCACGCACCACCGGACGGCCGGGGACCTTCAGGTCCCCGGCCGTTCCCGTTTCCGCCGAGCCGGGAAGATCGAGCCGGGAAAAAATCTCGGGAATCCGATGCAACCCGGTCAACCACCGACGGCATGACTAGAGCAGGGAAGCGCCGCTCGGCGCTCGCAGAACCAGGAGGAAACTCGTGCGTGTTCGTTTCGCTCTCGCCGTCGGTGCCGCGCTGCTCGCCGGAGGTGCCGTGACCGGCGGCGCGGTCGCCTTCGCCGCGGACGCCCCGCCTGCCGTCACCCAGCCGGCCCCGCCGAGGTCCGCGGCTCCCACCGACGCACCGACCGTCGCCCCCGGCGAGCCGCGCCAGCTCCCGACCGCGGCTCCGGGCGCGCCGAAGGTCACCGCGACGCCGAGCCAGCGCGCGCCGAAGGCCGCGCACCCGCGCGTGCCGACCGCCGTCCCCGCGGGCCCGACCGGAGACCTGCACCTCCCCGCGGTCTGGGGCTGATCACCAGGTGCCATCCCGCTCCCGGCCGTCGTCCGGGCAGAACTCGCCGTGGGACGGCGAGTTCGCCCGGTACTTCGGCGAGCGCGCGCACAGTCTGCGGTCCACCGCCTACCTGCTCTGCGGGGACTGGCACCGGGCCGAAGACCTGGCTCAAGCCGCGCTGCTCAAGCTGTATCTCGCCTGGCCGCGGCTGGCCCGGCACGACGCGCTCGACGCTTACGCGCGCAAGGTCGTGCTGCGCACATTCCTCGCGGAAAACCGCCGCAGCCGCTGGAAACGGGAGCGACTCACCGACGCACCTCCGGAGGTTCCGGCGCCTGCCGCCGAGACCGAGCACGACCAGTTGATCCAGCACGCGCTCGCCGCGCTCGCCCCGCGGCAGCGCGCGGTGCTGGTGCTGCGGTACTTCGAGGACTTGTCCGTCGAGGAGACCGCCGCGGCGCTCGGGTGCCGTACTGGCACCGTGAAGAGCCAGGCCGCCCGTGGCCTGGCCACCCTGCGGGCCCGGCTGGGTCCGCATTTCGAGACACTGCCGGTCTCCGGAGGGAGGTGACGAGATGGTTTCCGACGACCAGGCGCGCGCCCTGTTCGCGCAAGCGCCCGAGGGACCGCCGCTCCGGATGAACGCCGCCGACCTCATCGGGCGCGGCACGGCCGTCCGCCGACGCCGCAAGAAATGGGCGGTGGCAGGCAGCTCCGCGGCGACCGTTGCGGTGCTGGTGGCGGCCGGTCTCGCGGCGGGAAGCCGCGGTACCGGGCCGGCCCCCGTCATGCCGGCTGGTCCGGGCCTGGCCACCGTGTCGCCCGCCCCGGACACCCCAGCTCCGAAACTGCCGTCGGGACCGGCCCAGTCCTCGGACGCGCCGCCAGGGTCCCGGGTGACCGGCCCGGGCAGCCGCGTCGCCCCCACCGGGCAACCGGGCGATCCTCGGCCCGGGGCGACCCGCGGATCGCCGGCGTCGCCGCCCCGGGCGCACCCGACCACGGCAGACAGCGCGCCACAATCTCCGGGATTGATGCCGGGGAGTACGGCGCTGCCGTCCCAGACGAGCCGCTGAGCCGAGCCGAGCCGCCGCTCAGCGGTCCGTGAGGGGCCCCTTCCCGGACTTGGATTCTCTGAAGGGGCCCTTCACGGACCCGGATTCCGGTCGAGCGCGCCCTTCGCGAAGGGGCCGAGAACGGGGCTGAACACCCGGCGTTACCCATCGCCCCCGGCGGCGAAACCCGCGCCGGGCAAGAGTGGCCGACGTCACCACATTAAGTGGCTTTCCCACGAAATATCCCCGCCTTCTCGGGCGATATCCCCAGTGACGGCCACGTCGGCCGTCGAACCGTCGCTCAGCCGGCGCCACCACAGAGGGGCCGGCCCGAGAACCCGAGGAGGAAGCACCATGGTGCTCGTTGCATTGACGATCGAAACCGTTGCCGCCGTTGTGGTCGCCGGTGGCCTGGCAGCTTGGGCCCGCAAGCGCTTCGCTCCGCGGCCGATCCAGGCGACGCAAGCCAGCTGACCCGCCGAACCACAAAACCGCCCTCTGTCCATTATGGACAGAGGGCGGTTTCGCGAGCACCGAATCACTTGACGACGCCGGCCAGCTTCCCGCTGTTGTCCGCGGTATCGATCTGCTCGATCGGCACCTTCGCCGTCTCCGGAATCTTGATGATCGGCACCAGCGCGATCAGCGCGGCGATGATCAAGTAGTACGCCGGCCAGTCCGCGTTCCCGGTACTGCCGATCAGCGCGGTGACGATCACACCGCAGGTCCCGCCGAACAGCGACGTCGAAACGTTGTACCCGATGGCGAACGAGCCGTAGCGGACCCGCGTCGGGAACATCGCCGGGAAGGTCGAGCCGATCACCGCCAGCATCAGGGCCAGCAGGATGGCCACCACGAGGAAGCCGACGATCAGCCACAGCAGACTGCCGCTCTGCATCAGCTTGATGCTCGGCCAGCTCAGCACGATGAACCCGATCGCGGCGGTGAGCAGCAACGGTTTCCGGCCGATCCGGTCGGACAGCGCGCCGAGCGGGATCAGCAGCGCGAACTGCACGATTTCCACGCCGATGATGATCAGGCTGGATTCGGTGTCGCCGATGTGCAGCGTGTTCGTGAAGTACGTCGGCATCGTCGTGAGCAGCATGTAGTCGGCGATGTTCAGCAGCAGCACGATCCCGACCAGGTTGAGGATCATCCGCCAGTTGTTCTGCAGGGTCTCCCTGAGCGGAGCCTTCTCCGACTTCCCGCCGGATGCCTCCAGCCGGCGGAATTCCGGGGTGTCCTCCAGCTTGGACCGCAGATAGATCCCGACCGCGCCGATCGGCAGCGCGATGAAGAACGGGATCCGCCAGCCCCACGCGTCGAACTGCTCGGTCGACAACGACAGCGAGGTGATCAGCACGACCGCGTTGCCGAGCACGTAGCCGGCCAGCGTGCCCATTTCCAGGAAGGAACCGAAGAAACCACGTCGTTTCGTCGGGGCGTACTCGGCGATGAAGGTCGCCGCTCCGCCGTACTCACCGCCGGTTGAGAAGCCCTGAATGAGGCGCAGCAACAGGATCGCGATCGGCGCCGCGATGCCCATGCTGTACCCGCCCGCGTAGGTCGGCAGCACGCCGACCAGGAAGGTGCATCCGGACATCAGCAGAATCGTGATCGCGAGGACCTTCTGCCTGCCGAGTTTGTCGCCCAGCGGACCGAAAAACGCTCCGCCGAACGGCCGCACGATGAAGCCGACCGCGAGCAGTGCGAGCGATTTCAGCACCGCGTTGCCCTCGCCCGGGAAGAACAGTGTCCCGATGCTGGTCGCGATCGCACCCGAGGTGAAAACCCCGTAGTCATACCACTCTGTCGCGTTACCCATCGCGGACGCGATCACCGCGCGTTTGACGGTTCTCTGATCGACCTCGGGTTTCCGCGTCGTTGGCTCACTCATCCCGGCGGTGACCTCCTCCTGCACACGTCCCGGCAGATCCGTTCGAGCACATTTCCCCAGTCTTGCTCCGTTGGCCGCGCCCGGCAGGATGAGGCAGGAAATTTCTACCGTGCGGAATTTTCCGACTACCCTGCGCTGAAGACGGCGCTGCCGGGCCGGTCAGGGTGGCTGTGACCGCCCTGGTCCGCCGGGTTAACGTCGTCGCATGAGCCCTGTTTCCGGACCGTGGCCGCCAGTGCCGGTCGAACCGCCGGAGATCCACCCGAAAGCCCCCGCACCCGGCACCAATCTCGGCGCGCACTTCGCCGAGTGCTTCGGCTGCGGCGAGGTCGAGGGCGGTCTGCACCTGCGCTCGGCGATCGGCGACGACTACACGGTGCGCTCGAAATTCATCGTCACCGCCGCGCACCAGGGTGCCCCCGGCCTCGCCCACGGCGGACTGCTCGCCTGCGCCTTCGACGAGGCGCTCGGCACGACCGTCGGCAACCTGCTGCACAAGCCCGCGGTGACCGGCAAGCTGGAGACCGACTTCCGGCAGCCAGTGCCGGTCGGTTCCACGCTCTACATCGAGGCGCGGCTCGACGGGATCGCCGGCCGCAAGATCTACGTCAGCGCGGACGGGCACCTGGACGCTGTGGACGGTCCGGTGGCGGTCAACGCCCGCGCGCTGTTCATCGCGGTCGGCTTCGAGCACTTCAGCACGCATGGCGACCCGCAGGCGCTGGAAAAGCTCGCCGAACAGCACAAACGCAACAAGCGCGAGTGGGACATCAACCCCTGACGCGCCGCACTCCTGGCCGGAATGCCGTGAAGGGAACTTTGAGGGACTCTGAGTCCCTCAAAGTTCCCTTCACGGACAAACGGGTCAGGTGAGCGTGCGCGGGCGGATCGCGTTGGCGCGGTCGACCAGGGCGATCCGGTCGTTCGAGCTGTCCGCCAGCCGTGCCAGGGTGCGGTAGCAGCGCTCCAGGCCGAAGCGCACGTCGCGCTCCTCCAGCGCGCAGCCGGCCACCTTGGCCGCGGACGCCGGCTTCGATTGCCCGGGCGCCTTCAGCCAGTCGTAGGCCGCCTCCAGCACCTCGGCGGTCAGCCGGGTGTGCCGTTCGGCGTCCAGGTTCAGCCGCTCCAGCCGGCCCGACGCGTCGATCAGATCAGTTTCGGTGACCGTCGGGTTCTCGCCGGTCCCGTTGCCGTGCGCACGGGTCTTGATCTTGATCGCCGCGACCTGCGCGTCCACGTAGTGCGTCGACGTCGCCGGCACGCCCTCGAGCACCTCGACCGCGCTCGCGCGCGCACCCTGCGCCAGATAGACCCGGGCCAGGCCGAACGCAGCGCTCACGTACGTCCGGTCCGTGCGCCACACCAGTTCGTAGAACCGCGCGGCGCCGAAGTAGTCGCCGACGCCCTCCGCGCTCACCGCCAGCGCGAGCTTCGGCGCGATCTCGCCAGGCAAGTCGTCGTACACCGCGTCGAAGGCGACATGCGCGACGCGCGGCCGGTTGTTGGCCAGCTCGATCAAGCCGCGGTACCAGTCGATGCGCCAGTCGTGCGGGAAACCGTGCCGGATCGCCAGGTACTGGGCAGCCTGCAGCTGCCGCTGCGCCTCGACGAACTCGCCGAGCTCGATCCGGGCGCGCACGATCCGCAGCCGCACCTCGATCGACTCGCGCGGAGCGGTCGCGAGCGCCTCGATGGCCTCCCGCGGGTCCAGCGCGGTCGTCGTGGCGAGCACGCCTGCCGCCGGGTCGTCCGTGTCGACCTGCGGAATCGGCAGGCCGGCGACCACCTCGGCGGCGTCCGGCAGCGGCACGCTCTCGCCCTGCTCGGGCACCACCAGGTGCACGCCGAACGTGCGGCTTTCCGGCCCGAACACCGGCGAAGCGGCCGGACGCGGCGTGCCGGTGCCGAGCGCCATGATCTCGCGCAGCACACCGGTCAGCTGGTCGGCCATGTCGTCGGCGGCGATGAACCGGCGATCCGGGTCGGCGTGTGTCGCCCGCTTGAGGAACCGGTAGTACGACCCGAACAGCGCGAACAGCGGCACCGCGTCCGGGCCGGGCAGGGTGTTCTTGTACTCGCGGGTGTAGCCCGCGAATTCGAAGCTCAGCACCGCCAGCGTGCGGCCGACGGTGTAGAGGTCCGAGGACACCGAAGCACCCTGCGAGGCCAGCTCGGGCGCGCTGTAGCCGGTGGTGAAGAACAGCGGGCTCTCGTAGTCGTCGACCCGGCGCACCGCTCCGAGGTCGATCAGCTTGAGCTGCTCGCGGGTCTGGATGACGTTGTCCGGTTTGAGGTCGCAGTACAGCAGGCCCTGGCCGTGCAGGTAGCCGAGCGCGGGCAGGATTTCCAGCCCGTACGCGATGACCTGGCCGATCGGCAGCGGCTCCGGCCGCTTGCTTTCCCGATGGTGCTGCAGGGCGAGCTGGCGCAGCGACTGGCCGCCGACGTACTCCATGACGATGTAGCCGACCATGTTGCCGGTCTGCGCGTCCGGATGCTCGACGAAGTTGTGGATCTTGACGATGTTCGGGTGCTCGACTTCGGCGAGGAACCGCTGCTCGTTCGCCGCGGCGGCCATCGCGGTGGCGTCGCCGGTGTCGATCAGGCCCTTAAGCACCACCCAGCGGTCGGACACGTTGTGGTCCTGGGCCAGGTAGATCCAGCCCAGCCCGCCGTAGGCGAGCGCGCCGAGCACCTCGTACTGTCCGCCGACGAGCTCGTTCGGCTGCAGTTTCGCGACGAACGAGAACCGGGTGCCGCACTTCTCGCAGGTGCCCTCGGGCTCGCCCGGCTTGCCGTCCTTGCCGCGGCCGACCTTCGCGCTGCAATTGCTGCAGAACCGCTTGTCCTCGGCGACGACCGGATTCGCGAGCACCGCCGTGGACGGGTCGCGGTAAGGAACCGGCGGTACGTCGATGAGACCCGCGCCGAGCCGCCCGCGCCGCGACCGGCGGGTGCCGCGGGTGCCGGTGCGCCGGGAAGTGCCAGGGAACGAACCGGTCCCGGTGCCCGTGCCGGTGCCGGTTCCCTGGGAACCGTGTGTGCCGGTGCCCCGGCCCTCGCTGCCGCCGGAGGGCAGGACGCTGTCCGTGCCCGGGTCGGGCAACGGACCGCCGTCCGCCGGCGCGACGCGCGGAGACGGCGGCATGATGCTCTGCGTGTGCGGCGTCGGCATGGCGAGCACGCTGGTCGGCATCGGCGCGGCCGGATCGACCGGGGCGACCGGCTGGTTCGACTGCGGCAGGATCACCGGAGCCAGGTCGCCGGGCGGACGAGTGGGGTCCTCGGCGCCGTCCCGGTTCGCACCGGCGGGCGGATCGGCCGGACGCTGCGCTGCGGCCGGGCCCGGCGAGGAGGCACCGGGGTTCTGTGCAGCACCCATCGGGATCGGGCCGGAGTTCGGGCCGGTTTCAGCGCGACCGTCCGGTGGCCGGACCACACGGTTCCCCTGGGGCGGGCTGGCCGGACCCTGGCTGGCGGAAGCCCCCAATGTGGCATTGGGTGCATCTGACGCACCGAATGCCACATTGGGGTGCGTTCCCTGGCTGGGTGAGGCCTGGCCCGGGCCGCGCCGGGTGGGGCCCTGGGGACGGTTCTGCTGGACCGGCCGCTGCCCGGTCCGCGACTGCGGCGGGTATGGCTGGTTCTGCGACTGCGGCGAGCCCGGGTGAGCTTGGCTCTGCGACGCCGGCGAACCGGGGTACGGCTGATTCTGCGACGCCGGCGAACCCGGATACGGCTGGTTCTGCGACTGAGGCGATCCCGGATACGGCTGGCTCTGCGATGCGGGCGAGCCAGGGTACGGCTGTCCCTGCGGGTACTGGCGGCCTTGCGGCGGCATCTGCTGCCCGCCGCGCGGCGCCGGGCGACCCTGGGTGCGCGGCTGGCCCTGCTGGCCGGACTGCGGCCTCTGTGACTGCTGACCAGCCTGGCCCGGCTGGCCAGCGGGACCACCGGCTGGGCCCTGCTGACCGGCCGGAACCTGGCCAGCAACACCGGGCTGCCCCTGCTGCGCTGCCTGCCCAGCCGAGCCCGGCTGCCCCGGCTGCCCGGTTTGCCCTGGCTGAGGCTGCCCCGCCGGAGCCTGTCCTTGCCCGGCCCCGCCCGTTTGGCCAGCAGGGCCTGCCTGCCCGGCCTCGCCCACCTGGCCTGCCTGCCCGGCCCCGCCCACCTGGCCGGCCTGTTCCGTCCCGCCAGGCTGTCCGGCCTGCGTCCCCTGTGGTCGCTGCACCGGAGCGCTGATCAACGTCTCCGCGTCCGGGTCGGGCTGGCCGTCCAACCTGCCCGCGTTCGATTCCGGGGCGTCCCAGCGCACCGGTGGCGGCGGGGTCCACGAAGCGTCGGCTTCCCCCCGTCCGGGCGGCTGGTCCCCGGCATTCGCCGAGCCGCCGCCTTCGTCCGGTGCTGCGTGCCGAGGACGGCGCGCCTCCTCCGACACAACTACCTCCCGAGCTCCCCGCGGCAAGTCTGCCGCTCAAAAAGTACAACTTGCGCCGGCTTGGCGCTGCCGGACCGCATCGCGGACCCCATCCGGACCAGCCTGTTCACTTGTACTGCGGCGAGGGCGGCTCGGCCGGGCCGAGCCGGGCCCCGACCCAGGTCTGGTAGCTCTTCGCCCAGGTGCCGTCGCCGCGGATCTTGTCCAGCACCGCGTTGACGAAGCGGACCAGGTCCTCCTCGTCCTTCGGGATGCCGACGCCGTAGTTCTCCTGAGTCATCGGTTCGCCGACGACCTTCACCGTCGGGTCCTGCGCGGCCATGCCGGCCAGGATCGTGTCGTCCGTGGACACCGCGTCGACCTGGGCCTGCTGCAGCATCACCAGGCAGTCCGACCAGTTCGGCACCGACACCGCGATCGGCTTGGCCGGGTCGGTGGCGATCTTCGCCAGCGAGGTCGACCGCGCGGCGGCGCACACGCGTTTGCCCGCCAGGTCGGTCAGCGACTGCGCCTTCGACGACTTCGGCACCAGGATCTTCTGCCCGGCGACGTAGTAGACCGAGGAGAACTGCACCTTCTCCCGCCGCGCGCAGGTGACGCTGTAGGTCCGGACCACCACGTCGACCTGGTGCTGCATCAGCACCTGCTCGCGCTGGGACGACGTGATCGCGCGGTACTGCACGTGTCCGTCCGCGGTGCCGAAGATCGCGGTGGCGATCTCGTTGACCAGGTCGATGTCGAAGCCCTCGAGCTTGCCGGTCTTCGGGTTGCGGAATCCGAAGAGGTAGGTCGTCTGGTCGACGCCGGCGATCAGCTTGCCGCGCTCTTTGATCTTGGCCAGCGTCGGACCGCTGGGGTCCAGACCAGCGGGCGCGAGGCTGGCCAGCGGGTTGCACCTGGTGTCGGAGTCGCCGCCGGCGGTGGCGTCCGGGCCGCCGACCCCGGCGGGCGTCGGCCAGGCCGCGTCGGTGACCGGTGCGGCGTTCATCGACTGGACCGCGGACCCGCAGGCGGCGGCAAGCACCGCGACCATGGCGAGTACCGCCGTCCGGACGAAGTGCCGCGACCGGATCACTGGTACTCCCTCAGTCTCTCTCGAACGCCGACTGTCGCACCGCCCGCGGCGAACACCGCGAGAATCCCGATACCGGGCGCGAGCGCGGTGATCGCGTTGTCGCCGGAGCGGGTGCTGTCGAGAAATTCCTGGCGGCACACGTCGATCGCGGCCTGCAGGTTCGTGTCCAACCGGGTGAACGCGGCGGCGGCGCTGTTCGGGCTCACGCTCGTCGCGAAGTCCACCGCCTCCTGGTATTGCCCGCCGTCGTCCAGTCGACGCACTTCGAGGTGGGCCAGCGACCATTCGCGGGCGGCCTGTTCCGCCGCTTCGATCTTCTTCTCGCCCGAGGTGCCGGACGCGAGGGTGCGCGCCTGGCCGAGCAGCCCGCCTTTGCCGTCCGCGCCGACGAGCTTCTGGGCCAGTTCGATGAACTGCTTCTCGTACTGGGCGCCGTCGCCGCGCGCGACCAGCGTGAGGGTCTCGTCCGCGCGGGCCTGCAGCGCGTAGATCCGGGCCCGCACCAGGATGTCGACCTGCGAGGTGCCGTCGGTGCGGCCGGTCGCGACGAAGCTGCCCTGCACGACCAGCGCGACCGCGCCCCACAGCAGCGACAGCACGATGCAGCCGGTCGCGACGAGCAAGCCGATGTTCAGCACCCGGTTCGTCCGGCGGGTCAGGTAGATCTGCGCGACGACGAGCGCCGCGATCAGCACGAGGATCAACGCGACCGCCGCCCACGGCACGTCGCTGCTGCTGTCCTCTTCGGCGAAGAGCTTGTCGGTGTGGGCTTGGTAGAGCGCGTCCGCGGCGGGCAGCAGCGTGCTGCGCATCAGCTGCGAGGCTTCGCGCAGGTACGAGGCGCCGGACGGGAAGCCCTGCCGGTTGTTCGCCCGCGCGGTCTCGACGATCCCGGTGTAGACCGGGATTTTCTGGTTCAGGATGTCCACCTGATGGGCGGCGTCGCCGACGCCGGTGGTGTCGGAGGCGGCCCGGGCGAGCGCGGAACCCGCTTCGGCGATGTCCTGCTCGTACTTCTTCCGCAGTTCCGGCGGCTCGGTGCCGACTGAAAGGAAGGCGCTCGCCGCGGTCGCGTCCGCGTCCGACAGCGAGCGGAACACCTGCTGCGCGGCCGCCGCGAGCGGTTCGCGGTGGTCGATGAGGCCGTTGATCGTGTTGTCTTTGTCCTTTACGGACAAGACGCCGACCAGGCCGGCGACGAGCGACAGCAGCACCAGCGCGATCGCGATCAGCGACAGCCGGCCGGGCGTGGTGGTGGCCGCTCTCACGACCGCGCGAATCGCCTGGCCCGGCAGGTCCAGCAGGCCGGCGATCCCGCTGCGGCCCTCCGGTTCCCCAGGCGGCGGCTCAGCAGTCGTTTCCGGCCGCGTCGCAGTGCTGGTCATCCCCGATCCTCCCCATACGCCACCCGCAGAAGGTAGCCGGTCGGGCAAGTCGCAGCGAACGACACCCGGAAGGTGTCACCTGCACGTGATCTCAGCCGACGCAACGGCCGCTGCTGTCGCCCTTCCAGCCAGATTCGCTTGTGGCGACACTGCGCAGCAACCCCTGGGTTGCCGCTTCGGCCATCGCAGCGCGTACGTCCACGCACCATGGTCCGTCCGGTCGCAGTTCCACGTACGCGCCTTCGCCGTTCTTCAGTTCCAGCTCGCGTTCTCCGTCTACCGCGATGACACCGCCACCCGCCGCCAGGTCAACGCGTACACCCGGGCGAAGCACGCCCCAGCCGCGTACGCCGACTGGACGCACCAGCCCAGGCGCGATCGCCGCGTGCACGACGTACGCGGAGCTATCCACCGGGCCGAGCTGCAGTGCCACGCCTTCCGCACTGGTACGAGAACTCGGACACAACTGCCCAGCGATGCTCGACAAGCCAATGCTGTCCGGTTCGGCGAACGTGCAGTACAGCTCGGTGAGCGCGGTCGGATCCCAGAGCGCCTTCGCTCCGGCGTGCCTGCTCATCGACACCGCGACGTCCACCAGCGCGATCTCGCGACGGTTCTTCGTGACCACTTCGAGCACGCTGACCCGCTGCATGACCAGGTCCGCATCGACCTGACCACTGGCCACCATGCCGGCCGCGAGACCGGCGACAGTGGCCTCGCCAGCTTGCGGGAAGGCGTTGTTGGTGCCGGTCGGCAGTGCGAGCAGCGGCACGTCGCCGCACGCCTTCGCGGCAACGCGCGCGGTGCCGTCCCCGCCGAGGCACACGATCACGCCAGCACCCGCGTCGACCATCCGGCGCACGGCGTTGACTGTGTCGATCGCGGTGCCGGTGAGCGTGTCTTCGTCGCAGAACTCGATGCGCGGGACCGGGTCGCGACCCAGGTCGCGCAGCACGGAGGCAGTGATCCCGCCGAAATCCGTGGACAACATGACCCGGTCGACACCGGCCACGGCGAACGCCGACAGCAGCCGGCGCACGATGTTGGCCTTCTCCTCGGCCGGGAACACCGTGGCCTGGGTGACCAGTCTTCGGATGTCCCGTCCGGACGCCGGGTTCACGACGATCCCCGCGACGACTTCGCCCATCGGGCATCCCCCTCGTCCGCTCTCCGGGCCATCGAACGCCTCCTCCAGTGTGGAGGAAAGGGTTGCATCAACGTTGCAGAGGCCGCTGCCGCGACGAGAGCCTACCCTGGGTTCCTGGGTAATTACCCATAGTTCAGACGAGAGTTCCGAGCCCGCCGTAGCTGTACCCGGCCTCTTCGACCGCAGCCCGCACGGCCGCCTCGTCGAGCGGGCTGGCGCTGCGGACCTGGACGCGGCCGGTCTCGATGTCGACTGTGACGTTCTCGACGCCGGGCAGTGCGGTCAGTTCCTCGGTGACCGACTGGGCGCAGTGACCGCACGACATTCCGGTGACGAGGTAGCTGTTTTCGATCATGCCGGCGAGCCTACGAGTCGGTGACCGGCCACGATCGGGCGATCCACAGTGGCCGGTGTCGGAAGGGAATGCGTTGTCCGGCAACCAGAACCACCCGCCCAGATCCACCCGGCGGGAGCGGCTGGAACGAGAGAAGCCGCCGCTCCCGAAGACGGGAGCGGCGGCTTCTCAGCGAAGAACGTAGGTCAGAGAACGGTGACCGACGTAGCCTGCGGGCCCTTCTGGCCCTGGCCGATCTCGAACTGCACGCGAGCGTTCTCCTCAAGGGTACGGAAGCCGTTGCCCTGGATCTCGCTGTAGTGCACGAAGACGTCGCCGCCACCGTTGTCGGGAGTGATGAAGCCGAACCCCTTCTCGGAGTTGAACCACTTCACGGTGCCCTCAGTCATCTAACAATCTCCATACATAACACCAAAACAGGAAGCCACATCGACGTCCTGGGCCCAGACACGGGCGAGATCCGCCTTCGTCGAGACGACGAAGAAGCTCACGCCCGCTGAGTTCTGCGAGCGTGACTTACCACGAACACAAAATTCGAGACCACTTAAAGTAAAGCACAGCGGAGCGGCCCCCGACAAGCCGACTCACCCCAGTTCACGAGACCGGGTCACTCCCCGCTGGCCGGTCGCAGCGACGCGCCGAACGGCGAGCGCCAGCCTGCCCCGCTGTCCGCGGCGACGACGGCCACGTCGTGCGCTTCCGCACTGGCGCTGAACTGCACCGGAACCACTCCGGACCGGGCCTGCTCCGGCACCTGCGCGGCCTGCTCGGGCTCGTTCCGCACCACGGACACCACGGCAGCGGACTGCGTGGACCGGGCCCGGCCGCGCGTCGTGCCGGCGGCCTTCCCGGTGCGGGATTTCCCGTCCTTTTCGTCGGCCATGACGAACTCCCCTCGTTCCTTCCCGCGGCAAGCGGGGGCGATGACCGCGATGGTGCCATCCGGCACCGACAAAAACCGGCGATCCCCGATCCGGAAACGGGCCGGACGGCCGCGAACCAAGCCGGGACGCCACCCGGGAATTCCCCATCCGGACGCCAGCCGATCGAGCCGAGCGTACCGGGTCCGATTGCCGAAAACCCCGGGAACACCGTCAGGTTACCTGAGCCGGGGGCGGGCAGCTACCGAACTTCTCCGGCGTTTCCCTGTGTTCTCAGGAAGATTTCAGGTACCGGGCGGCGGCAGGCGACCGGGGACGCGGTCCGTGAAGGGCCCCTTGCCGGACTCTGATTCCCCCAAGGAGCCCTTCACGGACAGGCAGCAACCAGGCCGGGGCTCAGGGAGCGGCCGGACGCGAAGCACCCAGCAGAGCGCTCAGCCGGACGTCCGGGGTCACCACATCCGGATCCGTCCGGACGTCGATCACGCACGGCCGCTGCCGTACCAGGGCGCTCGCGATGATCGGCTCGAGCCGCTCGCGATCGTCCACCGTGTACCCCGCCGCGCCGAGGCCGCGCGCCCAGGAAGCGAAGTCCGTCAGCGGGATGGTCACCCCGGACAGCCGCCCGTGGGTGCGCGCCTGGTGCATCGCGAGCGGACCGTGCAGCCCGTTCTGGAACACGACCACCATCACCGGCGCCCGGTAGCGCACCGCTGTCTCGATCTCTTGCCCAGTCATGAGCGTGCCCGCGTCGCCGACCATCGCGACCACTGCACGACGCGGCTCGGCGAGCTTGGCCGCGACCGCGGCAGGCACCGCGTACCCCATCGCGGCGTTGCTCGGGCCGAGCTGGCTGCGCGGAGCGGTGAAGCACCAGTAGCGGTGCATGAACTGCGCGAAGTTGCCTGCGTCACTCGTGACGATGGTGTCCTCGGGTGCCAGCTTTCGCAGCGCGCGCACCACGTCTGCCGGATGCACGCGGGTGTTGTCGCTGGTGTTCGGCGGTGTCATGAAGGTGTGCACGGCGGCGTTCGCGGCCGATGCCCTGCGCGTACGCGGCGAAGCGATCGCGCGCAGCTCCTTGAGAAACGGCTCCACCTCAGAGTCGACGCGGAACGTCAGGCCGCGACGGCGCTGCTCGTCAATCCCTGTGCCGACAAGGACGAGCGTCTGCTGCGGCGTCGGGTAGCGGAAACCCTGGGTGGTGACTTCGTCGAGCTGGGTGCCGAGCGCGAGCACCAGGTCCGCGCGCTCAAGGGCGTCGAGCTGGCGCGCCGGAATGCCCAGCCCGAGGTGCCCGGCGTAGCGCGCGTGGTTCTCCGGAAAGGCATCCTGCCTGCGGAAAGCGTTGTACACGGGCAGCGCGAGCTCGTCCGCGACCGCGATCAGTTCGTCGCGCGCCGACCGCGCGCGACCGCCGACGATGACCACCGGGTAGCGGGCTTCGTCGACAAGCCCGGCGACTGCTTCCGCCGAACGGCCCAACGTGCCGGCGGCGGGCGGGCGAACCTCGGCGGCCGGCTTCGCCGAGTCGTACGGGACGCCCCACGCGTCGGCAGGCACGCCGATCACCACCGGTCCCGGCCGGCCTTCGCGGCAGCGGGCGAGACCTTCGGCGAGCAAGTGCGGCACATCGTCCGGTGCGTCCGCGCGGACGCACCATTTGGCGATCTTCTCGAACATCGGCGTGGCATCGGACGCCGGCACCTCGCCGGTCAGCGTCCGGTCCAGCGCCGGGGTTTCCAGCAGCACCACCATCGGCGTCTCGTCCTGGTAGGCCGTCTGCACTCCCAAGACCAGCGCCGCGGCACTCGGACCGCGGCTGGCGAGCAGGATCGCGGGCCGTTCGGTGAGCTTGCCTTCGGCCTCGGCCATGAAGGCGGCGCCCGAATCGTGCCGGGCCGAGACGAGCGTGAGGTCGCGCTCGCGGCCCAGCGCGTCGAGCAATTCCAGGAACGACTCGCCGACGACCGCGTACACCCGGCGGACCCGGGCTTCGTTCAAAACGCGTACGGCCGTTTGCGCGACGGTAGTTCCCTGTTGGTATCTAATGAGGGAGAGCTTAGGGCGGCACCGTTCACCGGCGTCAAGTGATCTTGAAAAAGTCGCTGCCGGATTATGCCGATTGCCGGATCGGGCTGCCCGCCAGTTGGGAGGACGGCCGCGTGACATCCGCCGAACATGAGACTGTTTTCACTTATGGTGCCCCTGCGCTCAAGTACGGCACCGGGGCGAGCGACGAGATCGGGTACGACCTTGCCCAGTACGGAGCGCGCCGGGTGCTGGTGGTCACCGACCCGGTCGTCGCGGCGACCGGCTGGCCGGAACGGATCGCCGAGGGCATCCGCGGCTACCGGATCACGGTGGAGACCTTCGACGGCGTCCAGGTCGAGCCCACCGAGGTGAGCATGCAGAAGGCGGTCGACTTCGCCCGCGGCTCCGGCCCGTACGACGCGTTCGTGGCCGTCGGCGGCGGCTCCAGCATCGACACCGCCAAGGCGGCGAACCTGCTGACCAGCAACGACGGCGAGCTGATGGACTACGTCAACGCGCCGGTCGGCGGCGGCCGGGCCCCGGCGAATCCGCTGAAACCGCTGGTCGCGGTGCCGACGACGACCGGGACCGGCTCGGAGAGCACCACCGTGTGCGTGCTGGACGTGCTGTCGCTGCGGGTGAAGAGCGGGATCAGCCACCTGCGGCTGCGCCCGACGCTGGCGGTCGTCGACCCGCGGCTGACGGTCAGCCAGCCGGCCGGCGTCACCGCGGCGAGCGGCATGGACATCCTGTGCCACGCCGCGGAGAGCTACACCGCCAAGCCCTACACCGAGTTCGACCGGAAGCGGCCGGAACAGCGCGTGCCGTACTGCGGGGCGAACCCGCTCGCCGACATGTTCGCGGAGAAATCGCTGCAACTGCTGTCGTGGGCGCTGCCGGCCGCGGTCAAGGACGGCGAGAACCTGGCCGCGCGCGAGGCGATGGCGCTGGCCGCGACGTTCGCCGGGCTCGGCTTCGGCAACGCGGGCGTGCACATCCCGCACGCCAACGCGTACCCGATCGCCGGGCAGGTACGGGATTTCCACCCCGCGGACTATCCCGGCGACGAGGCGATGGTGCCGCACGGGATGGCGGTGTCGCTGACCGCGCCGGCCGCGTTCCGGTTCACCTTCGCGGCCGACCCGGAACGGCACCTGCGGGTAGCCCGGCTGCTCGCGCCGGACTTCGAGTGGTCCGGCGACCTGGCGGATCATCTGCCCGCGGTGCTGACCGAACTGATGCAGTCGATCGGCTTGCCGTCCGGGATCGGCGCGGTCGGCTATTCGGAGTCCGATGTGGACTCTCTCGTCTCCGGCACGGTGCAGCAGCAACGGTTGCTGGCGACCGCACCGCGCACCCCGTCCGAAGAGGACTTGGCGGGGATTCTGCGCGCATCGGTGCAGCTGTGGTGAGCTACCCGCATTGGCACCAGGTTCCGCTGCGGTGGAAGGACAATGACGTCTACGGCCACGTGAACAACGTGGTGCACTACTCGCTGATGGACACGGCGATCAATACCTGGCTGATCGAGCGCGGCGGACTGGACATCGAATCCGGGCCGGTGATCGGACTGTGCGTCGAGTCGAAATGCGCCTACCACGCTTCGGTTTCGTTCCCGGACACGCTCCGGATCGGTCTGCGGGTGGCGCATCTCGGCCGGTCGAGCGTGCGCTACGAGATCGGGATGTACTCGGCTGCCGAGACGTTGGTGGCGGAAGGGCATTTCGTGCACGTGTTCGTGGACCGGGAAAGCCGGCGGCCGGTCGCGGTGGAAGGAAAACTGCGCGAGGCGCTCGCGGAACTCATCGCCTGACTACCCCGGCAAACCCAACGCGGCGCCGAACAGCAGGACGCCCTTCGCGGTCCGCGGGTCCGCACCGGTCAGCGCCGCGATCCGGGCGAGCCGGTTGTCGACCGTGTTGGGGTGGACGTGCAGCCGCCGCGCGGTTTCCCGGCGGTTGAAGTCCGTTTCCAGGTAGGCGGTCAACGTGGTCAGCAAGTCCGGCTCGCCGCGCAGCCGGGAGGCGATCGAGCGCAGCTTCGGCACCGCTGCGCTCTCATGGCTGAGGTGGAACTCGAAGAGGTGGTCGTCGAGGACCGCTACTCCGCCGGGCGCGGACGCCAGCGGCAGGAGTTTCTCCGCCTGTCGCACCGCGGCCGGAATCGCCGCCAAGTCGGCCGCATGCGCGAATCCGGCGGTGATCTCCACGCCGGATTCCCGCTGAGCCTGCGGAATGGCGTGCTGCGCCGCGGCGGTCGCCGCGGCCGAACCGTCCGGAGTGGACGGAAGCAGGACCAGACCGCCGTCCGGGTCGAGGGCGGCCAGCGCGTCATCGGGCAGGGCGCGGCGCAGGTGTCGCAGCAGCTGGCTGACCCGACGGTGCTCAGCGAGCCGGCGGCCGACCGAGTCGCCAGCGGATTCCGCCGGGTCCGGGGAAAACCGCAGCGCGAGCGCGCCGTACGCGGGAGCCAGCCGGAGGTCGAACCGGGCGGCGAGTTCCACAGCCGGCTCCCCCGCGGCCAGCGCCCGCGCCAGCGCCCGGATCGCCTCGCGCTCGTCGCCGTGTGCGGCCTGGAACTCCTCCTGATGCGCGCTGATCGCGGTCACCAAGACTTGGTGCAGGCAGTCCAGCAGCACCGCCGTCGCGTACGTCGGCAGGTCGCCTTCGGACTGCCGGGCCGCCTCCGCCCACAGCTCTTCGATGCCCAGCAGGTACGCGTGCAGGAAATCGCTGACCGGCAGCCCTTCGAGCCCGCGTTCCCGGCCTCGTTCGCGGAAAAGCTCGAGCTCGTCGGCTCGCGGGGCGCGCCGCTCCCGCACCGCACGGAGGAAGAGCCGGAAAAGCTCGCGGCAGGTGTGCGCCATGTGCCGGTAGAGGTGTTCGGGCACCGGACCGCGGTAGTGCGGCGACAGCTCGACGTAGCGGCGCAGAGTCCGGTCCACCACCTGCGGCACCTGTCGTTCCAAGCTCGCCCACAGCTGTTGTGACATGTCATAACACGCTAGCCGAAACCATGGGCGATGTGCGCTTACGAGCTGGGCCGGCGCAGGCGACAGTTGGAGTTGTGTCCATGACCTCGATCACAGGGAGTCCGCCGGTGCACTCCGCTCGCTGCGAACCGCTGTTCCGCCCGAAGTCGGTCGCCGTCGTCGGAGTCTCCGCGACCACCGCGCTTTCCTGGGGCCGCATCGCGCTGGACCGGCTGGTCCGCGGCGGCTACGACGGCGAAGTCGTGGCGGTGGCCCGCGGCGCGCTCGACCTGCCCGGGGTCCGCACGGTCGGCTCGCTCGCCGAGATCGGCTACGGCCCGGACCTGGTCGTGCTCGCGACCCCGGCGGAGACCGTGCCCGCCCTGGTGGCGCAAGCCCGTGACCAGGGCGCGGGCGCGGTAATCGTGTTCGCCGCCGGCTTCGCCGAGGACGGCAACCCGCAGCTGCAGGACCGGCTCCGCGCGGCGGCCGGCGATCTCCCGGTGCTCGGGCCCAACTGCCTCGGCGTGGTCAGCCGCCCGGCCGGCGTGCAGCTGTCGACCACGGTGTTCCTCGACCGCGAACGGCTCGCGCCCGGCCCGGTCGGGATCGTGACGCAAAGCGGCGCGATGGGCTTCGTGCTGGCCGATCTTCTTGAACAGGCGGGGGTCGGCTACTCCTACTACGCCAGCGTCGGCAACGAAGCCTGCCTTTCCAGCACCGAGCTGGGCGGCTACTTGCTGGACCAGCCCGACCTCGACGTGCTGGTGCTCTACCTGGAAGGCGTGCGCGACGCGGCCGGCCTGCGCGAACTGGGCAGGCAAGCCGCCGCGGCGGGCAAGACCGTGGTGGCGCTCGCGGTCGGACGCAGTGCCGCCGGACGGCAAGCCGCGCTCTCGCACACCGCCGCGGTGGCGGGCGACCATATGCTGCTCGCCGGACTGTGCCGGCAGGAAGGCATCCGGCTCGTCACCGATGACGACCAGCTCGTGGACGCGGTTCTCAGCGCCCGCAAGGGAGTACGGCTGCCGCCGGTGCCGCGCCTCGCGGTGCTGACCATGTCCGGCGGCGCGGGCGGAGTCCTCGCCGACAGCCTGACGGCGATGGGCGTCCGGGTCCCGCCGCTGTCGGACGCGACCCGCGAACAGCTCGCCAAGGCCGGCGGGATCGAAGCGGCGGACACCAATCCGGTCGATCTCGGCGGCAACATCGACCGTTGGCTCGACCGGGTCGAGGACCTGCTCGGCGCGCTCGACACGGACCCCGAACTCGACGGCGTGGTGCTCTATCTGACCTTCGGGGACCGGTTTCGCGAACCGTACCGGCGATTGGCCGAAGCCGCCGCGGCGATGCGCACCCCGGCGTGGTTCGTGTGGGCGTGCGCCCCGCCCGGCGAACTGGCTCAGCTCGGCCGGCCGGACACCGTGCTGCCCAGCATCGGCGCACTGGTCCGGCGATTGCGGGTGCTGGTGCCGGACGTGGTTCCGGAGCCCCGGCGACCGTCCGGCGGAGATCGTCCGATTTGGACTGAGTTGCGGTCGGCGCCGGTGCTGGCCGAAGCAGGCATCGCGCACGTCCCGACGGTGACCGCGAACGACGCGCCGCCGCCCTGGCCGGGTCCGTACGTGCTCAAGGGCGATGCTTCCGACGTGCCGCACCGGGCGCGCGCGGGCTTGGTTCGCGTCGGCGTGACCGCGGACGAGCTTCCCGCCGCCACCACGGCACTCGCCGCGCGCCTGCGCGAGGTGTCCGCCGATCCGGACCGCGTCGTGGTCATCCAGCCGCTGGTCCCGCACACCGTCGAACTGTCGCTGGGCGCTGTCCGGGACCCGATCTACGGCACCGCCGTCCTGCTCGGCGCGGGCGGCGACCAGGCGGAAGACCCGTCCGCGCCCCGGCGGGCGCTGGTGCTGCCCGCCTCGCCCGGCCAGATCGCCGAGTTCGCCCGCTGGGCGGAAGCAGTCCTCGGCGCTCCGGCCGCCGCGGTCCGCAGCGCCGTCGACGGCTTGCTCCGCGTACTCGACAACCACCCGGAATTCGCCGAAATCGAAGCCAATCCGCTCTGCGTCACCGACGACGGCCTGATCGCCGTCGACGCGCTCATCACCACCAAGGAGGACTCCCGTGACTGACCTGCTCGACTACGCGGACAAGGTCTGGCGAGGCGAAGCGGAAACCCGCGTCTACCACTCCGGTGTGTTCCGTCGCGAAGGTCTGCACGAACTCGCCGACGGCGTGTGGATGTGGCCCGCGTTCGGCAACGTCTACCTGTTCCCCACTCGCGACGGCCTGTTCTGCTTCGACACTGGCGAACGGCGCACCGCGGCCGACCTGTTCGACGCGACCCGCGCTCGCACCGACGCTCGGCTGCACACCGCGGTGTACTCCCACGGCCACATCGACCACGTCTTCGGCGTCGGGCCGTTCGACGCCGAAGCGGAGGAACGCGGGCTGCGCCGACCGGCCGTGCTGGCGCACGAGAACACCCCGCCCCGGTTCCAGCGCTACGACCGCACGCGCGGCTACAACACGGTGATCAACCAGCGGCAGTTCCAGTCCCCCGGCTTTCGGTGGCCCAGCGAGTACCGCTACCCCGACCTGACCTACCGGGACGCCACGACGCTGCGGGTCGGCGACCTCGACGTACGGTTGCGCCATGCGCGCGGGGAGACCGACGACGCGACGATCGCGTGGTTGCCCGAACGCAAGATTCTCTGCTGCGGCGACTTTTTCATCTGGTCCTCGCCCAATCCGGGCAATCCGCAGAAGGTCCAGCGCTACGCGGCGGAATGGGCGCAAGCCTTGCGCTGGATGGCCGGGCTCGGCGCGGAATTGCTGCTGCCCGGGCACGGCGTGCCGATCGCCGGTGCCGACCGGGTCCGCACCGCGCTGTCGGACACCGCGGAATTCCTGGAAATTCTGCACAACCAGACCGTGGACGCGATGAACGCCGGCGCGACTCTGGACGAGGTCGTGCACAGCGTCACCGCACCGGCCGAACTGCTGGCCAAGCCGTACCTCAAGCCGTCCTACGACGAGCCGGAGTTCGTGGTGCGCAACGTGTGGCGGCTCTACGGCGGCTGGTACGACGGCAACCCGGCGAACCTCAAGCCCGCCCCGCGAGCCGACCTCTCCCGGGAAATCGCCAGCCTCGCCGGCGGAGCCGACCGGCTCGCCGAGCGCGCCCGGGAACTGCTGGCCGCGGGCGAACACCGGCTGGCCGGCCATTTCGCGCAACTCGCGGCCGACGCGGAGCCAACCGGCGAAATCGCGCACACCGCTCGCGCGGAAGTGTTCACGGCGCTGGAAAAGGCGGCGACCTCGACGATGGCCAAGGGCGTGTACGCCTGGGCCGCCGCCGAATCTCAAGCCGCGCTCGACGGAGCCGACCGCGACGAGCACTTGCGCCTGCGCGCCGCCGGCCGCACCCGCTGGGCCTTCTGACCAGTTCCATCCCTGCCCGCACCACCACCGTTCGACCCCTCCCGCTCCACCCCGCCCGGCACACCCCGCCCGACAACGCCGTTGAAAGGGGATCCCGATGACCGCTCCCGCCGTTCCCAGCAGATCCACCCGTCCCGCCGCGACACCGGCCACCAGTGCGCGAGGCTGGGTGGTCACCGTGCTGCTGCTGGTTTTCATGCTGATCAATTTCGCGGACAAGGCCGTGCTAGGGCTGGCCGCGAAACCGCTGATGCACGACCTCGGGCTGACGCCGGAGTCCTACGGACTGATCAGCAGCGGGTTCTACTTCCTGTTCAGCATTTCGGCGATCGTGGTCGGGTTCGTCGCGAACCGGGTGCCGTCGAAGTGGATCCTGCTGGTGCTCGGGGTGGTCTGGGCGCTCACCCAGGCCCCGATGCTCGGCTCCGCCGGGTTCGGCGTGCTGCTGGTGAGCCGGATCGTCCTCGGCGCCGCCGAAGGCCCGGCGAATCCGCTCGCGATGCACGCCGCGTACAAGTGGTTCCCCAACGAGAAACGCGCTCTGCCCAGTTCGCTGCTCAACGCCGGTTCCGGCCTCGGCGTCGCGCTCGCCGCTCCTTTGCTCACCGCGGTGATCGTCGCGCACGGCTGGCGCTGGGCGTTCTTCGCGCTGCTGGTGATCGGCCTGGTGTGGGCGGTGCTGTGGGCTGTCTTCGGCCGCGAAGGCACGGTCGCCGGGACCGCGTCGGTGCACACCGCGCAGAAATCCGAAGTGGACGAGCCGCGGGTACCGTACCGGCGGATCCTGTTGAGCGGCACCTGGCTCGGCGGGTTCCTCTCCGGATTCGCCGCCTACTGGGCGCTCGCCGTCCTGGTCGCCTGGGTCCCGCACTACTTGGAAACCGCGCTGCACTACCGCCCCGTCACTACCGGCACCCTGGTGGCGCTGCCGTGGATCGCTTCAGTGGTGTTCAACGTCTGCCAGGGCACGTTGACCGACCGGCTGATGCGGCGCGGGGTGTCGAGCCGGATGGCGCGCGGTGTGCTCGGCGGGATCGCTGTCGTGCTCTCCGGCATCGCGATGCTGGCGTTCCCGCACGTCGGCGCGGGGTGGCTGCAGATCGCGTTGCTCACCATCGCGTTCAGCCTCGGCGGCGTCGTGTTCGCCATCGGCATGACGGTGAACGCGGAGATCTCCCCGACCCGGCAGCGCGGCGCCGTGCTGTCCATCTCGGTCGGCCTGGTCACGACCGCCGGGCTGATCGCGCCGTACCTGACCGGGTTGCTCATCCAGTCCGCCAGCAGCCCCGCCGTCGGCTACACCCTCGCGTTCTCCATCGGCGGCGTGCTGTCCCTGGTCGGCGGCGTGGTGTCGATCGTCTTCGTCCGGCCGGAGCGGACCGCGCGACGGCTCGGGCTCCGGCCGGTCAACCCCACCGGCTCCACCGACGGAAAGGTCACGCACTGATGCCGGTACCCAGCAGCGACAACCCGCTCTACGGCGCCGGCGAGGTCACCCAGGTCGCCGCGGGCGTGTTCACGATCGGTTTGCAGGGCAACACTCTCGCCGTGGAGACCGGAGACGGGCTCGTCGTGGTCGACACCGGTCCGGCTCCGCATCTCGTCGCGCCGGCACTGGACCGGCTGCGGGAGCACACGTCCGAGCCGGTCCAGTGGATCGTCTACAGCCACGGACATCTCGGCTACAACTACGGCGTACCAGCGTTTTTCGACTACGCGGCGGCGCGCGGCGAACCACGCCCGACCGTGGTGGCGCACGAGAACGTGGTGCGCCGGTATCGCCGGTACCTCGAAACCGCCGGGCTGCAGAACCGCATCAACGCCCGGCAATTTCGACGTCCCGTGACGGAGTTTCCCGAATTTCCGCCGCTGACGTTCCCCCATCAGACCTACCGCGAAGCAATGACGCTCAACCGCACCGTGCGGCTGCTGTGGGCACCGTCGGAAACCGATGACGTGACCGCGGTCTGGCTGCCCGAGCAGCGCGTCCTCTACGGCAGCGCGGCGGTGATCAACGGAATCCCCAACATCGGCACCCCGATGCGGACCATGCGGGACACCGTGCGCTGGGCAGACACCCTCGACCGGCTCGCCGAGCTGCGGCCGTCGCTGCTCGTCCCGGAATTCGGGCCGGTCGTGCGCGACGATCCGGTCGGGCAGCTCACCGCGACCGCCGCCGCGCTCCGCTGGCTGCGGGCCGCCGTGGTGGATCGGCTCAACGACGGACGTTGCGCCGACGACATCGTGCACGACCTGGATTACCCGGCGGAGCTGTTCGACGTGCCGTGGATGCGCGAGAACTACGGGCATCGGGAGTACCTTGTCCGAGACATTGTCCGGTCGGAAACCGGTTGGTGGGACGGAAATCCGACCACGCTGCACCCGTGCAGGCCGGACGTGGCCGCGGCCGCGCGGGCGGGCGCGATCACCGACAAGCAAGGCGTGCTCGACCAGGTCGCCCGGCTGCGCGACGAAGGCCGGACGCAGGAAGCGCTGCACGCGGTGGATGTGCTCGCGCTCGCCCCTGGCGACGATCCGCTCGTCAAACAGGCCCGGGCGCTGAAGGCGGAGCTGTGTTCAGCGCGAGCGAAGGACGCCAGCAGCTACGTGTCCCGCAGTTTCTACCGAACGTCAGCGGACTGACCGCAGCGCCCGCGCACCGAGTTCCCGCAGGTGCGCGGCCAGCTGTGGCGGTTCGTGCACCTCGAACTCGCGGCCGAGGCCGGTCAGCCGGAAAGCCAGCCATTCCAGGGTGTCCGCCGGACTGGTGACGCGGCAGGTCTGTTCGTCCACGGGCGTGACCTCGCCGGCCGCACCCCACAGCCGGGACACCTCGGCGGCCGGAGCGTGCACGGTGACCACGGCGCGGTGAGTGGGGCGCGAGGTGTGCAGCTTGCTGGTCACGTACGCCGCCGGGTCTTCCGCGGGCAGTTCGCGCCGCTCGAACCGGGTGCCGATGAGCTGCAGGCGCTCGATCCGGTCCACGCGGAAGATCCGCCAGTCGGCCCGATCGGCGTCGAAGGCCAGCAGGTACCAGCGGCGGCCGGACGAGACGAGGTGGTGCGGTTCGGCCAAGCGGCGGGTCTCCTCGCCGCTGTTGGCCAGGTAGTGAAAGCGGAGCCGTTCGGTGTTGGCGATGGCGGTGGCCAGCGCGGTCAGTCGCGACGGGTCCACGCGCGGGCCGTCGCCGGACGGCAGCGGCACAGTCGCGGCGGCCAGCGCGCGTACCCGGCGGCGCAGGCGGCTCGGCAGGACGCGTTCGAGCTTGGTCAGCGCGCGGACGGACGCCTCGTCGATGCCGGTCACCGCGTGCCCGGACGCCAGGCGCAGGCCGACCGCGATGGCGACCGCCTCCTCGTCGTCCAGCAGCAACGGTGGCAGGGCGGTGCCGGCGACCAGCCGGTATCCCCCCTCCGCGCCCATCGCGGCTTCGACCGGATAGCCCAGTTCCCGCAGTCGCTCGATGTCCCGGCGAACCGTCCGGGGACCGACGCCGAGCCGTTCGGCCAGCTCGCTGCCCGGCCACTGGCGGGGCGTCTGGAGCAGCGAAAGCAGCTGCAACAACCGGGCGGACGGATCGCTCACGATCTAGGACCATATCTGACCTACATGGGTTCTACCGTCGTGCCTATGCCGATCAAGCCGTTCCGCATCGAGATCTCCGGTGCCGCGCTCGCCGACCTGCACGCTCGGCTGACACAGACCCGCTGGCCGCCGCGGCTGCCCGGCGAAGGATGGGAGCGCGGGGTTCCGGTGGACTGGCTGCGCGAGGTCGCCTCGTACTGGGCGACCGGCTACGACTGGCGCGCACAGGAGGCCCGGCTGAACGAGTTCCCGCAATTCCGCACCGACATCGACGGCGTTGACCTGCATTTCCTGCACTTGCCGTCAGCCGCGCCGGACGCGACACCGCTGTTGCTGACACATGGCTGGCCGAATTCGTTCGTGGAGTTCACCGGACTGATCGAGCACCTCGCGGACTTCCACGTGGTCGTGCCCTCGCTGCCAGGTTTCGGGTTCTCGTCCGCACCTGGCCTCGGCTGGAACGTCGCGCGGGTCGGCCGCGCGTGGGCGGAGCTGATGCGCAGGCTCGGCTACTCGAAGTACGTCGTGCAGGGCGGCGATCTCGGCGCTTACGTGGCCCCGGAAACGGCGCTGGCCGGCGACGCGCTGGGCGTCTACGTGACCGCCGGTCTGGGCATTCCGACCGAAGCCGACCTGCCCGACCTGGACGAAACCGAGCGGGCCGCGTTCGCCGCGATGATGTCGCAGGACTGGATGAACGGCGTCGACCACCACCAGCTGCTGCGCACCGCGCCGCAGACGTTCGCCTACGGCTGGAACAATTCGCCGGTCGGCGCGCTCGCGTGGATGGCGCAGAAATTCCACGAATTCAACGCCAGCGGCAAGCCGTGGGACAAAATGCTGGACGCGTTCCTGACCAACCTGAGCATCTACTGGTTCACCGGAACCTTCGGCACGTCGTCGTGGTCCTTTTACTCGAAGGACGGATTCGCTTGGCCGCGAGGGCAGAAGAAAGCGCCGACCGGCGTGTACAGCGGGACTCCCGGGATCCGCCGGCTGGCCGCGCGCGAATCCGAGATCGTGCACTGGCCGACCGACAATCCCGCCGGGCACCACTTCATCGCGATGGACCAACCAGAGGCGTACGCGGCAGACCTGAAGAGATTCACGGCAACGGTGCGGTCACTCGCCGACCATGGCTGAACCCGGGGATGGACGAGACCTCCACGCGGGCTTCCAGCCCTAGCCGATTCCGCCGTCCGCCGGACGGGAGATAGCTTTCGGAAAACGACATTCCGAGCGATTGAGCCCGGGGCGGGCATGACAACGAATACTCTGGCCGACGCAAGGCAACTGCGGAACCTGCACCAGGGAATCAAGCCAGCCGACCTCGCCCTTGCCTCGGCCGCATTCGCGTTCTCCCAGAGATCTGTTTGAGCACTGGCTCAGGTGCGTCCGGATCGATCGAGCCGGACGCACCTTTTCTCCTACGCCGTAGCCGATTCCCGCGGCAACAGCCGCGACCGGAACACCCAGACTCCCGCAGTGCGCACGACGACCATCGTCAACGCCATCGCCACGAAGAACGCCGCGACCCCGCCGTCGTCGATCCCAGTCCGATACAGGAACGTCCCGAAAGACTCCCGGACCGTCTGACTCTCCTGAACCGCGTACAGAAACGCCAATCGCCCAACGAGCACCGCCAGCCACAACCCGAGGTAGCCGACGCCAGCGGTGGTGTAGACCGCTTTCTTCCGCGCATCCCACTCGACCTTGGTCAGCTTCACCAGTCCCAGCCCCACCACGATGCCGACCACGATTCCCGCCGCTCCAGTGAGAACGTTGGGGCCGGTCAGCCTGAGGTCGGCGAGCGCGCCCCAGCCGATCAGCGCGGAAGTGAAGAACGGCATGATCAGGAGAACCCGATTCTCCTTCCGCCGCCCGATATGCGCCAGCAGCACCACCGCGAGCAGCACTCCGCTGAGAATCAACGCGTCCTTCATAACTGCCTCCCCGTGTTCGCGCAATGCCGCCCACAGCGCGTTCCCATCGTCGGAAAACCGAAGCTAGCCCCGGCGGGCAGGGCGAAACATCGCCGTGCGGGTGGAATCACGACCGGCGACGGGTGCACATTTCTCCACCCGCGGGTGGCCACCCGGCCGGTAGCTGGCAAGCCGCCCGTGAGTCCGGGATCATGCGGCCATGACAGAGAACCAACCGCTGCGACTCGTGATCGCGGACGATCAGTCCGCAGTGCGGGAAGGGCTCGCGCTGCTCGTGGATACCGTGCCCGGCATCGACGTGGTCGGGCAGGCCGGCGACGGCGACGCGGCGGTCGAACTCGCTGAGACGCTTTTGCCCGACGTGGTGCTGATGGACTTGAACATGCCCCGCTGCGACGGCGTCGAGGCGACCCGTCGGATCCGCGAAAGCCATCCGGAAATCCAGGTCGTCGTCCTCACCACGTACGCCGACGACGACTGGATCATGCGAGCGCTCCAGGCCGGTGCGCTCGGTTATCTCACCAAGTCGGCGAACAAGCACGAAATCGGCCGGGCGGTGCAAGCCGCGGCGGCAGGACAGGCCGTACTCGACACCGAAGTCCAGCGCCGGCTGCTCGCCGCCGCCAGTGCGCGCCCGGCGGGACGTCCGCGGACCGGCGTGCTGACCACCCGGGAGGCGAACGTGCTGCAGCTGATGGCCGCCGGGTTGAACAACCGGGAGATCGCCGAGCAGCTGTTCGTCAGCGAAGCGACCGTGAAGAGCCACATCAACCGGATCTTCGCCAAAACCGGCAGCCGGGACCGGGTGCAAGCGATCCAGTATGCGAACGATGCTGGCTACGCCTGACCAGCTGGGCCCGCCGAAACGGCCGCTCGCACCTCCCAGCACGGTCCGGACTCGTGGTCCGGGATCGCCCGGCTCTCCAGCGAGCCGTCCACCAGCTCGATCCGCTCCCGCATCCCGGTCAGCCCGTAGCCGCTAGCCGGCTTCCAGACCGGTTCGCCGGTCACGCCGGCGTCCGGGTCGAGCCGGTTGCGAACCACGACCGTCGCCCCCGCGGCACCGTAAGCCAGGTCGACCGTCACTGGCTGGCCGGGCGCGTGCTTGGCGGCGTTAGTCATCGCCTCTTTCGCGATCCGCACCAGCGCGACCGTTTCCGGTGGAGACAACACCCGGTACTCGCCGTGCTGCCGGAACTCGACCGGCGTCCGATGAGCGCGACCGAACGCTTCGGTGAGATCCGCCAGCGCTTCCGGCAGCGACCGAACCTCTTCCCGAAGCGCGGAAATCGCGTCCCGCGCGTCCGACAGCCCCTGCTCGGCCAACCGCTGCGCGCTGACCAGGTACTCAATCGCCCGGTCCGTTTCACCCTGCTCGGCCAGCAGCGTGTGCGTCACCTCGAGCTGCACGCGAAGCGCGCCGAGAGAATGCGCGAGAACGTCGTGCATTTCGCGCGCGATTCTAGTCCGCTCCTCGGCCGCCGCGACGTGCAACTGTTCCTGGTGAGTGGCCTCCGCCTGGCGCGTCCGCGCCAGGTACAGCCTTCGGTTGAGCCCGATGAGAACGGCGATCGCGACGCCGCCGAGGTTGCCGATCCACCGATCCGCCGGACGCGACCAGAACAGGTCCGACAGCCCGACCACCGCTACGACCAGGCAAACCACCGCAGCCAGCGACCGCGTCGCCGGCTGCGGCAGCGAAACATAGGTGCCAACCACGACCGCGGTAAGGACGATCGCTGATCCGTCGCTAGGCAGACCGGTGACGAACGCAGGTACCAGCGCAGCCGCGATCAACACCGGTGCCGCGGCACCCGGCCGCCGGTTCGCCGCGGCGAACCAGAACAGCCAGCAAACCGCCGTCGCGCCGTAGACGAACCACAACCAGTCATGCCCGCCCGACGGCCGCGCGGTGACGAGCGTGGCCGCGAGCACGATCGTGCTGATCCACGGCATCGCCATGTCGTCCGGCAACAACCGCCGGAAAAGATCCCGCCTCCCCGGCCGAGGCACCTCGCTCACAAGCGCGTCGTTCGGCACGCGGCCATCATGCCAAGTCGCCACCTGCCCCGAATGCGCCAGCGAAACGTCCCCATCATTTCAGCGACGACCGCTCCGCGGGCGGGGCAACGCTGGCTCCGGCTGGCCGAACGACCGCCGCTCCGGTCGTGACCGCCCCTACCGGGTCGCGCCGGACGGCCTTCGCTAAACTCGCCTCGGTGGGTCAACCTCAGGGTCGGCCCACGGGCCGCTAGCTCAGTTGGCAGAGCAGAGGACTTTTAATCCCTGGAATTGCCATGTCAATGAGTATCAACTAGTGCCGCCCAGGATTAACCCGTGCAGGTCAGGCGGCTTTTTTCGTCGGCGTCTATGCCGGGCAGTATCGCGGTGTATCGGGTGCTCCGCGAGCAACGGAGCCCAATCGGAGACCGGTGTCGGCCTGCGGCGGCCTACCATAGGTCACCTGGCCGATCGCCAGGGACTCCTCCATGCGGGCGCAGAGCAAGCTCGGTGTTGCGGGTCAGTAGCCAGGCGGGTTGGCGGATGCCGAGCGCCGCGACCTGAAATCGCGAGCAGAAGACGTCCGCGGAGGAGGCACAGTGGCCCGCTCTGCCTCCTCCGCGGAAACCGCATTGCTCACCGAATGCAGAGCCAAGGGGCCGGTCAGGCACGAGCAGCCGCGTACTCCGCCTCGATCCTGGCTTTGAGTTCAGCCGCGCGTTCCGGCGTGCAGCTCTGGCCGGGTGCGTCGATGTCGCACTGCAGCTTGATCAAGCGGGAGCGAATGGCACCGGCACTGCGACCGTGCTGCTCAGCAAGCAGGTCATGCACGACGCCCGGCACCGTGTTGGAGTCGGCGGCGAGCCATTGTTCGCGCAGTTTGGCTTCCTGGTCAGAAGTCCAGGAGGCGTGCGACCGAGCTGGTCCGCCGGGCCTGATGGTGCTCTCTGAATAGGGCCAGTCCTGCTCTCTGAAATTCCCCAGCTGGGGTGTCCTGTCGGCGCGTCGTTTGCGCTGGTCAGCGGCCTCGGGGTGACGGTTTCGGTGTTGATCACCGTGATCGTGACCGGAGGCGTGGATGCTCACTCTGGAGGAAGACGTGGAGGCGCAGGCGCTGCGTGCTCAAGGCTGGTCGGTCTCGGCGATCGCGCGACATCTCGGACGCGACCGCAAGACGATCCGCCGCTACCTGGCCGGCGAGGTGGTGCCGGGCAAGCGACGGCCAGCGGGGCCGGACCCGTTCGAGCCGTTCCTCGGCTACTGCCGCGCCCGGCTGGCCGACGACCCGCACTTGTGGGCGGCGACGCTGCTGGACGAGGTCACCGAGCTCGGCTACCAAGGCGGCTACTCGACGTTCACCCGGGCGCTGCGCCGCTATCAGCTGCGCCCGCACTGCGAGCCTTGCCAGGTGTCCCGCGGCCGGGACGTCGCGATCATCACCCACCCGCCGGGCGAGGAAACCCAGTGGGACTGGCTCGAGCTGCCGGACCCACCGGCGAGCTGGGGCGCCGGGAAGCAGGCACATCTGCTGGTCGGCGCGCTGGCGCACTCGAGCAAGTGGCGCGGCGTCCTGGCCGATGCCGAGGACTTCCCGCACCTGGTCGAGGCCCTCGACGCGGTGGTCCGGCGCCTGGGCGGGGTGACCCAGGTCTGGCGCTTCGACCGGATGGCCACGGTCTGCCACCCCGCCTCAGGCCGGATCACGCCCGCATTTTCCCAGGTCGCGAAGCATTACGGGGTCCGGTCGGTGACGTGTCCGCCGCGGCGCGGGAACCGCAAGGGTGTGGTCGAGAAGGCCAACCACTCGGCCGCGCAACGCTGGTGGCGCACCCTCGGCGATGACGTCACGATCGCCGAGGCGCAGGCCGGGCTGGATCGTCTCGCGGCCAAGCTCGATAGCCGCCGCCGGGTCCTCGACGGTGAGCGCACCACGGTCGCCGGCCTGGCCGCGGCCGAGCGGCTGCACGCCCTGCCGCTGGTCGCGTTCCCGGCCGAGTTCGACCTCGGCCGGATCGTCACGCCGCAGGCGCTGGTTTCCTTTCGCGGCAACTCCTATTCCGTCCCGCCCGGGCTGGGCGGCGCGCAGGTTCAGGTCCGTCACCGGCTCGGCGCGGACGTGCTGCGGATCGTCACCGAGGGCGGCGCGACGGTCGCGGTCCACCACCGCGCCCCGGACGGGGCCGGCCGGGTCGTCCGCGACGACGGGCACGTGATCGCGCTCGAACACGCCGCGATGGGCGCGTTCAGCACCGATCGGCCCTGCACCCACAAGACGCGCCGGCCGCCGTCGGCGGCGGCGTTGGCCGAAGCAGCACGACTGCGCGGCCTGCCCGCGACGGGGCCCGCGGCCCACGTCGTGATCGACCTGGCCACCTACGCCGCCACCGCGGCGAAGCTGGGCAGCGCACCCACCTATGAGTCCAAGGAGGACTGATCACTTGTCCGGAANCCGTTCAGGGCCACAGATGAGCGAGGCCCGCCGCTATCAGCAACTCCGCTCGCACTTCTCCTACCTCAAGCTCGACAACGCCGCCGAAGCCCTGCCCCGCATCCTCGACCAGGCCCGCGCGGAGAACCTGTCGATGACCGCGGCGCTGGAGAGGCTGCTGGAAATCGAGGTCAACGCCACCGAAGAACGCCGCCTCGCCGGCCGGTTGCGGTTCGCCTGCCTCCCGGATCCCTGGACTCTGGCGGACTTCGACTTCGCCGCCCAACCCGGCGTCGACGAGAAACTCATCCGCGACCTGGCGACGCTGCGGTTCCTCGACGACGCCTCCAACGTGTTGTTCGTCGGGCCGCCCGGAGTCGGAAAGACCATGCTCGCCACAGCACTCGCGCGCGGCACGGCCGAAGCCGGCAACCGGGTCTACTTCACCACCGCAGCCGACCTCGCCGCCCGCTGCCACAAGGCCGCGGTCGAAGGACGCTGGGCCACCTGCATGCGGTTCTTCGCCGGACCGAAACTGCTCGTGATCGACGAGCTCGGCTATCTCCCACTGCCCGGCG
Organism: Amycolatopsis benzoatilytica AK 16/65; assembly: GCF_000383915.1. Lineage (NCBI taxonomy): Bacteria > Bacillati > Actinomycetota > Actinomycetes > Pseudonocardiales > Pseudonocardiaceae > Amycolatopsis > Amycolatopsis benzoatilytica. The sequence goes on from NZ_KB912942.1 coordinate 6,441,733, forward strand.
ACGGGGCCTCAGCGTTGTTCCAGGTGATCAACCAGCGTTACCTCAAGTCGAGCACGATCCTGACGACAAACGTCGGGATCGCTGACTGGGCAACGGCTTTCGGAGACGCGACCGTCGCCGCAGCGATGCTGGACCGGCTGCTGCACCGCGCGACCGTCGTCGGTATCGACGGCCCCTCCTATCGACTCCGCTCACATCAGTCCACATCGGACAAGCTGCGCAAGGCGGTGAACGCACATGTCTCCTGACCCACACGACCCGAACTACAACGCGACCCGCAAGACCTGCCCGATCTGCTGGGAAGCGTTCGTCGCCACCGGCCGGCAAGCCAAGACCCGGCTCTACTGCTCGCGCCAGTGCAAACGCACCGCAGCCGCCCGACGGGAGGTCGAACGCACCACACCCGTCTCAGTCACCGCCAGGTCCTTCGGGACACCGCCTCCGGCGGCGCCCCCGCTGGCGCCTGCAGTGCCCCTGCCGCACATCGCGGCCCAGCGGGACTGCCCGCACTGCGGCGGCCCGGTCACCATCGTCGCGCTGCTCACCACACCCGAAGCCGCACGCCCGCAGATGCCCGTCGCGGCACCCGACGGAGTGATCCCGCTCCGCCGCTGACACCGGCTACGCTGCACTCCTCAGCTGGCCCATTTCGGAGAGCAGGACTGGCCCATCTCGGCGAGCGCCATCAGGCCGGGGAGGCAGTAGTCGCCGTGTGGGTATAGCCGTGGTTTCCGGCAGTAGTGGCCAGGCCGTTGCAGCGGCTCGGGCGTCTGAGATTTGCTGTTGCAGTCGGTCGATCCGCGCGGTATCGCTACGAGGCAAGCGGCCGAGGCGATATTGGAGGTCGTCGGCCCGTGCTCTTTGCTGTTCGCGGAACCATTTGGCCTGCTGATTGTGCAGCGCGCGCGGCGCAAGGCGACCGATTCGTTCCGGCTCGGCTTTGGCCAGCCGCCATGCGAGCCGCGCCGCGGCGACGGCGTCGTCGGCGCTGGTGTGGGCCTGATCGAGCCGGACTTTGTAGTGTTGGCAGAGATTTGCGAGGGTCCGTTTTTCCGCCCGCTTCGGATGCAGGTGGCGGTCGATGCAGATGGGGTCCACGACGGGACCTGACAGGTCGAGTCCTCGGCCGTGGTGGCGGCGCAGTTCAGCGTCGAGCATGGTCAGGTCGAAGGGCGCGTTGAAGGCGATGAGCGGAACGGCCGCGGTCCAGATCCGAGCCAGATCGCCGCTGACCTCCTCGACGACCTCCGCGGCGGGCCGGCCGTGGGTGCGCGCGTAGTCCGTCGTGACTCCGTGGAGGGCGGTGGCGTCGGCAGGGATGTCGATACCGGGGTCAGCGAGCCAGTTCCTGGTTTCAATCTGCGGTTTTCCGCCTGTTCGGCTGGGTGTGATCGTGACGATCGACGCGGTGACGAGGCGGTCGCGACGCGGATCGACGTCGGTGGATTCCAGGTCGAGCGCCAGTAGTTGGCCGTCTGCCCATAACTGTTCGGGGTTGGTCATGCGCGCATCGTAAGAACAGGGTCCGACAATTCTTAGTGATCGAACCGCCCAAGCCGCCCGTTTTCGGCTGGTGCTCAGATCGTTCCTCCTCCTGATGCCACTATCGTGTGTCGACGGCGGTTAGTGACCTCAGGCGTCGGGATCAGCGTTGAAGGGGACCAGCATGGCAGCGGACCTTGAGCAGCTCGGCCCGATCGGCTTCCAAGATCTCGCAGGCGCGCTCTGCGTCGCGTCCTTCGGTCCTGGCATCCAGGTAATGGGGTCAGGCCGCGATGGCGGGCGAGACCTATATCACCGGGGACCGCTCGTCTGGAAGGGTAATGACGGCCAACCCAACGAGGAGTGGGACGGATATACCGTCTTCCAGGTCAAGCACAAAAAGAGCCTGGAGGTTCGACCCGCAGACAACGCTCGCTGGCTGCAGGGGCAGATCCGCAGCGAACTGAAGGAATGGGCCGATTCGACTTCCGGCCGCGATCCAGTTCCGGACTACTTGGTGTTCATCACCAACGTCCCGCTCACCCCGACGCCCGGCTCAGGAGGGCACGACCAGACGCTCAAGGATATCGACAACTTCATCGCCAACTTGAACGATGACAGCCGTGACGTGGGCAGCGGCGACGACCGCCAGGCCAGGTACCGGCGGCTCTCACGCATTCGCGAATTCCGGATTTGGGACGCGAACCAGATCCAGACCCTGCTCGACGTCCACGTCGATGTCAGGCTTGCCTTCCCGGGTTTCTTCACCGCCGCCGACGCGTTCGCGCACATGTCCGAACTCACCGGATACGTACCGAAAAACCAGCTGGAGCCGGCGCTGCGGGCCCACGCACGGACCACTCTCATGGGTGAAAGCTCCGTCTACTTCGACGAGGCAGGCAGCGGCGACGTCACCGGAATGCCGTTGCATGAGGTCGTGATCGACCTGCCGATCACGTTGCCGGACGAACCTGCTTCGGGCAGCGTGATCCGGTACGTCCTCGATCGCGGCGAGCGCATGCTCAAGCCCTCGCTCACTACCTTCAAAGGCCCTCGCCACCTGGTCATCGCGGGTGCCCCGGGCAATGGGAAGACCACGATCTCCAAGTTCCTCGCACAGGCCTATCGCGCCGCCTCGCTGGCCAACGGTGACAACCTAAGCGTCGACCACCGGCAGGTCATTGCCGGGGCTGAAGCCGCGTTGGGAAGGTTCCAGCGGAACCTGCCTCGACATCCTCGGTGGGCTATGCGGATCGACTTGGCCCAGTACGCAGAGGATCACGGCTTCAGCGACGGCTCCACGCTGATCGGCTACATAGCCGAGAAGGTCTCCAGCCGGTCCGATTTGGGCAGCATTCGCGGATCCTCGGTGCTGTGGTGGCTGCAACGCTGGCCGTCATTCCTGATTCTGGACGGTCTGGACGAAGTCACTGAACCCAGGGTGCGCAAGTGGGTCATCGCGCGCGTCGTCGAGTTCGTGACCGGCGCGGATGGCGACGACTGCGACGTGTTCGTCGTCATGACCACACGGCCGATGGGCTACGTGGAGAACATCGCGCCGACGCAATTCGAACGACTAGACCTGGATTATCTGTCCGCCGACGAAGCAATCCGCTACGGCGAAATGGCAACTCGTGCCCGGCTGCGGGCGGACCTCGACCGCACCGAGCGGATCGTCCGACAGTTGGAGATCGCCGCTCACGACGACTCGTTCCAGTTGCTGCTGCGCACTCCGCTCCAAGTCCTGATCATGACCATCATCATCGGAAACGCCGGCCATCTCGCCCCGGACCGTTACAGCTTGTTCTGGGGCTACTACGACACTGTGCTCAGGCGAGAACGCGAAAAAACCACGAGCGTACGAGCGATACTGCAGAACTACAGCCAGCACATTCAGCGACTGCACGAACAAGTCGGCTTCGAACTGCAGGCACGCAGCGAAGCAGCCGATCGCTCCTTCGCCGCCCTCACCCGCCACGAACTACACAGCATCACCTGGCAAATCCTGCACGACGCAGGCTTCAAGCCGTCCGACGCGGACGCCGAGCTGCTGGACAAGATCCTCACCACCGCCACCCACCGATTAGTGCTGATCGTTCCGCGAGGCGACGAAGGCTACGGCTTCGATGTGCGGTCACTCCAAGAACTCATGGCAGCCCGCTACCTCACGACCGGCACCGACGATGCCGTACTCGCACGACTGCGCATCTCGGCAGCCAGCCCGCACTGGCGCAACACAGTCATCTTCGCAGCGGGCTATTGGTTTTCCGAACCGCAGGACCACAGACATCAGGCCATCGTCGAACTCGTCGAGACCGTCGATGACGATGCCGGCCAACGTCTCGGCAACATCGTGCCCGTCGGCCCGCGCCTTGCCCTGGACCTCATCGACGACGGGATGGCACGCGCCTGGCCGCGTCCGCGAGACCGGCTTGTCCGCCATGCCCTCCAGGTCCTGCACGAACCACGACCGCAGGACCTGACCGCGATCGCGCGATCTCTGATCCGCATCGCCGACACCGGCGACGGACAGCAACGAACGGTCGAGGACGGTTTGCGCGAGGCACAGACCATCTCGCTCACCGCTCGCGACACTACCCACGCACTGCAGGACCTCGTGCCCTCGGTCGTCAAGGAGATCGGAGCGCGCGCACGCATCAACGGGCTCGCCACCGTGCGTTCCCGCACTGGCGCGGCTCCGCTTGCTCCGCCTCTTGACGGCTGGGACGATTTCGAGGCCGAGATTGAGACCGCTCCGGTAGCTGATCCCTTACTCGCAAATATCCGGCTTGCTGCTGGCGCGGTGCTGGCCTTTAAGGCTGGCGCTACTCAGGGAGGAATCTACGCACCGTGGGTCATCGCGGTTTTGGCTTACCCTGACGGGGCAGCAATCTTCGAAACTGCATTGCAGCATGTCGTGCCGCACGAACCGGCCCTGGTCGCTGAGTTGCGCGACAACGTGCTGCCTGCTGTCCACCGCGCGGCTATCGGGGACCGACTCCGGCACCGCCGCTCGGACTGAGCCGACAGTTCCTTGTGAGGACTACCTTCCGGCACAAGGTCGTCGGGCTTGACCGATCGTTCCTTCGTGTTTGCGCCGTGGCTGGCTACGGTCGTTGCCGTGACCGAAACTGAAGCTGGCGCGCGCCATGAGCCCAGCGCGCTGGAACTGATCGCGGAGTTCGTCGAGCAGCTGCGGATGACCGCTCCCGCGGAGACGCCGTTCTCGCTTCTGGCGGCGTGACACGGTTCGGCACCCGCCGGGCGACGGGTCGCATGCTGCGCGACGACAACGAGGACGCCGTGCTCGCGTGCAACGCGACGCCTGCGTTGCAGGCCGTCGCCGTGCTGACACGGCGGCCACTGTCGATGCCGTACACCGACTTCGTGGTGGAGACCATCAGCGGCCAGGTCCCTGAGAACTACCGGCCAACCGACAACGGAACCAGTTCCGACGATTCAGACTTCGTGACGGACCCGTCAGCGGCGGGGCCAAGTCCGCCATGACATTCTCGCGCTCGAACTGAACACGCTGCTGCCTGAGGCCGGCGAGAGCGCCGCCGTGCCGGACAGCCAGCTCGCGTGCGAGCAACCTCTATCGTCCCGCGCTAGCCTCCAAGATCTGCAGCAGCCGGGTTGCGGCGTGTGTGAGGGGGATGGCTTCCTGCTCGATTCGCCGGAACGGAGTTGGACCTGCGGTTGCAACGGTGTTGTACGCGGTGTTCTCGGCTTCGGTCAGATGCGGCAGGATCTCCGGTGATGGCTTGATGGGGCGGCCCGCCTTGTCGTGGTTGACGCCGTGCTGGGCGTAATGGTGCAGGTCAGTGGCGTCCATGAGAATGGAGCTGACCGGTCTCGCCGGTGCGCCATCCGGTGCGGGCGCAGCGAGCGTCGCGCGGAACTGATCGAGGATCGCGTACCCGTCCGCATCTATGTCGCCCCAGTAGACGACATGGTCAGCGGCGCGGATCCAGGGCACGTTCGCAAGCAGAGCGGATGCGGCCTTGCCGCCGCCCTCGACCACGATCGTGTCCCTCATCGGGGGAAACCAGAGGCGAGAGTCGCGGTTTTCGACTACGAGGACGAGACGTGGCTGATAGGCGATGTCGTGCACGTCACCGGTGGTCCATGCGTCGTGACGACGGCGACCCAATGCAGCGTGGTCCGGGTCGACATAGGTCAGGTGCGCGACGGTCAGCCGGGGCCGGACTTCGTCTCGTACGTCGCGTCCTGCGACCTCGCGCAGCAGTACCCCGTGGGTATCCAGCCATTTGGTGTGCATCCCGGGCACTGGAAGTTGCCGCAGGGTCCACGCGCTGGCATCGGGGTGCTGGTGTAGCCACGTCACGGCACTGAGCAGCACATCTACGTCGGCGGTCCTTAGGCGGTAGACGGCCCGGAGCGTTCCTGGGGTGAGAATCGCGCTGGCAGCTCGCAGTGCAGACGCAAGTGCACGGGCGCGATCCACGTCCACGATTGGAGGTTCGGTGCCGGCAGGCATCCGGGCTGCGAGGGAGACGACGCCGTCCAGGTCAGCGACGAGTGTGGCGGGGAAATCGCCGGCGACTCGTTGGACGGTCACGGCTTTGCGGATGAGTTCCACGCCGTCGGGAAGCTGATTGGAAAACGTGCGCCATTGCATGTGCCACTGGTGCCATGCGGCGTGCCCGAGCTGCTCAACGGCCTTACCTGTCGACACGCCGGGGCGGAGCGGGACAGTGAATGTGACCTGGTCACCGATGCCGAGTTCCGCACACACGGCTTCGGCCCACTTCCGCTCGACCTTGCGGAGAGCGACCGCGACTGCGTCCTCCGGGTTGACAAGCGCGCTCATTCCCCCGGAACACCAACCAGCGGCTTCGCCCAGGACCGGCCCTGTGAGTTCTTGAGGATCAAGTACTCCGCGTCCACGTGGGGTTCGATCGCGCTGTGTTTGTCGTTGGGGGCACCGATGATGAGCTGGAAACCGAGGCCACGCCACGCACCGATGGCCCGGCCGGTGAAATGCGCGTCGGCCTTAATCAGTGCTTCGTCAAGGAACACAGGGGCATAGCGGGGGCGCGTCGCACCGGCGTCGCCCAGCTGATACCGCAGCGCTGCACCGACGATGAACGCGACCAGCTCCTGAGACTCACCGCCGGACTTCTCGCCGATGTGGTCGTACACGGCGACGTGTCCACCCTCAAGATCGCGCTTCTCAGCACTGATCCGAACGTGGTTGCGCACGTCGACGAGGTCCGCGAAATCGGGTGCGGTGCGTCGGATTCGGTCGATCACCTTGGCCATCCGGTGGTAGGCGCGTTCCCGGTCCTCATCCGTTGCCGCTTTGTCGATGAAGGCCCGCACCTCGCGCAGGTCTTTGCGGAAACGGGCACGCACGGTGGAGTGGCTCTCCTGAGGGTCGATGCGGAGCCGGTGGTTGTCGTCGGCGAACGGCAGTTCGGCGAGGATCCGGTTGACCGGATCAATCCGGTCGCGGATCTCGCGGACAGCCGCAGCGAGTTCGCTGTCCAGACCGGTCAGGTCGTTGCCAGACAGTTTGAGCAGGCTGTCCCGCCATTCGGTCTCCAGCTCGTGCAGGCCGCTGGTCTCCAGGTCTGCGAGCAGGCGGTCGAAGTCGCGGTAGGAGTCGTCGGGGTCGGTGCCGAGGTTCGGGTTCGGCCAGCGCTCGAGGAACGTAGAGAACGTGTCGATCAGCGCCTTCCTCGATCGGCCGATCGTGTCGGCCGCCGACTGCCGATCGGCGCGGAGCCGTTCGTCGGCCCGTTTCACTGCCGCGTCGAACGCCGGAAGGGCCTCGACCGAGATGGTGCCGTCCGGGTCGTCGCTCTCGAACAATGCCTCCAGGTACTCCTGGTGGTCCGGGCTGAGATCGCTGCCGGTCTCTGCGGCCGTGTCGAGGGCCAGTTGGGCGCGGTCCACCTCATCGGCAGTCGACTCCCAGGAATCGCCCAGTTTTTGAACGGTGTCCTTCTGCCGTCCGACGCGCTCGGTCAGTTCCCTGACTCGCTTCTGGAGGTCGTCCACCTGGAGCTGAAGCTGATCGATCTTCGGGTTGTCGAGGCGGACCTCCTCGACGACGCGGTTCCAGCGATCCCGCTCTGCCTTGACCGATTCGATGTCAACCTGGTCCCAGGACAATTCGATAAGAGTCTGATAGGTCATGCGCCTGTCTTCGAAGGAGTTGAGGTTCTCTTCCGCCCGCGACACCCAGGCGACCGCGCCGTTGAGGCGTGTCTGTGCAGAGTCGATTCGGTTTTGGAGATCGGCCAGCAGCCTGCCGTTGGTGAAACCGAGCAGGTTGGGCCTGCCGTGCCCTCCGTGTGCGCCTCGGCCGCCTTCCGAGGTCTGGCCGGTGATCGTGAGCGCCTTAGAGTGCTGGGCCAGCAGTGTGGGCGTCTCGACGCAGACGAAGTCGAACCGGCGGGCGAGTTCGCTCTTGAGCCAGGCGGTGAACGGCGATGGCCGGTAGTCGAGCCGGCCGGGGAGCGTCTTGCCATTCAGCCCGACCTCGTCGCGGAGGCCGGTACGGACCCCCTCGAACTGGACCCGTCGAGCTGTGGGGACAGCGTTGATCGCCTCGCGGAACGCGCCTAGCGTGCCGATGTCGATCAGCATCCGCGTGGCGAATCCGCCGAGTGCCAGGTTGAATGCCTCGCGCCACGGCTCGAACTCTGTCCGCACCTCGATCAACTCGCCGACGAACGGCAGATCGTCCGTGGTTAGCCCAGCGGCGTTGGCCAAGGCCGCACGGGCTGTGTGCAGCTCAGTCGGGATGTTGCCCTTGCGGGCCTTGACGGCCTTGTGTTCAGCGCGCCACGTGTCCAGCTCGCGTTCGGCTTCCTTCTTTTCCGCCATAGCTTCTGCGAACTGGTTCTGGGCGGTTTTCCTGGCGTCGGTGTCGGCGAGAAACCGGTGTGCCGTCGCGACCAGTGCGGCGAAGTCCTCCCCGGTCGACACGGCGGCGTCGATGGTGACGAGCATCCGGTCCAATCGTTCCCGTGCACGCTCGACGTCGCCCATGCGCGTCTCGACGCTGCGAATCTCTCGCAGTGCGGTCTCCAGGCGGTCTCCTCCGGAGGCGGCCAATGTGGCGGCCACGCCTTCGCGTTGCGATTCGGCGGCCTGAACCAGGGCAATGGTTTCCGACAATTCTTCCTTGGCTCGGCGACTCCGCTGGGACAGGTCTCTTTCGGCCGCGCGCAGCAGGTCGAGCCGGCGTTCGTGACGCCACAATGCTGCGGGGGACGAGGCGTCGGTGAACGATCCGACCTCGTCGATCAGGCGCAACCGGTCCACCGCGTCGTCGATGGTGTGCCGGTGTTCGCGCATCGGGGTCAGCGCTTTCACCTGTTGGCGAGCGACGATCATCCTGGCCCGGGTGCCAGACAGCTCGTCGAACTGCTGAACCACTGCGTCCGCGGTGGCGAGCGTGGACGGCTCTTCGAGGACCATTGTCTTGTAGAGGGCGTCGACGGTGGTGATTTGCTGGCCGGCCTGGATGCGGCCCAGCAGTGCGACCGCCTTGTGTCCGTCGCCGGCGGCGCCGATGCCGAGCGTGGTGTGCAGGCGGGCGGTGAAATCCCGGTCGGTGTCGAAGCACGTCAAGCCGGTTGTCGTGACCTCGGCACGAGCGAACTTCGCGCCTGCCGGGCCTTCCAGCGCGGGCAGGTGGTACCCGTGGTCGCAGGTGGCACGGACCGCGACGACGTCGTCAAGGCCACGGGCGGACGACGGCACATACCAGGCCCGGAGTGCGGTGAACTCGGCACCCGTGTGGTTGGCCCAGGTCATCGCGATAGCTGACCAGGTGTCCCGGCCGTCCCCGCGCAGCACCCGCAACTTGGTCTCGCCGTCCGCCCGCGACTCGTCGAGCTTGCCACGCGCATAGGACAGGATGTTGCGCTGATCCTTGCCCCGCGGCCTTCCGACCACGCCGCCGTTGGAGGCACCGTTGAAAGGTGTCGTGTGCGGCATGAGCAACGCAATGTAGGAGTCCATCAGCGTTGACTTGCCTGACCCGGAGCCTCCGCTGAGCAGGGTGGCGCCGGGGGCGAGCCGCAGATGATGGTATCCGTCGTAGCCTCCCCAGTTGACCAGTTGCAGATCCCGCGCTACCCACTGCTCGCCCCGCGACGCCGCCGGGATCAACCCGAACAGCGTGTCGATCATGCTCACGCGGTGGCCTCGTTCCGTTCGCGCAACCATTGCTCCAATTCGGCGAGCTTCGCGGTGCTCAGCACGACCTCCACCATCGGTGTGATTCGGTACCGACCTGCGGACTCCTCTGCAAGAAGACCTTCGGTGACCAGCCGCTCCACCGCCTTGCGGACTTCCTGCTGGCCGCGCGCCTGGTTGTGGTCATTCGGATCGAAGTAGGTCAGCACGGTCTGCTCCAGCTCCTCGACATCCACCCGAGCGGACGTCTCACCCGTGCCGCGTTCCCGCTGGAAGACGGTCCGCAAGTGCACCAGCACCAAGGTCTCGGCCCGACTGTAAGGGTCATCCTTGAGCAGGATCGGCACGTCCAGCTCCACCGAGCGCACCTGCTGCTTGTAGGCAACACCGCGGTCGTGGTCGACCACGAGCCGCACGAACAGATCGTGCAGGCGCGATTCGAGGATCTGTTGATTCTCCAGCAGCGTGCGCCACTGCGCCGGATTCTTCTCGGCCAACAGGAATTTGCGCCGTAACAGCTGAACCAAGACCCGCCGCACGTCCGCGTCCAGGGTGCCGGCGTCGCCGGCGAACAACTCGACGGGATCGTCCTCCATCGAGACCGGGTCTATGAACCCGGCCTCCGTGCCTGCCGACCAGCCGTCGTCGTCCGGATCACTCATCGTCGGTGTTCCTGTCCAGGATCGCCGGATTCACTGCCACCACACCGCCGAGCGCGAACCGCCGCCGGGTTTGGTCTGGTCGGACTGTGTCGACCATCGCTACCTCGGTCGTCTCGGTGATTCCGGCGTCGTGGGCGATCTCCAGCAAGCCGAGCAGGTCGACCGGCCGCTGGATGTCCTCGACCGCTGTGCGGAACGCCGCCGCGACATCGACGCTCTCCGCATCCCCCGCGTACGCTTCCAGGTGCGCGCGCAGCTCGGCGTACCGAGGGCCACCCCAGGCCCTGGTGTCCGCGGTCGGCACGTCCTCAGTGTCGTCCCACTCGCGCAGTGGAGTGGGTGGCTGTGGTGGCCGCAGGTCATTCATCCGTTGCCGCAGGTGTGCGACGTCGGCCACCGGCAAGCGACGGAGCGGTTCGACAGCCTCTCCGCGGCGTGACCGGGGAACCCACTTGTGGAAACGTGACATCACGTCTCTTAGCAGTTCGTCCACCTGGCGGTCGCGCATCGGGTCGTGGTTGCGGACCTGTGTGGTGATCACGTGAGAAGCCTGCCGCTGCGCGGTCAGCACTTCTTTGACGCCCTGTTCGATCCGGCGTGAGATGTCGGTGAGTTCTCGCCGCTGCTGCTCCGGCAGCTGATCGGCGAACCGGTGCCGCAGCACCGTCCGCAGACGGCTCCACAAATCATCGATCTGCGCTGGGTCGCCGATCAAGCGCAACGCGCCCGCGAACGCACGGCCTTCCGACGTCGCGTCCAGAATTCGTTGGCCGCGTGCCAGATACTCGCGGAGCACCTCACCCGTCGGCCGCACGTCGTGCCGCAATTCGGCGACGACGTCGCGCTGGATCCCTTTGATCGACTCCGCCACGCGGGCGAAGTCCGCCGGCAGCTCCCGCGCCAGGTGCAGCACGTTCTCTGCCGCCTCAAGCAGTTGCTCATCATCGACAGACTCGACGGTGCCGCCCTGTTCGAGACGGCTTAGCTCGTCCTCGCGCTGCTGGATCTCCTCGTGAAGACGAGCCATCCGGGCAGTCACGTCAGGGTCGGCGTCCTGGGCGAGCCGTTCGATCGCCTCCAGCAGGGTCCTGACCCGGGACTCCGACACCCTGGTCCGCACTCCGCCGACACGGCCGGCGACCTCCAGCGCACCGACGCCGAACGCGGACAGCCGATACACCTCGACGTCATCATCGGAAACCTGCCGCACCAGCCACCCTGCCTGCACCCACTGCCTGCACAAGTCCCGTGCGTTCCCCGAAGGCAGCGGTTGATTGTCCTCATCGCCGTAGCCCGCCGCTCGCAACTGGTCAAGCGCGTCGTTGATCTCCGCGTGCGCGTCTGCCACAGCCACCATCGGCCGCTCCGCGGTGAACACCATCGCGAGCACCGTCACCACGAAGGGCGCGTGCGTCTGATGGAGCAGGGCCAGCATCGGGTTCTGAAACGCCCGCAGCGCACCCTGGTAAGCGCCTTCTACCCCTCGTGTACCCATCACCACGTAGTGTAGGACGTTGTTACAGCATAGTCAGCTTCCGCGACTACAGCCATCCTCGTGCCCGCGTCGGGTCGCGTCCTCCTAGCCGAGCGTCTTCGCCTTTCAGGGGAGTGCGGGACAGTTCCAGAGAAACCGGGACGCGGCCATCCAATAGCTGGCTGCGTCCCGGTTTCTCGTTTCGGAGCCTGACCCACCGCGCCTGTGGTGGGTCAGGCGGCCGTGGGCCGGTTGCGCCGCCCATTGCGCGGGACGATGGACGCGGCGGCTTCGGCGGTCTCACGGGCCAGTTCGGGCAGAACGTGAGCGTACGTGTCGGCGGTGACCGCAATGGTGGAGTGGCCGAGCAGTTCCTGCACGACTTTCAGATCCGCCCCAGCGGCGAGCATGAGCGTCGCAGCCCCGTGTCGGAGGTCGTGCAGGCGCACGGGCGGGAGTTCGGCGGCGTCGGCGATGGTGTGGAAGGCGTCGGTCAGCTTGGCCGGGTGCAGGGGGCTGCCGTCGCGTTCGGTGCACACCAGATCGTGCTCGACCCACTCAGTCCCGGCCGCCGCACGCAGCTCGTTCTGGTGGTTCTTCTGCCGCTGCAAGACCTCGGTGGTGGCCTCGTCGAGAGCGATGACGCGGCCGGATGCTTCGCTCTTGGGCTCGCCGAACTCAGTCTTCCACCCGAGTTGCACGATCGCGGTGGAGATGGTGATCGATCGGCTGGCCAGCTCGACGTTCCACCACGGCAGGCCGCAGGCTTCACCGCGTCGCAGGCCCCGGTAAGCGATGAGGTGGAACAGGGCGTAGTACGGGTGGCCCTCTGCCTGGTCGAGGAAGCGGCCGATCTGTTCGGGTGTCCACACCATGACCCGCGACGGTTTCTGCCCGGTGCGCTGCCACCGCTCGACCCGGTCCGGTGTCCACAACAGCGCCTTCGGACGGCGCCCGGAGGGCAGCTCGACATACGACGCCGGGTTGAAGGTGATCTTCTGGGCGCGGATGGCGGCGTTCAGCGCGGCGCGCAGCGTGCCGCGATAGCGCTGCATGGTGGCAGCGCCCATGACCCGCAGGCCGTCCACAGTCTTGCGGACCTCAGGATCGTCGCTGTTGTTGGCGGCAGTGATCATGTCGTTGCGTTCGGCCATCGCGTCGAACATGCGGGAGATGTGGTCGACAGTCAGAATGTCGAGCCGGTAGTGGCCCAGGTGCGGGATCAGCCAGTTGGCGATGTGGAACCGGTAGGCGATCCGGGTCGCTTCTCGGATCTTCTTGCGGGTGGTGATCCAGCTGGTCAGCCATTCTCCGACGGTGGGCATGACTCCGAGGCTGGCGTTTCCCGCATCGAGCTGCCTGGCGACGACGTCCGGTGCGGGGAATGGTTCGCCGGTGCGCAGACGACTGTCGATGAGGTCGCCGATGGTGGCGCGGGCGGTGTCGCCGCGTCCTTCGCCGAGCGCGACGAGCTCGGCGATCTTTCCCAGCTGTTCTTGTGCATCGGTCTGCGAGGCGAAGCCGTGCCGCCTGCGGGTGCGGCGGGCTCCGTCGTGAGCTTTGGGCAGTTCGGCTTGAAAGGACCAGGTTCCGTGGTTCGAGCTCCACATGCCGTTGGCGCGCTTGAGTTTGGGGCATTGGGAGCCGAGTTGCTTCCTGGTTCCGGGCAGCGTGCAGGTGCAGCGCTTGTAGGTGCTGCCTTTGAAAGACATCGCGGATTTTTCCTTTCCCGCAATCCGTGGGTGCCGCATTCGGACAGGGGCTATGGACGCTCTGGTGCGCGCAGAGGGGAAGCGTCAGGCACGAGGCTCTTTGTCCAGCCCGAGCAGCTCGATCAGCGGGGCGACGGCGATGCGGTAGCTGCGGCCGACCCGGACCGCCGGCACCGGGAGGGTTCCGGCGCGGGCGAGTTTGTAGGCCGTGGTGCGGCCGATGCCGAGCATGCGAGCGGCGGTCATCAGGTCGGTGGTCACGCCGAGGTCCCCGAGCCGTTCGCGCGACCACGCCGGTGATGACGAGGCCGTCGTTGTCGAGTCCGATGCAGCGGGCCGGAGGCAGCCGAGTTCGTGCACGTCAATCTCCTTGAGCTGTAACTATGCCAGGGTCGGCGGCAGAGCCGGGCCCACGTGCGCGGACGTGACCGGCCGAGGACGGGAATCTGGTGCCATTGCGTACGAGATGCCGGAAAACGGTGCCTGGGCAGCGCTGTCGCGGCCCGGCACGACGCCCCAGCGGATGCGCTGGTGTCCTCACGGCCATCCACCGTGGCCGCGGGCCGCTGCGGCACGAGAACGGGGAGCGCCCGTCGGGATCGTCTTCCTCGCAACCGCGTCGGCCTTGGCCGGCGTCGAGGTCGACCTCGTCCAACGGCAGCAGGGAGCGATGGACGAAGAACTGGCCGCGCAACGGGTCTCCCCCGGCGTTGGCACAGGGGCTGCCGTTGCGTATCGCCTTGTCGAACTCGACCAGGCCCCTCCACGCCTGCGGATCGGTGCCGCGGATGGTCCTGAGCAGGGAATTGCCTGAGTACGGACATCCCGGGCACGAACTCTTCCCCGCCCCGCGACGGGTGCGTAGGCGGCGGCAGCCCGGCTGCCAACACGTAACGACCTTGATGTTGCGCTCGACCCAAGGAACAGAGCCGGACGAAGCAGTTGAGGAGAAGGTGTGAGTTCGCTAGAGGAGCATGCAGCCGTCCATTCGATCAGCCTGACCGAGATCGTCGGCAAAGCCGACTTTGCATCTGATCTCGTGCTAGCAGAATACCGCACGCTGCGCGACGAGATTCTGAAGAAAATGGACCACAGGACGTCCATGGTTGTTTGCTCCGTAACCGTAAGTTCCGCAGTGTTAGGCTTCGGAATCGAGCGTAAAAGCGCTCCGTTGCTGCTCGTTTCACCGCTGGTTTCACTGCTTCTCGGGATCCTGATCCTCTTTCATAACGTGCAGATAGGGGCAGCGTCGGAGCACCTGCGAACACGCGTCGAACAGCTGGTTTCCAAGCAGATCAAGGGGTTTGTGGGCTGGCATCAGACCATGGGAGACCCGAAGGTCCGGCTCATCCAGCGATTGCTTCCGTATCACTTGCCTTTGATCTTGATAGCAATCGCGCCCGCTGGCGTGGCGATTCCGCTGGCGCTGTCCAAGTTCGGGGCAGCCGTACAGACTGTTCCGGTGCTAACGGTCGTTGTCCTGCTTTTGGTGCTCTATGCGGTCCAGCTGGTGAGACATCGCGATTCGATCTAGTCGTTTCCGTTCCTTGATTCTCCGGGGCTGGGCAGGTGCGAGGAGCACCGCGCCGGCTCTGCGCCGCGGCCACGGTCATCGTGGGCGAAGCGTCCCTTCAGAGTCGGACAGTGGAAGGCGGGTGGAGCGTGGGCTCCGGGGCGGGGTCAGCCGGTGTGTCCTCGCCCCGTAGCGCCACAGGTTCAGCGACGCGAGCGGGTTGCACTCCGGCGATCACGCTCGGCGGTCGAAGCTCGTGAGGTGCCGGATGGACGCGCGGATCCGGCACGCGCTGCGGCCGTGCGGGGCGTGGTGTCCCGGGTCGCGCTGGCCGACGGGAGGCAAGGCGGACGGTGCAGGCAGGTCAGGTCGTCCAGCAGGAGGCGCAGTGCGTGCGCGGCTTGCTGGGGCATGACGGCGTTGCCGAGTGCGCGCAGCTGGGCGGTGCGGGGCAGGTCGAGGGCTGCTGCGGTGACCCAGCCCGGGGGCAGGCCCATGAGCCATTCGACGAACGGAGGTGCGAGCACGGGACGGCCGTGCCGTCCGGGTCGGGTCGGGCAGGGCGCGGGCCGGCCGGTGATGAGTTCCCAGCGGTGCACGGCGGCGGCGTATTCGCCCCAGTCCACGGGCGTGGGTTCAGCGCGTGCGGCGCGGCGGGCGCGCGGGGCGCGGGCGGTTGCCACGGTCACTCACTTCCTTCCGTGCCCGGTTCTTCGGTGCGGGCGCGGTGACGGCGACGGCGACCGAGGGCAGCATCAGGTCGCCCTTCGAGCCGCGCTGGGCGGGGCAGCCTTTCGTGCCGTCGGTCGCGCGCGGGGTCGGCAGCAGTCGTAGAGTGTCCAAGAGGGACAGGCCTCCTTGTCGTGACGCAGCGGAGATTCCGTTGGAAGAACCGTCGTGCGCGGTCGGTGTCGGCAGCAGGACCCCATGCGCCCGGGGAAAGACAGCTACGAATCCCCCCCCCCCCCCCGAAGTTTGTGTTGCCGCGCAACACTTTCCGCTTGCCGGCGGTGTCGGCAGCGTCGGCGCGGCGAGTGCCCGGGCGCGGTCGGGAAGGGACGGTCCGCCGTCGTGGGTGGCGTGGGTGCAGTTCTTCGCGTCCGACGCGGTCGGGGTCGGCAGCAGCCGCACCGAGTCGGTCAGGGTCACGCACCCCGCCGGGATCGGACGGCCCGGGTCGAGCACGGTCTGGATCGCCGCCGGCCGGGAGTCCGCCGCCGTCGGCGTCGGCAACAGCCGTGTCGGCCGGACGACCGAGTCGACCGCGTCGTTGAGGTTCACCTGGTGCCCGCCCGCTCGGCGCCGCGCCGGATCCGCCGGTCCGCGCGGCTCGCCGTCGCGGGCCTGCGGGGTCGGCATCATCCGCATCCCGTCCCGGCTGGGGGACGGCACACAGGAACACGCGTTCCCGTCGGTGGGCGGCCCCGACGTCGGCGGCTCGTACGCAACGCCAGACCGCGTCATACCCCGCTTCGGCCAGCCCTGCGAGTACACGGTCGAGGCCGCCGTTTCTCCATCGGAGGGCGGCGACGTTCTCCACGATGATCCTGTTGACTGCACTAGCGAGTCGATCATCCACAGTGAGCTGATCACGAGTGATCCCCGAACGGTGTAGGAGAGGTTGTTGGTGGAGAACCTGGGTCCGGGTGCCGGCCGTGACGTGGCCGGGATTCGGCTGCCCGTTGTGGGCAGTGTCGTGTCGACCGAGGGGGTGGGCTTGCCGTTCGCCGTGGTCGACGCGACGGGTAAGGAAGTCGAGCCGATCTCGGAGTTCATGCAGGAGATGTCGGCCGGCGATATGCCCGACTCGTCGTGCCGCTCCTACGCGTTTGACCTGCTGCGCTGGTGGCGTTTCCTGGCCGCGATCGAGGTCGAGTGGGACCGAGCGCAGCGCGTGGACGTGCGGGATCTGGTGCTGTGGCTGCGGCACGCCCGCAACCCGCAGCGCGTCCGCACTCGTCAGGGTGCTCCGGCTGCCGGGTCGGTCAACGCGCGCACCGGTAAGCCGTACCTGGCCGAGGGCTACGCGCCACGTACAATCAACCATCAACTGTCGGTGCTCAAACAGTTCTACGACTTCCACCTCGGGGCCGGACGCGGCCCCGTGGTCAACCCAGTTCCGGCGGCCACGCGCGGCGGTGCACGGCCAGGCGCGCATGGCAACCCGCTCCATGAATTCGTGACCCACCGGCGGGGCGCCTACCGGCAGAAAGTCCCCGAACAGGCACCCCGGGTCGTGGACGACGCGTTGTGGAACGAGTTGTTCGCGGCGATGACCAGCCACCGGGATCGAGCCATCCTGGCGACCTACATCTCCAGCGGGGCACGGGCCAGCGAACTGCTGGGCATGCGCTGCGACGACCTGGGCTTCGGCCGGCAGACCATCAGCGTGATCGGCAAAGGCACCCGCACCCGGCAGACCATCCCGGCCTCGCCGGACGCCTTCGTGTGGATCAGGCTGTACCTGGCCGAAGGCCACGTCGCACCAGTCGACGCCCCGCTGCCGGCGGACGCCCCGTTGTGGGTGACCCTGCGCGGGCCGCGCAAGCCGCTGAGCTACTGGGCGATGCGGGCGGTGCTCAACCGCGCCAACAGCCAGCTCGGCGCGAACATCACCCTGCACGACTTGAGACACACCTGCGCGGCCCGGATGATGGCCGACCCGCACATGGCCATCACCGACGTGCAAGCCGTGCTGCGGCACAAGAGCCTGGCCACCACCGGCATGTACGGCACCGTGCAACTGGACGAGCTGATCAACCGGACGCTGGAGCACCACGCCCGCCGCGCCGCCCCACCACCGCCCCGGCCGCATCCCGCATACAACACCGCGGATCTCGCCGTGCTGTTCGGCGAACAGGCCGGGTGAACCATGCCAGCCACCGGACACACGGTCACCGCTGTGCGCAAGACCCCAGCGGTGGCGCCACCGCCGACTCAGCCGGCCGCCGACCGAGCCAGGCTCGGAGCATGCGTCACCCAGTTGCGTGACGCCGAGTTCGAGGACTTGGTGTCCGCCAGCCTGCGCGTGCTGCCAGTCACCGACCGAGATCGGATCAACCGCCGCCGCGCAGCGCTGCGCGCGGTCACGACCTGGCTGCTGGCCTTTGACGGCACGACGTGGCAGCAGCGCTGGGTTGCCGGCGGGATCGACACGAGCGGGCGCGCGTGGAGCGACGAACCCAGCCGCACCCGTCGCGGCCTGCTGATCAAAGGCGCCGAGATGCTGATCTGCTGCGGCGTGCTGCACCCGGACTACCCCTGGCTGCTGAACACTGGGTTCAACTCGCTGTTCGGCACCTACCAGCGAGCCTGCGACCCGGCCGGGTTCGCCCGCGTCCGCGACGCCTTGCACGCCCAAGGAACCGGGGACCGCGTCGCCCACGACGCGCTGTATCACCTGGCCAGGATCAGGATCGCCACCGCCAAGCGGCTGGAGGACATCACCGCAGAGGATGTACTGGACTGCCAGTACGCCCTCCGTGCTCGGCGGAAGCCCTGCACGCCGGGCGAAGCGTTGTGGCGTGCCCTGCATGGGCTGGGGATCATCGCCGGTCCTGCTCGGCTCAAGGCTGCCATGCATCGCGGGCAACTGTCGGTCGAGGAGTTGGTTGACCGACATCGCTTGGCCTGCCGGCCGGTCCGTGACCTGATCGTGAATTACTTGCGCGAATGCGCCCCGGCGATGGACTACGGGTCGCTGTCCAACCTCACCCACTGGCTGGCCGAACTGTTCTGGGGCGACCTGGAACGCCACCATCCCGGCATAGACTCGCTCCGCCTTCCCCCAGACGTCGCCGCCGCGTGGAAACAGCGCATCGCCACCCAGCCCGACGGCCGCCCCCGCAGCGAGCGCTATGGCCTGCTCACCGCCGTGCGCGCGTTCTACACCGACATCAACCAGTGGGCCTACGAAGACCCCGCCCGCTGGGCGACCTGGGCCGCGCCGTGCCCGGTTACCAAAGCCGACCTGGCCGCACGACGCAAGCACAAGGCCCAGGTCACCGCGCGGATGCACGCCCGCACCCGCACTCTGGCCGAGGCGCTGCCGCACCTGGTCGCGACCGCGCGGTCCCGACGCGAGCACGCCCGCACCCTGCTGGCCGCCGCCCGCGCCGCCGAGCCCGGAACCGTGCTCACCGTCGACGGCACCGCCTACCGGCGTATGGCGAACAACACCGCCAAGAGCCTGCGCGTCCTCGTCCAGGCCCTGCCGACCGGCACGCAGTTCGACACGGTCAAGGAGGAGGCCGAGGCGTTCTGGGCGTGGGCCGCCATCGAGGTCCTGCGCCTGTCCGGCTGCCGGATCGAGGAAGTCATGGAACTGACTCACCTGTCGATCCGCCGCTACAGCCAACCCACCGGGGAGGTCGTGCCGCTGTTGCAGATCGCCCCGTCCAAAATGGATGCCGAACGAGTCTTCCCGATCTCCCCGGAACTGGCGCACGTCCTGGCCCAGATCATCGACCGCGTCCGCGGCGCCGACGGCACGATCCCGCGCTGCTCGCGTTTCGACACCCACGAACGTGTCTATGGCCCGCCGCTGCCGCACCTGTTCCAACGTCCCATCGGCTCCGGCCATCAGGTCTTCAGCCCGGAAACTGTGCGCAAGTGGCTGGAACGCACCCTGGCTCGCGCGCCGCTGCACGACACCGACGGCACCCCGCTGCGGTTCACCCCGCACGACTTCCGGCGCCTGTTCGCCACCGGCGCCGTCAACGCGGGTCTGCCTATCCACATCGCGGCCGCCCTGCTCGGCCACCGCAACCTGAACACCACTCAGGGGTATGCGGCCGTCTATCCCGACGAGGTGATCCGCACCTACCAGGTGTTCATCTTCAGCCGCCGCGCGGAACGTCCGACCGAGGAATACCGCCAACCCACCGAGGCGGAATGGGCCGAGTTCGAACGGCACTTCACCCTGCGCAAGGTCGCCTACGGCAACTGCGACCGCCCCTACGGCACGCCCTGCGTCCACGAACACGCCTGTGTCCGCTGTCCCATGCTGCGCACCGAGCCCAGCCGGCTGCCTCTGCTGCGCGAATTGGAGGACAACCTCGCTGAGCGCATCGCTGAGGCCCAGCAACGTACGTGGCTCGGCGAGGTCGAGGGACTGCGCCAAACGTTGACCGCTCTGCGCGAGAAGAAGGAGCACGCCGAACGCCTGACCGCCGCAGGCATCACGGACATCGCTCAGAAACTCGGATAGTGCACGACCAACGAGACGAACCTGCCTGCCGGCGCCATGCCAGTGGGCCGCCGCACCCCAACGTTGTGCCGTCTCTCGTGGCCAGACGAGAATGCGGGGGTGTATTGCCTGCAAGCGGTCATCGCTACCGAACCCGTGCTCCGTGCGTTGGCCGGTTCCGTCGAGGCGGCGCGCATCGTGCCCCTCGATCAGAACCTGTTCCTGTTGCCCATGACCGACCAACTCTTCGACGCGGTGACCGTCGTCGGGGCTCCCGAACTCCCGGGCTTCTGGAAGGCTCCCGCTGGCTTCGACAGCGCGCTGACCGCATGCTCGATGAACGGTCCCGTGGCGTATGTCGAGGCCGAGTTCTTCGGTGGAACAGGGACACAGTCCGCGCAGGTTTGGGACAGCGGGAAGGTGGTCCTTGGGCCGTTGCGTCTGGCTGAGGGGGAACCATCGTCGGCCGCCGGCAGTCCGATCTCCCAAGCGCTTCGGCAGCTCGGAGTAGTCAGAGGTGGTCACCTTGACGAGTTCGATGCAGTCGGGCTCGGTCGCCATCGCGACACGAGCAACTGGCTTCCAACCACGAGCTGATCGCGACACGCAGCCTCGAGACTTGACTTGGTGCAGAGAAACGAGGCGCGGTCGAAGTACGCGAACGGCGTCCAGGACGCTGCTCCACAGTCCACTGCGAGCGCCTTTCTCGATGCCCGCGCGCCGCCCGGCCGCGGAAATGTCCTGACAGGGGAAGCCTGCTGTGAGCACCTCGACCGGCTCGACGGCGGCGAAGTCGACCGCGCGCAGATCGCCGAGATTCGCCACGCCGGGCAGCCGTGCGGCGAGGATCGCGGCGGCATGCGGATCGACCTCGGCGCACCAGGCGATGCGGCCGCCGAGCACGGCCGCGACGCCGAGGTCGAGACCGCCCAGACCGGTGCACAGCGACCCGATGACCGGGCCGTCGGTCGCGACGAACCGCAACGGCTCGACGCCCTCGGCGCGGCGCTCAGGCATCGCGCGCCTCCCGCGCCGGGGTCCGGCGGGCCGCGTCCTTGCTGGGCGGCGGGCAGCGGTGGCGGGCGACGGCGCGTCGGGCCGCGGCGGGACGCCGGAACCGGGCGTCCCAGCCGCAGTCCCGGCAGTGCACGAGCGTGCTCACGCCTGCCACCGCCCGCCGCCCTCGACCCCAAGGAGCGAAGCGACGCGTTCTTCGCTCGGCGACGCCGGGACCGAGGCGCTGGCGGGCTCGATGGGCTTGGCCAGGACCACGACGTCCTCGTGCGAAATCAGATGCAGAGGCAAGCCCCGCTCGCGCTGTTTGCGGATGAAGTCGCGCTGGAAGAAGCTGCCGCGGGCGACCAGCTCGCGATCGGCGACCCGCGCCAGCAGCGCCACGCACCGCTCGACCGGCACCAGCCCCGCGGCCTGACCGCACGCGACGACCTGCGAGGGAAGGTCGACCAGTTCCGAGAGCTCGCGCCACGGCCGGACGGTGATCGCGACATGCCCGCCGGGGCGCAGCACGGCCGCGCAGCCGGTCAGGATGCGGGTGAACCCCGCCAGCAGCCGGTGGTGGCCGACGTTGGCCAGGTTGCCCCGGTCCAGCGCAGAGCCGTAGCGGTGGTGGTACTTGTGCACCTTCCCGTCCGGCGAGCCGGTGACGACCTGCCCGTGCGTGGACGGCCCGTACGGCGGCGAGGTGACCACCAGCGCGACCTGCCCCCGGTACTTCTCCGGCAGCAGGAACGGCAGCTGACGGGCGTCGCCGTGCACGACCTCGGCCTCGTGGTCGTGACCGCGGCGGCGGGCCAGGTCGAGGTTCGCGCGGGCGACGCTGACCCAGTGCGGCTCGTACTCCACGCCGACCGCCCGGCGCCCGGCGTCGATCGCCTCCACCAGCGTCGTGCCGGAACCGGCCATCGGGTCGAGCACCAGCTCCCCGGGTCGGGTGTACCGCCGGATGGCGTGCGCGGCCACGGCCGGGAGCATCTTCGCCGGATGCGCGGTCGACTCGGGCACGTAGCGGCCCTTGCGCTGCGCGGCCGGAGAGGTCTGCGCGGTCGCCCACACGGACAACGGCGGCCCGCCCGCGTCGTCGGTCCCCGTCACGGTGGCCGGGCCGGCCGGGTCGTTCCCGACCGGGGTGCCCGGCTGAGCAGGCCGGGCACCCCGGTCGGTGTCGAGGGCAACGACGAGCGCGCGCGGGATCGGCACGGTCGGATCGCCGCCGTCGCGGGAGGAGGAGCCGGTCACGGCGGTGGCGCCCGGCGCCGAGGTGTGCTGGTGGTGGTGGTGGGACATGAGCGTGATGCCTTTCGCAGACGGGGGAACGACCGACAAGGGCGCGGGCGGGCGCGGGGTCACCGGTCGCCTCCGGTGCCGGGCGAAGCGGTCGCCGGGCCGGTGTCGGTCGCTGGTGCGGCAGGGTCGGCGGGTTGTGCGAAGGCGAGGACGTCGCCGTGCGCGCGCAGGTGCGGCGCGGGCAGCCCGCGCACCGTCGCGCGGTGCCGGGTGCGGTCGTACTCGGCGGCTGCGGTCGCGCTCGGCGCGGCACGCAGGCGTCCGTTCTCGGCGGGGGTGTGCAGGGCGACGATGTGCTGCAGGTAGAGCAGATCCGCGTGCTGGCACGCGGCCACGATCGCGCCGGTCGGGTCGACCAGCCGCCCCCGCGTCCAGTCGCTGTGCGTATACACCGCGAAGATGCCGCCGTGGCGCAGCCGCTGTGCCGCCAGCAGCGCGAGCCGGTCCAATGACACCGTCTCGGCGGCATGGGCAGGCAACGACACGAGCACCAGATCCGCCCGCGCGCCGTTGTCGGATTCGAGCGGGTCAGGGCTGTCGAGAGCACCGGTGCGGGGCGGGAGCGACGGTGCTCCGGCGAGGTCCGCGGACTGGCCTGCGGAGTCGGTGACGAGGTCGGCCCAGAACGGCCGCGACGACGGGGCGGGTCCGTGCGCGCGCGGGTCGAGAGTGTGCGTCTCCGCGGTGCGGTCGAGGGTGCGCACCGCCTCCCGCGCCGCCGCCACCGCCGACGCGTCGCGCGTCGGCGTGGCGCCCTCGGTGTCGATGTCGACGTCGACGAGGACGACGTGGGCGCCGGGGGCGGTGAACGCCGCCGTGATGGTCTCCACGATCGGAGCCGGCCACGGCGCGTGGGCGTCGACCGGTCGGTCTCCGCACGTCCACACCGTCGCCGGAATCGGCGTGGTCGGCGCGGTCGTCGCACGCCGGTTCGCGGGTGCCGTGGCGCCTTCGGGACGGGTGGTCGCGCGGGGCGGTCGAGCGCCCGCGCCGGTGGCGCGGGTGCTGGCTCCGGGGTAGGGAGCGCGGTCGCCCCCGCGCCGGGTGCGCGGCGGGCGGGTCGAGTCCGGCAGGCGACCGGAGCGACCGTCCGGGGACTGCGAGCGCTGGGTCATGTGAGGCCCTCCAGGATGAGAACGACACCGGACCGCGTGGGCCCGGGCCTTGCGTGCTGTCATCCCCTAACTCCGAAAAACGGGGCCGTTCGGGACACGACGTGTCCGGTCAATTTGCATTCCCTCCCCACGTGCCGCCGGGCGAGGGATAACGACCGAGGCGAAGACTTCGCCGACGCGGAATACACATCGCGGCCGCCCCGGAAAACCCGCATCGGCCAGAATTTTCGAGACTTGTCACCGCAGGCGCCTCACGTCTGCCGACACGACGAGCATCCGAGGCGCTGCCCGGCGACGGCCGGCGTTCGAGCCGTCCAAGCAGCTGCTCGCGGGTGCCTCGACCGACGACGGAAGACCGCTTTCAGGCATGCGGCGAGGCGGCCATCCCGCACGCACGCCGGGACCATGAGGCGCTTTTGAGGCGCTCTCGTCGCGTCTGCGAGGCGCTTTTGAGCCGCTTTTGAGGCGGCACGCACGGTTTCCTGAGTGCTCACCGATCCCGATTCATCCGGGGAGTTCTCATGGATTTGCCGTTTCCTGATCCTGAAACGAAAGAACCGGTTTTCTTCGCTCGCGCCAAGCCGGCTTTCGTCGAGGACGCGAACGTCTTCGACATCGCATGGGCCAGCTTCGGGTGGCTGGTGACCGGGCCGGCGCCCCTCTCGGTCGACGGCCGGGACATCCCCGGTCTGCCGCGTGGGCGGCTTGCTCTGGACGAGGTGGGCACGGTGCTGTTGTCGCCGTCGTGCAGCCAGGACACCCGGGACGCGGCGTGGCGGCATCTGGTCGACCGGTCCCGCGCCGAGGGCGGGAAGTGGACGGTGGCCTGCACCGGCCTGGCGCTGCCGGTTTTGCTGCCCGCTGCGCGCACGCTCACTCGCGGCCTGAACGCCGCGGACCGCGACGACGTCCACGCCGCGATCCTGACCGGGTTCCTGCAGGGATTGCGCGACGTCGATCTGGATCGGCCGGCGGTGCTGGTGCGGCTGCGGTGGACCGCGTACCGCGCGGGCGAACAGGCCCTGCGCGAGACGTTGCAGCGCCCGGTCCCGCACGAGGATCTCGCGGCCCGCTCCGCGGCTGCGGCGCAGCCCGGCGGACATCCGGATCTCGTCCTGGCCGCCGCGGTCGAGGCGGGCGTCATCACCGCCAGCGAGGCGGAACTCATCTCCGCGACACGCGTCGGCGACGTCGTGCTGGCCGACGCCGCACACGCCCGCGGCCAGTCCTACGACACCGCGAAGCGCACCCGCAACCGGGCCGAGACGCGACTGGCCGCCTACCTGGCCGACGGTCCTGCCGACACCACCCCGGAGCACAGGCGCGCGCACCGCACCCGGCTACGCAAGATGACCAGGTCGCGCGCCGGGTCGCCGAAAAAACTGCGCGCTCCGGTGTCCCCGAACGGCCCGGAATCCGGAGTTAGTGAGCGCGGGGCCCGCCTGCCCGCAGACCGCCGTTCGCGCCCCCGCCGCACCCGCGCCGGTGCGGCCGCGCCCCACCGCCAGGAGGCCCCGACATGCGAGTGACACCGCTTCGCCGCCACCGCCACCGCCGCCCGCCCACGCCGCCGCAGCGAGGTGCGCGCTGCCGCTGTGCCGTCCTGCTCCTCGGGGGGCTGGTCGCCGCCGGCGCGCTGCTGACGTCGTCGGTCGCGCGGGCGGACACGGTCCAGGTCGTCGCGCTGGCCCAGACCGTCGACCAGGTCTTCGCCAACATTCGCAACTGGATCATGGGAATCCTGGCCGGCATCGCCCTCGTGCTGTTCAGCATCGCGGGCCTGCGCTACCTACTGGCCTCCGGCGACCCCGGGGAAATCGAGAAGGCGAAAGGAGCTTTCAAAGCCGGATGCATCGGCTTCGGGCTCGCCGCGCTCGCCCCGCTCGTGGTCGACATTCTCAAAGGCATCGTGGGCGGGGTGTGAGCCGTGACCGCACACCGCCGCCGCTCCCCCTCGGCCCGCCCGCGCGACCCCGCCCGACGCCACGCGACGACACCGATCGTGCGTCCTGCCCGGGCCGCCGATTCGGGCAGTGACCGTGCGGGCGCGAGAACCGGCCCCCGCCGCGGCCAGCGGTCCCTGGTCGCTGCTCCGACCCGTCCCGCACGGCGCCGTCGCGACCACGGCGGCCGGGCCCGGTGGATGCCCGCACGTGGCTGGGCCCGCTCCCTCGCGGTGCTGATTCCCTTGCTGGCGGCCCTCGCCGTAATCGCGCTCGCCGCATCGGCCGCACCCGGGTCCGCGACCGCGGCCACACCGCCGGTACCCGCGCAACCGCCGGTGCTCCCGCTGCCCACGGCGCCGCAGCCCGGCTGCGGCGCCGGTTCGGCCGACCCCGCGTGCAGGCTGCCCACCGGCGCCCCGGCGCCGACCCCATCGGGGCTGCCGAGCACCCCGCTGGTTCCGCCGCCGTCGCAGCCGACGGCGTCGTGCTTCCCGGGCGCCCTGATGCCCGAGTGCGGAGGACTCGGCCGCACCTCGTCGACGCCCGCGCCGTGCGAAGGGCCGAACTGCATTCCCCAGCCGACTCCTCTCGATCCGAACAAGCCGGGCCAGACCCCGGCCCCGGGCGCGAGCAACGGGGACAAGGCCGACAAGTGCGGCATCACCGACCCGATCGCCTGTGTCACCGAAGGCATCGACGCGTTCTTCCGCGGCGTGGTCACCGACGCGTTGAACCCGTTGCTGGAGTTGCTGGGCAAGACGCTGCTGACCACGCCCGAACCCGGTTCCCTGCCGAGCGTCGGGCAGTTGTGGACCGAGTCGTGGCAGATCCTGCTCGCGGTCTACGCGATCATCGTCCTGGTCGCCGGGCTGGTCGTCATGGGCTACGAGTCCCTCCAGACCCGCTACACCATCAAGGAGATCGCACCCCGGGTCGTCATCGGGTTCCTCGCCGGCACGCTGTCGCTGTTCATCGCGACGAAAGCCATCCAGCTCGCCAACGCCCTCGCCCAGGCGGTGTCGGGCTCCAACCTCGACCCGCAGGTCGCGGGCAAGGCATTGACCGACATGGTCCTGGCCGCGCTCGCCGGCAGCGACCTGTGGCTGGTCTTCATCGGCTTCGCCCTCGCCGCGTTGATCATCGTCCTGCTCATCACGTTCATCGTGCGGGTCATGGTGACGATCCTGCTGATCGCCGCCGCGCCGATCGCCCTGATGTGGCACGCCCTGCCCCACACCGAAGGCATCGCCCAGGCATGGTGGAAGGCCTTCGGCGGCGTCCTGGCCATCCAGATCGGCCAGTCGCTCGCGATGGTCGCGGCGCTGCGGATCTTCTTCGTCCCCGGCGGCTTCACCGTGTTCGGCCCGAACCTCAACGGGCTGATCAACCTGCTGGTGTCCCTCGCGCTGATGTGGGTGCTGATCAAGATCCCGTTCTGGTGCCTGCGTCCGGTGACCGGCGGAGGCCGCTCCATGCTCGGCTCGCTGGTGCGCGGCGCGATCGCCTACAAGACCATGGGAATGCTCGGCGGTGCAGGCTCTCGGTCCGGCAGCACGCGCGGCGGCGCCCTCGGCCGGGGCGGGTTCAATGCTCCGGCGGACCCGCCGTCCACGCGCACGGGCCAGTTCATGCTGCCGATGCGGGTCCGCCGCACCCGGCCCTGGCCAGGCCGCTCTCCGCGCCTCGGCGACCTGCCGGGCACCGGAGCGAACGCGGACCGCCGCCCCGGCCCCGGGCAGATGTCGCTGTTCACCGCCAGCGACGCCGGGGACGAACTGACGGTGTCGGCGAACCCGCGAGCCCTGCCGCCCGCGGACCTGCCCGGCGCGCTGCCCCGCGATCAACTCGGGTTCCCGATCACCACCCGCCGCGAACCGGACCGCGCAGGACGCCGGTCGCTGGCCGACGACCTCGCCGAGCGACCCACCGGCATGCCGCCGCCGGCGCAGCCCGGACTGCTCACCGACGACGGGCGGATCAACCGCAACGCGCGACCGCTCGCCCACCTGCCCCGCGCGCTGATCGCGCCCAACGCCGGCATGCTCCCCATCCACCTCCGTCCCGCACCACCGCGCACGCCGCGGCGAACCGTGGCCGACGACCTCGCCGACCCCGCACCCGGCCCGCCGCGCCAGACCGGCCCGGGGCTGATCACCCCGTCCGGGCGGATCAACCGCGCCGCCCGCGCCCCGCGCCGCCCGGCCCGAGACGCCTACACCGGCAACCGGCCGCTCGCCTCGGGCCAGTACCCGCTGCCGCTCGGCCTGCGACGCCAGCCCACACCCGCGCCGCCGGCCACGGAAGCGACCGCTTCGCCGCCGCCGAAGCGGCGCACCGGAACGCAACTGCCCCTGCCCTTGGACCTTCCCGGTCGCCGGGGCCCGAAAAAGAAGTGAGGACTGGTCGCCATGACGTCTCCCGTGCGCGTGCCCGCCGACGTCGATCGCCCGGACCGGGTGCTCGGCCCGCTGACCGCCCGGCAACTCGCGATCCTCGGCGCCGCCGGACTCGGGCTCTGCGGCCTGTACTCGGCGACCCGCGCGTTCCTGCCGCTGCCGGTGTTCCTGATCCTCGCCGTGCCGATCGGGATCACCGTCACCGTGCTCGCGCTCGGGCAGCGCGACGGGCTGCCCTTGGACAAGCTCGCCCTCGCCGCCGTGCGCCAGCACCTGTCGCCGCGGCACCGGGTCGCCGCGCCCGAAGGCGTGCGCGCCGCCCCGGCCTGGCTCACCGCCCAGCGACCCGAAATCCGCACCCGCAGCCGCGGGCGGCGACCAGCCGCTGCCGAGCCGGTGTCCCCGGCGCCGCTGGAACTCCCCGCCCAAGGCGTGGCCGACAGCGGCGCGCAGGCCGGGGTCGTCGACCTCGGCGCCGACGGGCTCGCGGTGATCGCGGCGTGCTCGACGGTCAATTTTTCCCTGCGCACGCCCGGGGAGCAGGAGGCGCTCGTCGCCTCGTTCGCGCGCTACCTGCACAGCCTGACCGCTCCCGTGCAGATCCTGGTCCGGGCCGAACGCCTCGACCTCGCACCGCAGATCGCCGAACTGCGGGCCCGCGCCGGCGGACTGCCCCACCCCGCGCTGGAAGCCGCGGCGCGGGACCACGCGGACTACCTCGCCGAACTCACCGCGCACGCCGACCTGCTGCGCCGCCAGGTGCTGCTCGTGCTGCGCGAGCCGCTGCGGACCGGGCCGGCGCCCGCCGCCGCGTCGAGCGTGCTGTCGCGGCGACGCCGCCGCAGCGACGACGAGCGATCGGCGGACGACGGGGTGCGGCAGGCGGCCGAACAGAGGCTGGTGCGCCGCCTCGGCGAGGCCGTCGAACTGCTGGCTCCCGCCGGGATCGTGGCCACGCCGCTCGATGCCGCCGCCGCGACCGCGGCGCTGGCTGCAGCGTGCAACCCCGACACCTTCCTGCCGCCCTCGGCCCAGCT
Source organism: Amycolatopsis benzoatilytica AK 16/65 (assembly GCF_000383915.1). Taxonomy (NCBI): domain Bacteria; kingdom Bacillati; phylum Actinomycetota; class Actinomycetes; order Pseudonocardiales; family Pseudonocardiaceae; genus Amycolatopsis; species Amycolatopsis benzoatilytica. The sequence continues at coordinate 6,470,740 of NZ_KB912942.1, forward strand.
GGCCGGAGCCGACGAGGTGGTCACCGCCACCACCACCTTCACCGACCTCTACGGCCCCGACGGCACCTCCCTCCCGGCCCGGCCGACCCCTCACGGATCCGCGACCGCACAACCCGCCCCGGCACGGCCCGGACGGTCGCAGGCACCGGGCCCGTGGCTGTCCGAAGACGAGGACTGGGACTACGACGACGAGATCGAAAGCAGGTAGCCATCCATGCCACGCACCAGAAACCACGCCACGGCGACCCGGTCCGGGTCGGCCGGGGCGTTCACCCCGGACGCGCTGTCGGTGTCGGCCCGGCATCTGGAGATCGGCAACGAGTTCGTCGCCTCCTTCGGGATCACCGGCTATCCGCAGGAGGTCCACCCCGGCTGGCTCGCGCCGCTGCTGACCTACCCAGCGCGGCTGGACGTCTCGGTCCACGTCCAGCCCGTCGACCCGGCCACGGCCGCCAGCGGCCTGCGCAGGCAACGCGCCAAACTCGAATCGTCCCGCCGCCACAATGCTCGGCATCACCGGCTCGACGACCCCGACCTCGACGCCGCCGCCGACGACGCCGCCGACCTCTCGCGGCGCATCGCCCGCGGCGACGGGAAACTCTTCAAGTTCGGCCTGTACCTGACCGTGCACGCCCCGGACGAGATAGCGCTCGCCGAGGAAGTCTCGGCGCTGCGGTCGCTGTGCGCGTCGCTGCTGCTGGACGCGAAACCCGCCACCTACCGGGCGCTGCAGGGCTGGGTGTCCACCCTCCCGCTGGGCCTCGACCCGCTGGGGCTGAAGAGGACATTCGACACCGCGGCGGTGTCGGCCGCGTACCCGTTCACCTCGCCGGACCTGCCGCCCACCGACCCGACCGCCTCGGCGCCGTCCGGCGTGCTCTACGGCTACAACGTCGGCAGCTCGGGACTGGTGCACTGGGACCGGTTCGCCTGCGACAACTACAACTCCGTCGTCCTCGGCCGCAGCGGCTCCGGCAAGTCCTACTTCGTCAAGCTCGAGACCCTGCGCAGCCTCTACCGCAGGCTCGGCGACGACCGCGACGGGGACCGCGGGCGGGCCGGCGACGCGGTGCAGGCGTTCGTCGTCGACCCCGAGGACGAGTACGCCCGCCTGGCCTCCCAGGTCGGCGGCACCTACGTCCACCTCGGCGCGGGCGGGGTCCGGCTGAACCCGTTCGACCTGCCCGTGCACACCGACCCGCGCGGGCGGCGCACCGCCCCCCAGGACGCGCTCAAACGGCGCAGCCTGTTCCTGCACACCGTCCTGGCCGTGCTCTTCGGCGCCGAGGCCACCGCCGCCGAGCGGGCCGTGCTCGACACCGCGATCACCGCCGCCTACCGCCGCGCGGGCATCACCGACGACGCCCGCACCTGGACGCGCCCGGCGCCGCTGCTGCGCGACCTGCGCGACGTGCTCGCCGCCTCCGGCGACAGCGGCGACGCGGCAGCGGCCGATCTCGCCGCGCGGTTGCATCCGTTCGTCGACGGGTCGTTCGCCGACCTCTTCGACGGGCCCACCAGCGCGACCCCGGACGGGCACCTCGTGGTGTTCTCCCTGCGCGACCTGCCCGACGAGCTGCGCGCCGTCGCCACCCTGCTCGTGCTCGACGCGGTCTGGCGCCGGGTCTCGAACCCAGCCTGCCGCCGGCCCCGGCTGGTCGTGGTCGACGAGGCGTGGCTGCTGATGCAGCAGCCCGAAGGCGCCCGATTCTTGTTCCGACTGGCCAAGGCCGCTCGCAAGCACTGGTGCGGGCTCACGGTCGCGACCCAGGACACCGCCGACGTGCTCGGCAGCGACCTCGGCAAGGCGATCGTGAGCAACGCGGCCACCCAGGTGCTGCTGCGCCAGGCGCCGCAGGCCATCGACGAGATCGCCGAGACCTTCGACCTCTCCGGCGGCGAGCGGCAGTTCCTGCTCTCGGCCGACCGGGGCCAGGGCCTTCTCAGCGCGGGCACGCACCGGGTCGCGTTCCAGTCGCTGGCCTCGCCCGCGGAGAACTTCCTCGTCACCACCGACCCCGCCGAACTCGCCCGGTTCGCCGACGAGGACCCCGACGCCGCCGACAGCGGCCTCGCCGGCGCCTACGTCGACCTCGGACCCGCCGACACCGCCGGCTCCTCCGACCCTGTCGCCCCGGGAGCCGACGCGGAGCTCGACGGCGACGGGTTCGGCGACGCGGAGCAGGTCGACCTCGGCCCCGTGTGAGCGGGCCCGGCTCCGCTCCCGGCTTCTCCTTGCCTCGCACCACGTTTCCCGGAAGGGGTTCAGCCATGGCCGTACGAGCCGCAGCGCCGCAGGTGATGCAGAACTTGGTCGGCGACTGCCTGCGCGACCCGGGCGGCGCCACCGCCGCCCTGCTCGCCGCCCTGCGCGAGTGGGCGCTGGCATGGGGGCCGATCGTCGTCCCTGTCCTGGCCGTGGCGGTGGCGGGTTCGATCGCTGCGCGCCGTTGGTGGCGCGCTCGTCGCCAGGCCGCGCTGCAGGTCGACGCCCGCCGGATCACCGTGCTCGCCCCGCCCTCCGTCGATCCCGCCGGCGGGGCCGCGGTCTGGTCCAACCTCGTCGGGCTGCTGCGCCCCGCCTGGCGGCGGCTGTGGGCGGGCCAGCCGCATCTGGCGATGGAGTACGTGTTCGGCGAGCACGGTGTCACCGTCCAGTTCTGGGTCCCCGGCGTCATCCCGCCCTCGCTGGTGGAACGGGCGGTCGAGGCCGCCTGGCCCGGCTCGCACACCCGCACCGGTGCCGCCGCGTCACCGTTCCGCGCGTTGGAGGCCGGGCGGCGGCGGATCACCGTCGGCGGGCAACTGCGCCTCGCCCGCTCCGAAGCCCTGCCCATCCGCACCAGCTTCGACGCCGACCCGATCCGCGGACTGCTCGGCGCGCCGGTCGGCCTCGGCCGTGACGAGCGCGCCTGCGTGCAGATCCTCGCCCGCCCGGTCACCGGCCGCCGCGTCGCCCGCGCCCGCCGCGCCGCCCGCCGGGTGCACCAGGGCTCCTCGGGTCGCCTCGGCGGCCGGATTCTCGACGCGGTCACGCCCGGCGCGAACGCCGCCCGCGACGGCCGGAGCGCGCACGGGCGGCGGATCAGCCAGGATCCGCAGCTCTCGCTCGAGTATTCCGCCCAGAACAAGGCCATCGTCGGCAAACAGCGCGGCTCCCAGTACGAGACCGTCGTGCGCTACGCCGTCGCCGCCGACCTGCCCGCCGACGCGGACGACGAACTGGCGCGCCGGGCCCGCGACACCGCGCGGGGCCGTGCGCACGCCCTGGCCGCCGCGTTCGCCGCCTACACCGAGCACAACCACTACACCCGCACCCGCCTGCGCCGCCCCGCCCGCGCCCTGACCGAGCGGCGCCTCGACCGCGGGGACCTGCTGTCGGTGCCGGAGCTGGCGGCGATCGCGCACCTGCCCACCGACCCCGAGATCCCCGGCGTCGAACGCGCGGGCGCCAAAGCGGTCGCCCCGCCGCCCGGGATCGCCGCACCGGGGACAGAAGTCAAACCGCTGGGCCGGTCCGACACCGGACACGCCCGGCCCGTCGGCCTGCGCGTCGCCGACGCCCGCCATCACCTGCACGTGCTCGGCGCCACCGGCTCGGGCAAATCGACCCTGCTGGGCAACATGATCCTCGACGACGCCGAGAACCGTCGCGGTGTCGTCCTGATCGACCCGAAAGGAGATCTGGTCACCGACGTCCTCAGCCGATTGCCGCGCTCGGCCGCGGACCGGGTCGTGCTCTTCGACGCCGACTCCCTGCACCGCCCGCCCGTCCTCAACCCTCTCGAAGGCGGGGAAACCGACCGCGACGTCGACAACCTCGTCTCCGTGTTCCGGCGGGTCTATTCGGCGTTCTGGGGCCCGCGCACCGACGACCTCATGCGCGCCGCCTGCCTGACACTGCGGGCTCAGGAAGGCGTGCCCACCCTGGCCGACCTGCCGAAACTCCTCGCCAGCGAGGCGTTCCGGTCGCGGATCACCGCCGGCCTGGCCGACCCGGTGCTGACCGGGTTCTGGGAGTGGTACGACGACCTCACCGACAGCTCCCGCTCCCAGGTGATCTCGCCGCTGATGAACAAGCTCCGGGCGTTTCTCCTGCGGCCCTTCGTGAAAGAAGCCATCGCCGGCGGACGATCCACTGTGGACATGTCCCAGGTGCTCGACGACGGCGGCATCTGCCTGGTCCGCATACCCAAAGGCTCCCTCGGGGAAGAGACCACCCGGCTGGTCGGCTCCCTCGTAGTGGCACGCACCTGGCAGGCCACCACCGCCCGCGCCCGCGTCCCGCAGCGCCTGCGGCCCGACGCCAGCCTCGTCGTCGACGAATGCCACAACTTCCTCAATCTCCCGTACCCGCTGGAAGACATGCTCGCCGAGGCGCGCGGCTTCCGGGTCTCGATGACCCTGGCCCACCAGCACCTCGGGCAGCTCTCCCGCGAACTCAAGGAAGGCATCTCCACCAACGCCCGCTCCAAGATCTTCTTCTCCGCCAGCCCCGAAGACGCCCGCGAACTCGCCCGCCACACCGCACCGCGGCTGTCCGATCACGACCTGTCCCACCTCGGCGCCTTCCACACCGCGGCCCGGCTGGTCGTGCACGGCGAGGAAACCGAGCCGTTCACCATGACCACCACTCCCCTGCCCGACCCCATTCCCGGCCGGGCACGGGAAATCCGGGCCGTGCTGCGCGCCCGGCGCCGCGCGCACGACACCGCGACCGGCGACGCGGCGACCCGCATCAGCCCGCCCACCGACGTCAGCTCAACCCGGTCGGCGGCGACCGGGCGGCGGGTTCCGCCGGCCCGCCCGCCCAAGACCGACCCGCGCCGCACCCGTCCCTAGCCGCCGCACGCACCCGGGATTCCGCCGCGCCGCAAGGAAACAGCCGCAGCCGCTCGTCCCTTCCGGGGCCGAGTCGGGCTTGCCCACAGCACTTGTCCACACCCTGTTGACAACCCTGCGAGGAGAACGCCCGTGATCACGACCACCACCCGCCAGGACGCGCTGCGCGGCCACCTGCCGGGCCGCCGCACCGTCCGCGCCGCCGGCTCGGTCGAACACCAGTCGATGCTCGCTTCCCGGCTCACCGCCCGCGACAAATGGCTCCTCGCCGTGCTGCACGAGCATCGGGTCCTGACCACCAGCCAGATCCAGGACGCCTGCTTCCCCTCCGGCCGCTCCGCCCGCCAGCGCCTGCGCGATCTCTACCTCTGGCGCACGGTGTCGCGGTTCCAGCCCTTCCGCCAACTCGGCTCCGCCCCCATGCACTACGTCCTCGGCCCCGCCGGAGCGGCCGTGCTCGCCGCCGAACACGGCCTGGAGGTCAAAGAACTCGGCTACCGCCACGACCGCGCCATGGGCATCGCCCACAACCAGCGCCTCGCGCACACCGTCGGCGTGAACGACTTCTTCACCTCGCTCATCGCCCGCACCCGCCGCGCTCGGCACCCGGAGGCGCTCGTGGCGTGGTGGTCGGAATCGCGCTGCGCCCGGCATTTCGGCGATCTCGTCATCCCGGACGGCTACGGCCGACTTCGAACCGGCACCGGCTCCGCCGCCCGCGAGGCGGAGTGGTTCCTCGAGTTCGACACCGGCACCGAGGCCCTGACCAAGGTCGGGCGCAAACTGGCCGGCTACGCCCGGCTGGCCGAGTCCACCGGCATCGCCACCCCCGTGCTCGTGTGGCTGCCCACCACCCGCCGCGAAGCCGGAGCCCGCACCGCGCTCGCCCGCGCGCACGCCGGCCTCGACGACCCCCGCGCCGTGCCGGTGGCCACCGCTGCGGCCGACCTGCTCGACCCGGCCGCAGCACACCCCAGTCCCGGCGAAGCGGTGTGGCTGCCGCTGACCGCGGCGCGCACCGACCGCGCCGGGCCGCGGTACAGCCTCGCCGACCTCTCCGACGCCTGGCCCGGCCTGGCGCCGCCGGCCGACCCCGCCGCCGAGGACGGCGAGAGCGAGACCGGTGACACCGCCGCGGCCTCGCCCTACCGGCTGCCGCCGCCGAGCCCGGTCCCGCCGCCGGCCACGCCGAACCGGGTCGCCCGCGGAGACCGCTGACCCACGGCCCCTTCCTCCTCGAAACCCCGCCGCACGGGCCGCCTGTCGCCGAAACCAGTGCGCACCCCGGAAAGGAGAACGATCCGACCATGGGCGGAAAAATCGCGGCCGGTGTCGCGGCAGCGGTCCTCGCTCTTCCGCTGCTCCTCGGCGCCGGAATCGCCGACATCGTCAGCACTCTCTTCGCCGGCAGCGGCCCGTCGCGTTCGCTGACCTGCACCCCGCACGGCGCGCCCGTCGGCACGGCACCCGGCATGACTGTCGAGCAGACCGGCAACGCGGCCGCCATCGTGGCCGTCGGCAAGCAGCTGGGCGTACCCGAGCCAGGCTGGGTGGTCGCGATCGCCGCCGCCATGCAGGAATCACGACTGCGCAACCTCCGTTACGGCGACCGCGACTCGCTCGGCCTCTTCCAGCAACGGCCCTCCATGGGCTGGGGCACCCCGCAACAGATCACCACGCCGACCTACGCGGCGACGAAATTCTTCGAACGCCTCACCGCCACGCCGAACTGGCAGAAGATGAGCGTCAACGACGCTGCGCAAGCCGTCCAGGGATCAGGGTTCCCGAACGCCTACGCCCAGCACGAGGACAAAGCGCGCGCGGTCGTCGCCGCCGTGTCCGGGGTCCGTTGCCAACCGGCCCCCGCGACGACCGGAACCGGTGACTGCAACAACATCCAGGCCCCCACGCCCGCCGCGACAGCCGCGATCAACTACGCGTGCGGGCAGCGAGGGCTGCCGTACGTGTGGGGCGGCGACGGCCCGCAGAACGGCGACTACGGATTCGACTGCTCAGGGTTGACCAAGGCCGCCTACGCAGCGGCCGGGATCGCACTGCCCCGCACAGCCGACGCCCAATACCGAGCCGGCAACCATGTTCCCGAAGCGCAGCCGCTCCTGCCAGGCGACCTCGTCTACTACGGTCCAGTCTCGCGCATTCGACACGTCAGCCTCTACATAGGAAACGGAAAAACTCTGAACGCCCCCACCTTTGGACAATCCGTGCGAATCGATAGCTACCGCTATTCGGGAGACGAATACGCAGGCGCTACTCGACCCGCGCCCTGATGGCTCGAAGGACCACCAATCGCCGACCTGCACGGCGTAAGCCGCAGAGTGGAGACCAGGGGCAGCCGGACATACCCTTCAAGGTCGGTGAACGCGCTGTTGCGGTTGGCGATCACCGATCCTTCCTCCGCCTTCGGCCGACAACTCGCGGACGATCGACGGATCTCGCCAACCCTGCAATCCCCGCCAGGGAGCTACGCGACCCGTCTCCATTCTGGGCTGTCCAGCTACGAGAAGGTGCCGTGTCGCGGACCGGAATCACCAAAACAGCCAGTTCCAGCCGGACCGACGGGCCTTCATTGTTGTGAATCGAGGTCGTCGAGCAATTCACGCGCGTCCAGGTCGCCCCATGATGCGGCGTGCTCCAGCACGTCACGTGCGTCGTCGGTTCTGTCGTGCTCGGCGAGGAAGAAGCCGAGTTCGTAGCCCCAACCCGGTTCGTCTTCTTCTTTCGCGAGCCGCAGTTCACGCTCCGCGCCGACGTCGTCGTCGCGTTCCTCCCAGAGGAAGTTCGCATAGTTGATATGCGCTTTCGGAGCTTTCAAGGCCACGGATTTCCGATACATCTCCTCAGCTTCGTCCAGTTTTTCCCGCTGTGCGCAGACGTCGGCGAGCGCGGTGTAGGTGGTGGGCTTTGCCTCGTCCAGGTACTGCCGCCCCAGCCGTTCGGCCGTATCGACGTCCTCGAGGTCGTGCAGGTGCAAGCGGACCAGGTTCCCGGGCGCGAGAGCGTCGCCCGCGTGGATCGCCCGGGTGAAGGCAGCTATCGCCTCGTCGTAGCGTTCCTGTCCTCGGAGGAAGGTTCCGTAGTCGTTGAGCGCGTCGCTGTCGCCCGCGGCAATCGCCTGCCGATAGGACGACTCCGCCAGCTCCGCGTTGCCGAGGTCGTCGGCGACATCACCGAGCAGTCCAGCGAGATGCGTCTGACCCGCGGCGACAGCCTGCACCAGGACGTCGGCGGCCGCTTGCTTGTCGCCGCTTTCCATCAGGGTCAAGGCCAGCAACCGCGGCGCGTCCGGTTCTGCGGCTGCGACGGCGCTGCGCAAGATCGGCAACGCTTCTTCGTGACGGTCGTCGTCGCGTAGCTGTGCGCCGTGTGCGCTCAGTGGCTGTTCGCCGTCGGTGAGACCCGAGTTCATCCGGACATACTCCTTGTTCGGCTGTTGCTAGAGAACGATGGCACAGGCCGGCAAGGCTGGGCCACAGGCGGGCGATGCGATCTTGCCGAGCCACCACAGTAGGCCGCCGCCCAGGCCGGCAGCCCCGGCCCAGCCCCACCACCCACCGCCGCCACCGTCCGGTTGCGGCGGCCTATATCCCTCAGGGACGCCCATGTCGACATAGGGGTTACGGCGCTCGTTCCGTTCCCGCCAGTTCATGCCCCCGATCGGGCTTGGAGCGGGTTGTGCCAGGTGCGCGAACGAGCTCTGCGCGCCGCCCTTCCCGTGTCGCTTGTTCGGGTTCCGGGGAATCTTCCGGTGGCCACCGTGACGGTCACCCTTGGCGTGTTTGTCACCGGTCCGCTTGCTCGCGCCTTTGTGGTGCCCCTTCCGGTTTTCCTGATTGCGCCCGTGATCCGCGCCCTTCCTCGGCCGGTTGCCGCCGAGGTCGGTCGCGTTGATGGGGTCGGCGTTCGTGTAGTCGTAGTCGTTGGCGCTGCCTCCTTCGACGGGGTCGACGGAGAGGAAGCGGCCGAGGAGTGGGCTGTAGGGGCGGGCGCCCATTTGGACAAGGGAGAGGGCGCCGGCGTGTTCATAGGGGCGTTGGTGTTGGCCGAGCCAGCCGTAGTTCATCTTGCCGGGCTGGTTGGCGGGAACAGCCTGGGAGTCGACGGTGCCGGTTGTCGTGATCGGCTGCCCGAACGGGTCGTACGTGTACAGGTTGCCTGTCTGTTTGCCGGTGCCGTCGGTGGACAGGCAGATGTCGCCGCGGATGGTGACGTGGTCATACTCGGGGGTGGCCACACCACCGGGATAGGTGAAGGTCAACAGCACCCCGCCGGGCAGGGACAGGCTGCGGGTCAGTAGGCGTTTGTTGACGTCATAGGTCACCTCGGCCGAGTCGCCGCCACCGGTGTAGCCGTAGAGCACCGTGCCCTGAGGGTCGCCCGCGGTGGCGTCGCGGCGCACGATCCGGTCGGTGACGTCGCGGGTGTAGCCGATGGTAGCGACCTGGGCGGGGTCGCTGCTGGTGGTCGAGGCGGTGAGGTGCCGGTCGGCGGAGTCGAACCCTAGGTTGGTGGTCGTCCCGCCCTGGACGTACTGAGTGGTGTTCCCGTGGCTGTCGTAGGTGATGCCGGTGATCGGGTTCGCGCCGGTGGTGGCGAGCAGCCGATCGGCGGCGTCGTAGCAGTAGCCCGTGGTTGTTGTAGTGGTCCCGGCCTGATCGAGCAGCCGCACCCGGTTGGTGTTCAGGCCCGCGTTGGCTTGAACACCGGCTGGGCAGGCGGGGTCGGCGGTGGAGGTGAAGTCATAGGTGAAGTGGTGTCCGGCGGAGTATGCCTCGGTGAGGCGCCCTGCGGCGTCGTAGACGTAGCTGGGGCCGCCCGGGTTGGGGTCGACTCCGTTGAGGGTTTCCTGGTAGACGGTTCCGGTTCGTGTCCGTGAGACGGTCGACGCGATCTGGTGTGCATCGCTGGTCTGCCAGTTCAACGAGGTCACGTTGCCGGCCTGGTCTTTGGCGATGGAGGCGAGAGACGAACCGTTGGCGTAGGCGACAGACGCCAACTCGCCGGCATTGTCGTAGCTGGCGGTCGCCAAGGTGGCCGTGCCGAGCTTCGTGGTGAGGACACGACCGGCGTCGTCGTAGGTGTACGTGGCCGTTTGCGCCACATCGGCGGCGTTGGGTGGAGTGACCACCGTCTGCGTGGCACGCCCTGCCTGGTCGTAGTTGGTGGCGGTCTTCGTGCCCTGCACATCGGTATAAGACACAACCCGACCAATCAGGTCGGTGGTGGTGGTGACGGTGCCGTTGTAGTCGGCGACCGAGGTGATCAGCGGGTCGCCGCCGACGGCGTAGCTATAGGTGACGGTGCGAGGCCCGACGGTCGGGTTGGCAGGATAGGTGATTTGGGTGGGCCGGTCGCGGCCGTCGTAGGTGGTGCAGATCCAGTCGCCGCTGGTGGCTTTGGCGGTGATCCGGCCCGAAGCGTCGTAGACCTGTTCGTCGGTGCGAGCGCCGCCGGTGGACGGGGTGGGCGAGGTGGTCAGTTTCGGCAGTCCGCCTTGGTTCACTGCGGGGCTGCCGGTGACGCACGGGTTGGCGCGGGTTTCAGCATCGCCGTAGTACACGTAGGTGTATTGCGACCCAGTGGGCATGGTCTTGCTGGTCCGGCGCAGATAGCCCGAGCCAGGCGTCTCGTATCCGGCTCGGCCAGTCAATCCGAGGCCGCCCGGATTCGCGGTTGCGCTGGTGGCCAGGCCGAAGGTGGGGTCGAGGCCGTTTTCGCCGTACTTCGTGGCGCTGGTCTTGTCCGGGACTCCGTTCGATTCCGACACGGTCGAGGAGGTGGCCAGGCCGTAGCGGGGGTGCAGGTCCGCGCCGGGGACGACTGTCCATGGCTGTGCCACGGGTGGGGACCAGGTGAAGTTGACGAGTCCGGTGGTGCCGCTGCGGTTGTAGTAGTCGACGCGGATGCGGTGCCAGGTTCCGGCGGTGGCGTTGGTGTAGGAGCCGGTGACGGACGTGTTTGCTTTGTCGGTCCAGCTGTCTATAACGAGGACGTCGTCGATCCAGAGCCGGACCCCGTCCACGACGTTGAATCCGAGTCCGTAGGCACCGGTGGCGGGGAATTGGATTTCGCCGGTGAACCGGGCGGAGAAGCCGCTGGTGTTGGCGACCGGCGGGTTGGCGCCCCAGCTGGCGGACAGCGTGCCGTCTTGGGTGCCGACTCCGGTGGCGTAAACCTTGGGTGCTCCGGCGAGCGCGGTGTTGTCGTAGTAGCTGGCCGAGAGTCCGTTCAGGCCTTCGTCGTAGTTGGTGTGGGTGTGCGGGACGGTGGCGGCGCAGGCGGTGGTCGGCTGCTGGCCGGTGAAGCACGACGCCGGCGCGGGTCCGTACTCGTCGGCGGGCCGGTCGGCGTAGTCGTAGACAGTGGTCGACACGCGGCCGGCGGGGTCGGTCGAGGACAACAGCTGGTCTTTGACGTTCCACGTCTTCGCGGTGGTTTTCCCGGTCGCGTCGGTGGCGGTCAGCTCGCGATTGGCGTCGTCATAGGTCGCCTTCGACGCAAACCCGGTTGCCGGTGCGAGGCCAGCGACGTCCACAAAGGATTGTTTGTTGGCCGGGTCGTAGCGGTAGGAGTGCGCGGGACCGGGTTGGGTGGTGTTGGTGGGGTCGGGCAGCGGCAGGGACACCTTGGTGGCTTTGGGTTTTCCGGTTGAGGTGTCCTGGGCGAGGGTGGTGAGGATGTCGTTGCGGCCGGCGCGGTTGGCGGGGTCAGCGGCGATCCAGTCGTTGACCAGCGGCGTTCGCATGGCGGTCAGCGGGCCGGTGGTGCTGGTGTAGCCGTAGTCGGCGGAGTCGCTGCCGGGGTTCTCGATGCGGGCGACGGTTTGGCCGGAGTACCAGAGGCGGGTTTCGGTGCCGTCCCAGTAGGCGATGCGGCACAGCATCTGCGACGGCGGGGTCGGGTCCGTGCCCGGCGGTGCGGTGGCCCCGCCGTAGCAGGCGGTGGTGCCGTCGGTGTTGTAGTAGAGGGTGTGCGCGCGGCCGGAGACGGGGTCTTTGATCTGGGTCAGCCGTGAGGGGCTGCCGCTGTAGCTGTTCTGCAGGGCGGCGGGTTTCTTCGAGTCCGCACTGGAGGAGATGGTCGCGAGCGTGCCGTCGGGGTTGAACACGAACAGCGATGCGCCTTCGGCGAGGGTGATTTTGCCGGTGGTGTCGAGGCCGAGGATGCCGTCTTCCCCGGCTGGCGGGGTGTATCCGCCGGTCGCCGCTTTGGTCCAGGTGTGCTTGGTGCCGGTCGCGTCGGTCAGCACGATCGTCTGGTCGAGGACCTGGGCTTTGGTGTAGGAGGCACCGGAGCCGTCGAGGTCGGCCGACATCGTCCAACCCCTGGACAGGGCGGGCGAGTCGGAGGTGTAGAGCCAGGAGCCCGGGATCACCTGCGGGGGCACGGCTTTCGTGCCGGCTTCGTTGGTCTGCGCCCACAGTTTCATCCGTGCCGGGCCCGAGGAGTGGTACAGCTCGGCTTTGATCGGGACGCGTTGCCCCGCGGTCAACGCGATCTCGGTGACCGGGCCGTTGGCGCTGGTCAGCGCGAAGTTGACGTCGGAGGTGTTGGGGTTGTTGTAGACGAGCTGGTTGTTCACCCAGATCTTCGCGCCGCCCGCGTGCACGCCGGCGAAGTCGTACGTGCCGGTCGCGGGTGCCTGGAAGTAGCCTTCCCAGCGGCCGACGAACCAGTCCTGCGCCAGCGCGGGCGCGAACACCGAGGCACTGCCCCAGTCGTTGTTGACCTGCGGCTCGTTGCGCACCAGCACCGGGTTCGCATCAGGGGTGCCGGAATGGGTCGGGTCGTTGAAGTAGGAGGCTCGCAGGCCGTAGGGGTCGGTCTGCTGGGAGTTGTAGGAGAACGTCACTCCGGCGGTGCCGCCCACGGTGGTGAAGGTCGGTCCGGCGTCCTCGACGTGGGTGTTGCCGTTGGCCAGGTTCACCGTCACGCCGCCGACGGTGTCGACCGGGGCCGGGCCTGCCTCGCCGATGCGCTGGTCGATCTTGAAGTGCCCGACCCACGACGGCGTCGTGGTGGTGACGCCGCCTTGGAGCGCGGTCAGCACCCGCCAGGTGTAGGAGGTGCCGTCCTGCAGCACCCCGGCCGGGACCGTCCACGTGGGACTGGTCAGGCAGCCGGAGTCGACCACGATGCCGGTCAGCCCGTCCGAGCCGGTCGCGACCTTGAAGCAGTACAAGGTGCCGTCGCCCGACGGGTTCGTCACCGGGGTCGCCTGCAGCGTCGGCGTCAGGTTCGACAGCACGCTCCCGTCCGACGGGGCGGCGATACTGGTCGCCGGCGGAGCGGTGCCGTAGTCGACGATCAGGTTGGTCTGCATGTTCTTGTAGGACCAGTCGTTGCCCTCCTGGCCGGTGATCATGAACCAGGAGGTGTTGTCCCGCGCCGACACCCGCCCGGCGATGAAGTCGGTCAACGCCTGCGACTGCATCGAGCCGGTGTCGCCGATCGGGGCCGAGGCCAGGAACTGGCCGACCGCGTTGAATCCGAGCGGCGACGTCGCCTGGTACAGCCCCGCTGGCCAGGACAGCATCGACCCGGTCTGGGCATTGCGGTTGAAGTCCAGCCGCGCCCCGACGACCGCCTTGCCGAACAGCGGCGTGAAGTCCCACCGGTCTGCGGTCCGCCAGTAGGTGTTCGGGTTGCCGGCCGGGCCGGCCAGGGAGTTGCCGATCTGGATGCCGCAGTTCACGCACGAGGTCCCGTCGGACTTGTAGGCGTTGGACTGGGCGTCGTTGTTGAACCCGTAGGTGTAGGTCGGGTCGACGGTCACCGGGAAGACCCGCGCCTTGTCGCCGAGCCACGTCGCGTCCACCGACACCGTCAGCAGCCAGGCTTTGCCATCCCGCTTGAGCGCGTAACTGCCGCCGGTCTGCGCCGGAGCCTTGTGTTTGGCGTCGTCGCCCGAGGAATCCCACGCCTGGATCGGCGGCAACGCCGCCACCACAGCACCGCGGGCACCCTTGACCAGGACACTGTCGCCCTCGACCACGGGCGTGAGCCCGCCCAGGTCCATCCGGAACACCCAGCTGCCCGTGCCCGCCGCCGTGGCGTCCTTGAGAATCAGGGATTCCTTGACACCGCCCGGTTCCACGACGTACTGCAGGTCGGTGCCCGGCAACGCGTCCGGATAAGTCGCGGTCGAATCCTTCACCGTGCGCTCCGCCGGCTGCGCCCCGGACAAGCCGAACGCGACCGGCTGCCCGCCCTGATCCAGCCGCAGCAATGCGGGATCGTCGGCGTGCTCGGCGAACTGCGGCGACAGCCCGTGCCTGCCCGTCTTGGCCGTCTTGGCCGTCTTCGACGCCGGGTCCACCGACAGGCGAGTGTCCACCGGCAGCCACCCGCCGCGCCCGTCGGCCACGCTGAGCGGGGCCTGCGACAACATCAGCGAATGACTGCCGTCGGCATTGGCATAGTCCACCGACCGCTCCGACCGCCCGACCTCCCGCGAGGACTTCGCGTCGAACTTCGCGCCCGCGTGCGTCTTCCCCGCGCCCTTGCCCATCAACGGACCGAAATCGCCGGCCGGCCGCGCCGGAGCTGCCGCCCGCTCCGCAGCGGCCGGCGTTTTCAGCATCGGCACATCCCGCGGATCGATCCGCTCCGGACGCGACGCCGCCGCACCACGTTGCGGAGCCGCAACGGCTTCTGCCGAGCCGGCAAGCAGCGACACGATCACCACCAGCGCGACTGTCCGGAGCGCCGACCACACGAACGAGCGCAGGCGCGCGCCACCGCGACGACCAGATCCCACCGCAAACTCCTCGGAGCCCCGTGACCGTGGCCGTCCCGCCCCAGTCGGTAAACCGGAATACTGCCCCAAGGCGAACAGAAACGAACTAAGCCGAATGATGTAACTTTCAGAACATCCGACCCGAAAGGCGAATAATTAACCTTCCGCTCATCTTTCCCGGGGCGAGCAAGCGACCTCGGGACATGCGCAGCGACTGCCGAACTTGGCGCGATACAGCAGGCTCGAGAACTCCTTGGCGCCTCCTTGACGGGGGTGACACGACGCGATTCGCGCCTGGTAACTTCCCTTCGCCCGATTACTCCGGCTGTTGAAAGTTTGGCATGAATCGACGCTTTGGGAAACTTTCTGCCACGGTCAAGATCGTGTGCTGTGCCGGAACCGTGGCAGCTGCCGCTTTCCTCGCCTCCGGCCTGCAGCCCACTCCCCACGCGGCCGCGGACGACACGACCGCCGCCGTCGGGACCTCTTCGCCGACGGCCACTGCCGCAATGCCGACCTCTGCGGCGATGACGGATGCTCCCCCGAGCACCACGGCGCCATCGAGCAGCACCGAGGCCGCGCTCACGACGACGGAACCCTCGCCTGCGAAATCCTCCCGCGCGTCAGGACCGTCGTCCCCGAAAACAGCCGAGGCCGCCGCGGCCCGGGCCGAGAACGTGTCGCGCCCCGCACCGCCGTGGTTCGCCGACCGCGTCGGGAGTGCGACCCGAGTGATCTCGGTGGGCGGCTCAGGCGGGTCGAACGCGGTCCTGTCGACCTGGCAGAAGTCCGGATCCGACTGGACCACCGTCGTCGACGGCATCGCCGCCAAGGTCGGCGGGCCCGGGATCTCCAGCAACTACAGCGAATCCACTTCCGCAACCCCAGCCGGCGTCTTCTCCATCACCAGCGCCTTCGGCCGCCAGCCCAACCCCGGATCGGGACTCTCCTACCGCCAAGTCGACACCTCGGACTGGTGGGTCAGCGACGTCAACAGCCCCGACTACAACACCCACCAACGCTGCGCCCCCGGCACCTGCCCGTTCGACGAACAGGCCTCGGAAAACCTCTACAACGCAGGCACCGTCTACAACTACGCCCTCGTCATCGGAGCCAATGCCCAACGCACCGCAGGCGGCGGCAGCGCATACTTCCTCCACGTCGCCAACGGCGCCGCAACCCAAGGCTGTGTCGCAATACCAGCGGGAACCCTGATGACGATCATGCGCTGGGTCCAGCCCGGCACGGTAATCGCGCTGTCCGCACACTAACGTGGAGAGCAACGAGAATGCTGCATCGCACAGCCTCGCCGCACGGCCCGACCGGTCGACTCCTCGCTTGAGACCTCGCCTTGTTGCACCGCCTCGGCATCCGGGCGAGGCGGCGTCCGCCGCGGACGGTGAACCCATCGAGCGCAAAGGATTCTCGGATCGACCGCCAGGGGTGTCGAAACACGACAGTCCCGTTCATCCAGCTTTGTCGCCCCGAGACAGTGGCCAGCGGGAGCCTCGCTTGGGTCAGTGCCGACCCGGCCGCTGTCGACGTGTTCGTTCACGCGCCCACGACGATGTGGATCGCGATCGCGCAGGACCAGCCCGGCGGGACGTGGAAGCAGGGTTCTCGCCCGCGCAGCACGGGAGTAGCAAGGACCACTGCTCCGCCGCCCAGCCGACCGTGCTCGTGCAACTAGGCCGAAGACGGAAAGGGAACGGGCGTTTCGCGTGCGGGCCGGCGCCCGCCCTCCCCCTCGGGTCGTCGACCCGCCCTCAGCCGCACCAGGCCGAACCCTTCCCGCGCTCGCATGGCCGCCTCGTCGTGTGGCTGTGACGCCCCCGCAGTCGCGGCCACCTGGTCGGTTGGCGGTTGCATTCGCGGTGCGTCCACGACCGCGTCGGGTGCCGTTTCGGGTTGGTCGCGGATGTCGCGGTCAGTCGTCATTGTCGATGCGCTCCTTCGGTTCCGGGTGTTGTCGGCCGGGTGACCGATGTGTATGGACGCTTCGCGAACGCGGCGTTGTCAACGGTCGCATGGGACACGAGAACGAAGTGGACCCGTGTGAAGCAGCGATTCCCAGGTTCGCGGCGTGTCCACATGAGACACATGTCTTATTGACGGATCGCTTGACACGGGCGCGGTGACGAAGCGTCCATAGTCGTGTAGCCCGAACCCACCGGATGCGCACCGGCGGGCCACGCCCCGGCCGGGGCATGACCATCTCATTCCGCATCAGACACATGGAGTTAGTCATGTCCCGCAAGCACCGCACCGACACCGCCACGTCCGCGACCGACGGCGACCGCCACCCGCACGCCGTGGCCGATGGCCTTGGCCAGCAGAACACACCGTCTACAGAGGACAAGGTACGGTCGGCGCTGACCGGCAATCCTGGCTCCACGACCGCCGAACTGGCGATGGCGGGCGGAGTCGGCCGTTCGACCGCGGCGAAGATCCTGGCCCGTTGGGGCCGCGACGGCACCGCGATCCGGACCGCAGGCGACGGTCCTAGCAACCCCGACACCTGGACGCTCGCACGGCCAGCCAGCGACGCCGTCGCCGCGCAGTCAGACACGACGGTGATGACCAGCATCGACGATGCGACCTGTCGCACCGACGCCGACGACACACCAGCCCTGTCGCGCAACGGCGACGACGACGGCGCCATGACTTCGACTGACACAGCATCGGCGGATTCGGAGGGTGACGAAACCGAGCACGAGCCGCCTGCGGGCGCCGCTCCGGCGGTCTCCGAATCCGCCGACAGGATCGCCAGGGACAAGGATCGGCTGCCCAAGGGCGGGCTGCGGGCCTTGGTGGAGGAGTACCTGACCGAGCACCCGGGCGAAAGCTTTGGCCCCGCCAAGATCGGCATGGAACTCGGCCGCTCCGGCGGAGCAGTCAACAACGCCTTGGAGAAGCTCGTCACCGACGGGTACGCGATCAAGACCTGCGAGGCACCGAAACGGTTCGCCATCAATCCGGACAAGACCTGCGTCCCGGAAACGACCGCCGCCTCCGCGGACCCGGCTTCGGAAGCCTGACCCGAATAGCCGTGCGCGGGTCCGCCGCCATCCACGTCCGGTGGCGCGGGCCCGCCCGGGTGTTCGTGCCGACACCGCTCCGGCACAACCGACGGGAACAGGACGACGACAGCCCACCCCGCCATTCACCACCTGGACCGTCTGAATCCGCCCCTCTGGCGTCGCGGCTGTCGGCTGCCTGTCGACGAGGTCGTGCAGCAGAGTGCGCGTTCGCGGCATCGGGAGCCGAGGATGGCGCCGGTTCGTCATCGGCCAAACATCGCCCACCCGGGACGGCGCGTCCGCAGGCCGAAATCGGCCGATGATGCGCGCGTGAAGGCGTTGTCCCGGACGGCGGCAGTGTCGGTGTCCCGGCGATGGCCGAGTCGGACCAAGTCGGGGTCGAGAATGCCGCGCTGTGCTCGAAAGTCTTGCGCTGGCGCGCACCAGCCGGGCTGGGTTGTCCACGGCGGCAGTCCGTTGCCGTCGCGGATGCCGTTCACGCCCCACGGGCGGCGCCGGTCGCCGATCGCGATTCCCTCGACCAGCGGATTTCCTGCCGTCTTGCTCCGCGGCCAAACGACGAATCGGGTGTGCGACAGAGTATGCCTCGGCGTTGGGCACCGAGGACACCGTGCAGCGCACGAATGATCCCGAGGCGGGTCGCCCAGGGGTTTTCTCCTCGCTGCGGGGCCACCCGGGTCAGACCGCCCGGGTTTCAGGACTCGACGGTGATCGTGCCCGGCCCCTTGTCCCGGGCGACCCGCGCTGGGGCGGAGGGGTCGGTGACCACGCACAGGATCAGGCCGAAGCGGCGCTCGTGGCCGCGGTTCCAGTTGTGGTGATCGGCCAGCCGCCGGATGTCGTCGAGCAAGCGCTGGCCGTCGACGTCCGGTACCCAGCGTTCGGCGGCCTCGCCCAGGCCGTGAAGGTTCAGCCGGATCTCCCGCGGCAGCGGACGCGCGACAGCGGAACACCGCACGGCCCGCCAGACCGGGTCGTGGTGGCCCCGCAGCAGGCCGGTGACCTCGGCGCTCAGCCAAACCGCGAGCTGTGGGAGCTCGAGGGCGGCGGTGTCGCCGTAGCGCTCCCCGAACACCGTGCCCGAGGCGTGCTCGCGCAGCGCCGCCTCCAGCACCGCGTCCGCGACCCGGCCCAGCACGCGTGCGGTGGTGGCCAGGATGCAGGCGGAGGTCGCGTCATACCAGTCGCGGGCGGGCAGCTCGGCCAGCCCGCTCCACCGGTGGCTGGCGGTGAGGCACTCGGTGACCGCGCGGGAGCGGGCCGCCGAGTGCAGGTCACGGACGACCCGGACGCGCAACGTGTCGGGGCCGTGATGGTGGATGCGTTCGAGCATATGGTGCTCGCCGTTCGTGGCGACCCGCTCGTTGACCAACCGGGGCGCGGTCACGCTGGACTCCTTCCCCGCTGGGCTCGCTGCCCGGGCTGCGGCGTTGCCGCAGCCGGGTTCGCCTCGCCCTCGGATGTCTCCGATGCCGCGTGGAAAGTCCATTCGTGCCCGTCGATCCGATAGTTTCCGTCCGGGTCGGGATCGATGCGCCAGGGCCTGTAGCCGTCGAGGGACCGCAGGTGCTGGTGAACGTGGACCAGGGTGCCGCCGTCGAAGTACACCAGCGGGTGCTCGTCGGGGAACGTGTCGTGGTTCGTCGTGCACCACACCGCCGGGGCCTCGGCGACGTCCGGCCGGAACACCGGGACCCACGGCGCTGTGGGGCGGGTCTCGATCCGGGCGGGAAACCCGCTCGCGGGCAGGTTGGCGGGTCGCAGGTGACCATGGTTTCGCCGGGGCGCGCGAGGGGGCGCTCGGCGTCGCGCAGTATGTCGGGCTGGCGGCAGCGCCGGGCGGGGGTGCGGGTCGGGCCGGACAGGAACCAGCGGCCCAGTTCGCCCAACGGGTAGCGGCCGTCCTCGTCCAGGGCGATCTCGTGGCGCTGGTGTTCGGCGTCCCCGGTGAAGGCCACCAGGAGGTCGTCCTCGAAGCGGGCCAGCGGGTACCAGTCCGGGTCGACGGGGTAGACCACGTTGAGCCACTCGCACATCGCCTCGGCGACTTCGCGTCGGAGCCGGGGCCGCACCCACAGCCCGTGGTGGCGGCGGGGTTCGACGACAGCGGGGAAGCTGACCCGGTGCGGCTCGCCGCGGGCGGCGGGCACGAGTTCGATCCAATGCTCGCCGGCGGCGAGACCGGTGCCTGCTGCGGGGTCCGACGAAGCGGTGGCGAGAGTGTTCATGATGCTTCTCCTTCGGCGGTCCCGATTCCATTGCCGGGGCGGGTCCAGCGGTGCGCGACGGGATCCCAGGTGGCCGTGGTCAGGAGGCGGGTGAGGTCGGGCAGGCCGGGGCCGAACATCCAGCCGAACTCCAGGCACGCGTCCTCCCCGGGCCAGCGTCCGGTCCAGGTGTCCTGGGGGCAGCGGCACGACGCGGCGTGGCCGAGGCGCTGCCTTCCGGTGGCCAGGCAGCGGGCCACGTCGCAGCCTTCGACGTGGGCTTCGCCGATC
The DNA here is from genome assembly GCF_000383915.1 of Amycolatopsis benzoatilytica AK 16/65. Classification (NCBI taxonomy): domain Bacteria; kingdom Bacillati; phylum Actinomycetota; class Actinomycetes; order Pseudonocardiales; family Pseudonocardiaceae; genus Amycolatopsis; species Amycolatopsis benzoatilytica. Next base: position 6,490,878 of record NZ_KB912942.1, read on the forward strand.
CCGACGCGGCAGTCGGGGCAGGCCGATTCCAGCGGTGTGGCGTCGGTGTCGGCGGGGCGGGCGGTCATGCCGACCTCCCGGTCGTGTCGTGGCGGTCTCTGAGGAACTCGGTCCATTCCCGGGTCTCGCAGCTGACGTAGGTGTTGTTCAGCCGCACGTCGTCTGCGAGGAGTCGGCGGTGTGCGAGCACCAGTCCGGCTCCGGCGGCGATGGTCTCGGCGAGGCGCAGGTGCAGGTGCATGCGTGCCCAGTCGAGACAGCGCCGGTACTCGGCCTGGTCGACGCCGCGGCTGCCGAGCGTCGGGCAGATCGCGCGAGCGCGGGCGAACAGGGCCTCGGCGGCGGCGCAGTGCTCGGCGGCGCTGCGCGGTTCCGCTGTCCCCGCCTGGTCTGGGGCGGGCGGCTCGGCGGGTTCGGTGTCCGGCGGCATGGTGTCCTCTCCTGTGGTTGCGGGCTGGGGTTCGGGGTCAGCGGGCGGTGAGCACCGCGCGGACGCGGCGGTCGGCAAGAACCGGGTGCGCGGCGTGGCGGTCGTCGGCGGCGATCTGCACGCGCACGCCGAAGCGGGGCGGACCTCCGGACGGGTCGGACCATCCGTAGAGGGCGGGCAGCATCGCGAGCGCCTGCGCGGCGGCCTCGGCGGCGGGATCGCCGTCGCGGTAGCCGAACACCTCGAACTCCAGCTCCACCGCCGACTCGTCGACGGCGACCGCGTAGCGCAGGTGCGGCGACAGCCAGGCCCGGACCTGGTCGAGGGCGTCGGGGGAGCCTGGTCCGGGCGGCCCGGTGAGGTCGGCCAGGATCCGCAGTCCGAGCTGGTGCAGGTCGTGGCGGTGCGTCGCGCCGAGCAGCGGGCCGTAGCGGCGGGCGGTGGTGTCGGCGGCGTCGATCCCGGTGTAGCCGCAGGTGTCGCGCCCGTGCGGGAACGTCAGCGGGTCCTCGTCCGGCCCGGGCGGGATGTACTCCCCCGCGCGCGTCGACCAGCGGTCGCCGCGCTGCGCGGTCCACACCGCGCCTGCGTCGAAGGCGTGGACGTAGTCGGTGCCGTGGCTGGTGGGCCAGGGCCACGGCCACTCGCGGCCCGCACAGGTGACCTCGCCGGCCTGGTCGATGTCGGTGGCGTGCAGGAAGAGGTCGACGAGGGCGGCGAACCCGCCCGCTGAGCGGGCGCGCTCGATCTCGCCGAGGCCGTCGCGAGCGCAGCCGCCGAGGTGGACCGACCCGAGCCATTCGGCGCCCGGGCCGCGCCCGAGGTAGAAGTCGTGCGTCGTCGAGAAGCTCATCGGACGTCACCGCCGACAGCGGGGGTGACGGTGGGCTTCTCGCGCATCAGCGGCATCGGCACCGACGGCGGGGCGGCCGGATCGCGCAGCCACGCGCGGATGTCGGGCGGGCCGAGCGGATCGTCGCCCTCGGGGAATCGCGGGTCGGCCGGATCGATACGGTGCCAGCGGACCCCGCCGCCCACGGTGACGAACACGGCCTGGGCTTCCGGATCGAAAGCGATGATCCAGCTGCTGCTGTGGCTGCTGTACCAGGGCCACGGCCAGCCCAGTTCCGGTCGGTACCCCTGGCCGAGGCGTTCGTCCTCCCACACGACGAGGGCATCGGCGACCGCCGCGCGGACGGTGTCCTCGTCGGTCGCGGTCAACGCCAGCCGCAGGGGCGGGACGGCGAGAAAGTTGTCGGGGCAGCACTCCCCGCGCAGGGAGCCGATCCACTCGGCGTGCTCGCCGCGCCCGAGGTAGAAGTCGGTGTAGCTCGACATGAGGTGGCACTCCTTTGCCGTGGTGGAACTCAGGGATCCCGGCTGGTTCACGCCGGGACGCAGGCGTAGGGATCGGGCGGCGGGCACAGCGGGCGTTCGGTCTGGTCAGCCGTGTTCTGATCGCGCTCGGCGGTGCGGCCGAGGATGCAGGCCAGCACGATCACCGGGGTCCACGGGCCCGGCACCACGGCGGCCAGCACGGCCCACAGAAGTCGCTCCTTCCTCGCGTGCAAGGGTTTCTCCCGACGGCGGGCCCGTCGACTCCCGTCGGCGACGGCCCGTCCGAGCAGACTCGCGGCGGTGTTCGCCAGGGGCGCTCCTTCGCATCCGCGTCGGCTGAGGTGGGCGGTTCGGTGGTGTCGTCGACCGTCGCGTGCGGGCAGCGCGGGTGAGGGAGGAGGAGAGGGCGGCGTGGTCGTCATGGTTCGGCGCTTCTTTCCGTTGCGTTCGTCGGCCTGGTGTCGCCCGGGGCGCGGGGGTGCCCGCGCCCCGGGCGGCGGAACGGTTCAGCGGGTGGCGCGCAGGGCTGCGGTGGCGGCCTGACCGATTGCGCGGGCGGTGGCGGCGGGGTCGGTCAAGGTGTGCACGGTGGCGCCGTTCATCGGCGTGGTTCCCGACGTGTCGGGTGACAGCCACAACACTGCGCAACCGCTGTCGCGCAACCGGTCGAGCAACTTCTGGCCTCGCTTCCGGTTCTCGGCTTCGAAGTCGCCGTCGGAGATGATCACCAGCAGCCGCGCGGCGGTCGGGCGGGACAGGTCGAGGGCGCCGTCGAGGGCGTTGATCGCGGTGTCGATGACGTGCCCGCCGATGCGGGTGCCGAATTCGGTCACCTTCGCGGGTGTCGTGCCCGGGCGGGTGACCGGGGTGACGATGCCCGCGCCGAAGAGCACGGTCGCGGTGGTGGCGGGCACGGCGGTGTGGCGGGCGGCGTGGGCGAGGATCCAGGCCGCCGACGCGGCGGGGGCGGTGAAGGCTCTCATGGAGTCGGTGACGTCGCAGACGATGCCGAGCCGCAGCGGCGGGGCGGGCACGGCGGAGCGGGTGGTGCGGGTGAACGGTTCGGCGGTGGGGATCGCGCCCGCCGCGCGTTGCGCGTCGGCGGTCATCGCGCCGCGCATCCGCAACCGTCCCGGCGGCACCGTGGAGCGGGTTTTGGCGGCCGTGCGGTCCCGGTGTCCGGCGGTGGTCAGCGCGCGGGCGAGGTGCCGCGCGGCGGTTTGTTCGGTCGTTCTCGGTGCACGGGCGCCCCGGACGTGGCGGGCGGCGGGGTCGTATCCGTTGCCAGCGCCGAAGACCGCGTTCGCGGCGGTCTGTGCCTGCTGGCGTGCCTGGTCGTCGGCGGCTCGTGCGGCCATGGCCTGCGTGGCGGGGTCGGTGGGAGCGGGCTCGGCGGCGACCGCACTGCCGATCGCGGCGACGGTGCGGGTGATCGCGTTCGCCAACGGCGAGGGTGTCCCGCTCCCGTTGACGGCGGCGGGAGCGGCGCTGGGGGCGGGAGGCGGCTCGTTCGGGTCTGCGCCGAGGGTTTCGCACCATCGGCGCCCGAGTTCGATCATGGCGTCGGCGTTGTCGTCGGCCGTGCGGTGCGCCGCGCGCCAGATCGTGCGGAGTTCGGCGAGGGTGTCGGTGCCGAGGACGTCGCGCACGACGCGCTCGACGCTCGCGACTTCGCGGCGGTTGAGGATGCCTCCGTCGACCCGCGCCAGCAGCAGCGCAGCGCTGCGGGCGGCGTCCCGGTGGGTCATTTTCGGTGCGGCGGCGGGGTCGTTCGCTTTGGTGTCGGCGAGGATGAGGTTGGTGACGCTGGCGCGCAGCCAGTACCGGTCGTCCGGGCGGCGGCGCACCTGCGCTGCTTCGGAGCGGCTTTCCTCCAGCAGGTCCGCCGCCTCGACGGCTCCCGGGGGCGCGTCGTCGGGAGCGCGCCACGCGGAATGGCAAGCATGGCCGCATTCGTGGGTCAGCAAGCCCCATGCGGTGCGGTAGCGGTTGCGGTCCCCTACCCGGTGCGGGGCGACGGTGGCGGGGTCGACTCCTTTGTCCATATAGGACCCGTCGATCTCGATGGTGGCGAAGTCGGGGAAGAAGCAAGCGGGGGCGCCGTGGCCCGCGCCGGGGGCGACGGTGACCACCAGGTCGTCGCGGGCGGCGATCGCGGGGGCCTCCTCGCCGAAGGCGGCGGACAGGGTCAGCCACCCGGGAGCGGCGGGGAACATCGCGGTCGGGGCGGCGGCGGGTGCTGCTACGTGGGTGCTCATGGCTGGCAGGTCCTTTCCGGACAGTCTCGGGGTGCGGTGGTCGCGGGCTAGAACTGCGGCCCGAGCGACAGCGGGGCGACGTTGGCGCCGAACACGTTGCGCACCGCGTCGGCGACCACGTCGCGGTCTTCGTCGGGTGCGATGCCGACCAGGTTTCCGGCGGCGGCGGCGGTGCCCAGGACCTCGGCGATCCGGTTGAACGCGATCAGTTCCCGCAGCTGCGGAGCCCAGCCGATCTCGCCTTTGTTCTGCCGTGCGGCCAAATTCCGCGCCACGCGCACCGCTTTCTTGTCTATCTTGAGCTGGGCGGCGAGGTCGTAGTCGGTGGACACGTGGATCTGCGCGGAGAACCGCGACGAGAGCGCGTCGGTCAGCACCGCGCCGTGCACTCCGGGGTTGTGCCCGGCCACGACGTAGAACCCGGGTGCGGCGTCGACGACCTCGTTTTTGTGTGTTTTGATCAGGATCTGGCGTCGCCCGTCCATCGCGGGGTACACCACCGCGAGCACGGTCGGCGGGATGAGCGTGGCGTCGTCGATTAACAGCGCCCGCCCCTCGCGCATCGCGGTCACGAGCGGCCCGTAGGCGAACTCGTAACGGCCGTCCGGGGTTTGGGTGTAGGAGCCGACGAAGTCGTCGGTCACGGTGTCGCTGTCGCCCTGGATCGTGACCAGGTCGTCGAACGCGGCCTCCACCACCGAGGTCTTCCCGGTTCCGGGCGGGCCGTACATGAGCGCGGACACGTTCGCCTCGCGCAACCGCCGCAGCGCGGTCACGTCCGACAGCCCGGACAGCTGGCGCGGGTGGTACAGCTGCCCGTTCGGGCGGCGCACGGGACCGGTCACCAGCGCGTGCGCGACGGGCGGCGCGGCGGATTTCTGCGGACCGGGGGTGGCGGCGGTTCCGCGCGGCGTGACGACAGCGGTCTTGGCGGCGTCCGCGGTCTTGTTGGTCGCGCGGTAGGCGACCGGGTTGACGCCGACCCTTTCGGCTTCCCCGCGCGCTTCCAACGTCGCCAGCGCGTTCCCGACCGCGCCCGACGACTTCCCGCCGAGTTTGGCCGCGATGGCGCCGGGGGTCAGCACGGCGGCGGGATCGTCGGCGAGGTGTTCGGCCACCATGCGGCGAAGTTCGCCGTTGCGCAGTCGGTTGGCCGCACCCGGGGAAGCGGGCGCGCTGTCGTCGGCCGGAATCCTGGCTGGCGTGGTCACGGTGTCGGGTCCTTTCGCGTGGTTCGGTCGGCGCGACACGCAGCAGCCGCCGTTCGGCAATGGCTGGTGTTCCAACATTCCGGGGCAATGATTCGCACCCGACACGGTTGGCTTGTCGCGGTTTCCGGTTTTCCCGGTGACACGACAAACGTAACTCGATCACGAACACCGCACAATAGTTTCCCCCGGGCCAATTCCAGGTAATTTCGTCGACATTTCGGCGCGATCGGCACGCATTTCCCGGAGGCGTTTATGCAGGTCGAGCCATTTTCGGCCCGTTCGGCATGGGCACGCCGGCCGCCGGTATGACCGCAGGCGAAAGCAGTTCTGTTCAAGAAACAAGCCGGAGGAAGAAGCGGACAAGGCGAGCGGACCGCAGTGACGAGCCCAGAGGGATCGACGACGGAGACGCCTGACACGCCGGCCCGGCCTGATGTGCTCGCCTGCTTGGCGTCAAGCGAGTCTGGGACACCGGTGGATCCCGTTGCACGGGGCGTGAGCTGCGGGAACGCTTGGCACTGGGGGATCCGACTTAGGCGGATACCGGACGACCAGACCGATAGCCCGGGTCGGCGGCACCGCGATCGGCGGTCGCCCTCCGCGACGCCCCGGCCGGCAAGCGCGGCTCCGGGCGGCTGCGCGAGGACGCGGCGCGCGGCGCACGCGGCGCGGGCGCTGCGCTGGACGTCGCGGCCGCACATCTGGCACCGGTCCGCATTCTTCGCGATGCGAGACGGTCGTGTGCAACACTCGGCGCGCGACAGGGCCGACTTCGTCACGGAATACAGGATCGCGTCCACGGGATTCTTTTTCTTCGCTTTCGGCGATTGTGTCACCGCGGTCGACGCTAGCATCGGCTCGAACGGGATCACGGCAGGGAATAGAGGTATTCCGCTGTTTCGCGCAATTGCCTCGGTCGCACGCGAATAGTCGTCTCGATTGCCGTTCCGGCGGGTCATCGAGAACCTTCGGCTCGCTCGTTCAGGGCGCCGCGGGCGGGGAGACGGCGTCGACCGGCATCCCGGTGTCGCGGGCGCACAGCCGCTGGGCGAGGTCGACGGTGTCCGAGGTGGGAGCGGCGTCGATTTCGGCCAGGCGGGTCTGCAGGAGGGTCAGGGTGCGGGAGATGGCGTCGTGCCGGCCGAGTGCGTGCTGCAGGCGCATGATGTCGCGGTAGAGCAATTCGTTGTGGGGATCGAACGCGCGTGCGGTCTCCAGCAGGTCCAGGGTGCAGTCCGGGTCGTCGGCGACTCGGACGCGGGCGAGCGCGGCGACGGCGTCGAGCGCGTCGCGGCGGGTCGTTTCCCGGGCGGCGGCGAGCCATTCGGCCTCCAGGCCCTCGGCCAGGGGGCGGCCGTGGCGGGTCACGATCGCCTCGTAGGCGTCGGTCCGCTGCTGGGGCGTGGTGGCGGTGCGGCGGGCGGCGACCGCGTCGGCGAAGCCCCAGTAGTCCACCTCCACCACCCTGGGGTCGAGCCGGTACTGGCCGTGCTCGGCGACCACGAGCTCGCCGACGGCGTGGCCGGTGGCGGTGTCGAGGGCGCGCCGGATCCGGGAGAGCACGGTGCGCAGGACGCTGGCGGGGTTGCGGGGCGGCGCGTCGGGCCAGAGGGCGTCGACGATCCCGTCCCGCGACACCCCGCCGGGGTGGACAGCGAGCAACACCAGCAGTTCGACCGGGCGGCTGCTGAATTCGCCGGACAGGTCGCGCAGGTCCTCGGGTCGTGCGGCCTCGGGCCGCCAGTGCAGGGCTGGAGCGCCGAACACCGTCAGCACCAGCGGCACCGGCGCCCTCGCGCCCGCAGCGGTCGGCGGCACCGGCGGGAGCGGTTCGCCGCCGGAGTCGCCGGGAGCCGGTTCCGGCATGGGCGGACCCGAGGTGATTTCCAGACGACCCGAGCCGTCTCCGGAATGCTCCGGCGGGGAAGGAGCAGCCTCCTCCGGTGACGCCGGCGTCGGGCGAGGCGAGCGGGCGCGGCTGTGCGGTTCGGCGTCGTCGCTCGCGCCGGCGGGGGCGTTGAGGGGTTGCGCGGCGCGCAGGAACCTCAGCAGGTCGCGGGTGGCGGTCTCGGGCAGGGTGAAGGCGCGGGTGCCGCGCAGGGGTTCGCCGGGGCCGGGGTCGGTCGCGGAGACGATCCCGCCCGCGGTGACGTAGGCGGTCGCCCCGGGACGCCATTGGCCCAGCAGCAGCGCGGCGAGGCCGCGGCCGGCGCCGTTGTCGATCAGCTGCTGCAGCCGTGCCTGCTGGCCCGGCTCGCGGGGCGGCGCCGCGATCAGGACGGCGGGCCGGGGCGGCGCCGAGGCGTCGAGAGCGGTCAGCGCGGAGTCCAGGTCGGCCACGACGGAGACCGAGTCCGGCAGGCCGGCGGCGGGCCGCGGCACGCCGAGCAGCCGGGCCAGATCGACAGCGGGCACGAACACCCTAGCCGTCGATCCGCCGTCGGGCGCGGCGGTGAGGAGGGTGAGCAGCAGGGCGCGGGCCGCGGCGTAGCCGCCGGGCCCGACCAGGCCGAGGCCCTGCGTGCGCGCCAGGTCGAACGCGACCTGCGCTCCCGCGGCCGGGTCGACGGACTCGCCGCCGGACCCGGCAGCGGCCGGGTCGAGCGCGACGTCCGCTTGTGCCGCCGGTCTGGTGCCGGTGCCGCGGGCAGTGGCGGCGACGATCGCCCGGCTCTCGGTCCCGGTGTCGACGCGCCTCGATCGCGATGCCACGCCAGCGCGGGGTTCGGGCCGGTCCTCGTGCGGCGCGGGCTCGTCGACTGCGGCCTCGAGTTCGTTGTCTTCGTCGCGGTGCCGGGCGCGCTGGTGGGCCAGGTGCAGCCGGTACACCACGGGCGCGACGGGCAGGTCGTCGTCGCGCCGGCCGCTGCCGGGCCGGTAGCGCGCGTGGCGTCGCCGTCGCGCGAGCACGAGCAGAGCGCTGACCGCCGCGGCCAGGCCCAGGCTGACGAACACCTCGCCGCTGCCCCACGTCGCCGCGCCCCCAGCGTGCTCGTCCTCGGCGTCGGCAGCGGGATGCGCGGTGGCCGGGGCGGGCTCTGTGCGGCCTGGCACGGGGCGCGGCGGCGCGGTCGTGCTCGCAGCCGGGTGTGCTGGTCCGCCGACGGGAGCGTCGCTCGCGGGCGTCGGGTCCGGTGGCGCCGACGACGGTGCAGGCAGGGCGGGCAGCGGGTCGGCGGCAGGGAGGCGGAGGGCGTCGCCGGGGTGGACGAGGTTCGGGTTGGTCAGCACACGTCCGCCTGGCTGGGCGCTGCCCCGGCTGAGCGCCCAGATCTCCGGCCAGCGGTCTCCGTCCCCCAGCCGGCGTTGCGCGATCCGCCACAGCGAGTCGTGCACTCCGCCTGCCGGTGGCCGGACCCGCACGGTTCCCGGCCCGGCCGCAGGCAGGGACCGCGGCAGCGGGGTGCCGGTGCGGTCGCCGGCGACCCGCGGGTTCGGGGCAGCGGCGGTCGCGGCGTGGCCGGCGGGCGGTGCGGACGCGGGCGGGGCGGCAGGCGCGGCGGTGGCGGTGCGGCCCATGACAGCGAGCAGCAGGGCGCCGACGAGAACGGCCGCGACGCGCCGCACCGGGCCTGTCTGCCGTCGCAGTTGCGGCCACCGGGCGCCTCGGGCGACCTCTGCTGCGCAGACCGCGACGTCGATGACGAACACGAGCCAGATCAGCCACGCCAGGCAGGCGAGTGCGTCGAGCAGGAAATGCGTCGACGTCGGCGCCGTCAACACCGACCCGATCTCGTGCGGGGTCGGCAGGTGGTCGGGCAGGGGCCACCCCGCGCCGCGGATCAGCGCCGCCGGAAGACCGGCCGCCAGCGCGGCCAGCACGACGGCCGCGAGCAGCCCGCGCCCCGCCCTTCCCAGCAGCCGCGCGAAGCGCGCGATCCCGACCCGACGAGACGCCGCCATCAGCTGCTCGCCGCGCCGACCGCTGCCCCGCTGGCGGCGGGCCCATCCGGTGCAGGCCGCGCGGGTGCTGCGGGGCGTGCGGCCTGCGTCGCAGCGGCGGCCTGACTGCCGGTGCCGGCAGGGTCGTTCTTCGTCGCGCTCGGGCGCTTGCGCTTGCCGCTGCGGGCGGGCTTGGCAGCCTGGTCTCGCCAGCGCGCGAGGGCGGCGGCCGGGACGTCGGTGACCTGGGCCAGCTCCGGCAGGTCGATGACGTCGCCTGCCGCGGCCAGGACCTCGCCGATCTCACGTTCGAGGTCGGCCAGCTGCCCGGCGAGTTCGGCCTGCCTGCGGGCCAGCGCGCCCACGCCGGCGGCCGCCTGGGCGCGGCGGGCGCTGCGTTGCGAGTCTCGTTCCTGAAGCCGGCGGGCGATCTCTTCTTCCGAGGCGACCATGCCGTGTCCTCCTGATCGTGATGGTCAAGCCGTGGTCAGGGTTCGAGTCCGGTGATGCCGCGTTGCGGATGCGCTGCGCCGTGCCCGCGCGTCGGGATGTCGCGGACGCCGATCAGCGACAGCAGCTGGGTGCGGTAGGTACGGGTGACCTCGACCGTGACGGTGTCGCCGCCGACGGCGACCGTGCCCGCCGCTGCGATGCCCTCGAGGTAGCGGCGGGCGAGCATGTCGGCGCGGGCGGCGTCCAGGCGGATCCGGCCGGTGGCCCGGTAGGCGGCGATGTCGACGGCTTGGGCGCCGGCGCGGGCCGCGGACTCGGCCTCGCCGTCGGCGCGGATGCGGGTGGCGAGCGCGAGGCCGCCGTCGAGGCTCAGCCCGGCCATGGCCAGCAGCCCGAGCATCACGGTCACGACGAACGCCGTCAGCTGGCCGCGGCCCGCACGCCACCAACACCCGAGCCCGCGGACGGTCACGGCGTGCCGCCGCCGGGCGAGGACCGGTGAAGGTCGACGATCTCGCTGGCGCTCGCGTGCATCGCGAGGCTCGCCGGCACGCCCAGCGGGCGGCCCGCACCGAAGTCGACCGTGCAGGAAATGCCGACCGTGACGGGCATCCCGGCGGTGAGGCCGGCGCTGGTCGTGGTCTGCAGGTTCCGGCATGCGACGCCGGCGCGGGCCAACGCCGCCTGTGCGGTGTCCTGCGCGGCGCGTGCGGCCGCGGGGCTCGAACGTTGCAGGCTCGCGGCGCGCGCTGCCTGGTGGGCAGCGTCGTCGAGCCGCAGGCGCGCATCGACGCCGCGGTGCACCACCACGGCGACGAACACCATCACCAGCACCAGCACCGGCGCCAGCAGGACCGCCTCCGCCGTCGCCGACCCCCGATCCGACCGTCGACCGTCCCCGCGGCGCTCCGCCGCGCTGCAATCGGCATCGTCCGGCGCGGCAGTCGCGGCTCGGTTCGCCGCGAGGTCCGGCCAGGCCGACCGCGGGAGTTCCCAGGCGAACGGTCCGGTGCCGGTGAGATCGCGTGCCGCGGTGATGTAGGCGAAGACCCCGCGCGACAGGTCCTCGGCGGCCGCGGCCATCCGGGTCACGTCGTCGAGTCGGGGCAGTTCGGCGAGCACGCGTTCGGTCCGGGCCGCCTGGTCACGACGGGCGAGCTTGTCCTCCCAGGCCCGGGTCAAGCAGGTGCAGCTGCGCAGCCGGGCCGCGACCTCCGCGGCACTGCGGTCGATGCGCTCGACCGCGACCCGGGCGAGGTCGGCGAGGTCGGCCCGGGATGAGTCGTGCGCGAGTTCGGCCGCCAGCGTGCGGGCATCGCGTGTCCTGTCGAGGCAGCACAGGACGTCCCAGACCGCGATGTGGGCCTGTTCCAGGACGGTCGGGTCCAGCCAGGCCGTTGCGCGGGAACGGTGCAGCTCGTTCACGCAGGCGAGGAGATCGGACACCGTCTTGCAGACGGCCGGCGAGAGGTCCCGGAAGTCGCGGAGCCGGTAGAAGAACTCGCCTCGGCGACGCTCGATCCGGCACTGCAGTGACGGGACGGGGTGGCGGTGCTCGGTGAGCAGGCCGGCGGCGTTTCTCCACGCGCTGATTCCGGTGACGGCCAGCGCGACGACGGCCCCAGCGCACGCGCCCGCGCCTGCCCAGCCGTGTCCTGCGCCGATGACGGCGGCAGCGGTGAAGGCCGCCCCGAGCAGCCCGGCCGCGACGCCGCCCGGGCGCACCGCGGCGCGGACGCGCTCCCGGGTCCAGCGGGCCGAGGACACGGCCGGGTTGAGCACCAAGGTGTCCGGGCCGTCGGCGAACGACGCGACGCGCACCGGCGAGGTGTGTCTGGTCATGGGGTTCCTTGGTCTGCGCCGGCCGGGAGCCCGCGGCCGGGGAGGACGGCTGCGGCGGTGTCCGGGACGAACCTCTCAACGGGGCCAACGCTTTCGGCGTGCACCGGCAATCGGAAGCCGGGCAGGACGGCGGCGGCTTCGCCGGCCACGGTCGCGGAGGCCGTCGCCGGTCCGCGGTCGACGACGAGGCGCGGCGAGTGCAGAGATGTTCCGGCGAGCTGGTCGAGCAGACGTCGGCCGGCGCGCTGACCGGCGGCGGCGGTGCCGTTCTGGGTTCGTGCCGCGGCCAGCGCTTGCGACGCTGCGGCTTGCGCGACATGGGTGGCGTGCGACCAGAGCGCGAACTGGATGATGGCGAGCAGGGCGAGCATCAGCAACGGCGCCGCGAGGACGAGTTCCACGGTCGCTTCGCCGCGGTCGCGCCCCGGCGGTTCGCGGACCTGCGCATGGCGGGAGGCGGGCACGTCAGCTCCCGCCGAGGTCGATGGAGCGCGCTTTGGCGGTCAACTTCGCCACGATGATCGCGACGATGGCGATCGCTGCGATGGCCAGCAGCGCGGTGACGATCACGGTCGTGGTGATCTCTCCGCGGTCCGGTTGCGCGCGCAGCGCGGCGGCTTCCGCGCGCAGCAGAACCCATGCGAGATGCAGGTCGTCGGTCACGCCGGCTCCCCTTCTGGTCGACTTTCGTTGTCACGGCCGTTGTTTCGCCGGGTGTCGGGATACCCGCGAGTTCGTTCGCGGGCGAGATCTTTGGTTTGGCCTGCTGTGCAGGTAGTGGTGGGTTCACTCGATCGCGTGGAGATGTTGACGTCCGGTCGCGAATCCTGAAGAGATGTCGGAGATTGTGCTGGTTGGTCGTCTCCGTTGAAGTGGGGTGCCTATGGCGCTGGCGGTGGCGCGTTCGCTCGGGTCCGCCCAGCGGCTTCGGACGCCACAGGAGTTTGAGGACTTCGAGCAGGAACTGGTCGACCAGTACGCGCTGGCGATGGTCGGCGCTGGACTGACCGACAGCTACGTCTCCCGTGAACGCGCGGTCGTGTTCGACTTCATCCACTTTCTTGGGCGTCCAGTATGGACAGCCGAGCCAGCCGACGCCGACCGATACCTCGTCTACCTCCGACGCGAGCGTGGCTCGGCGAAGTCCACTGTCCGGCACAAAGCGTTGTCGTTGGCCGGGTACTACGACTTTCTGATCTCCCGGTACCAGGGCGACATTCACGCGCTTACTGGTCACGTTCTTAGCCAGCCGATCGATGAGCACAATCGACCGGCCCGCACCGAACACGGCGCCGGTCGCGTGCCCCCTTCGGAATCCGAGGTCGACACCTTGTTCAGCGCCTGGGCCGCCAGCCTCAAGGAAGCACGCAAGTTCCTGCCAGCGGCACGTGACTACTTCGCCGCATCGCTGTGGCGTCGGGCAGGCCTGCGGATTCAGGAGACCGTGATGCTCGACATCCGCGACTGGCGTCCTGATCTGGGCGACTACGGAAAGCTGCATGTGCGGTTCGGCAAGGGCAGCTGCGGACGCGGCCCCAAGACCCGCCTGGTCCCCGCAATCAACTCCGTTGACGCCTTGATGTCGTGGTGGCTCATGGACATTCGTCATCAGTTCGGAGACGACTGGGCTGACCCGGACGCCCCGATGCTGCCCAGCGAACGACGTGACCGCGACACCGGGAGGTGCCTTCGAGCTGGAGACGACGCGTTGCGCTCGGGTCTGGCCGATGCGGTGTCTCGCTGGCTCCCCAGCTGGGAGGGCACGCTGACGCCGCACGGGCTCCGGCACTTCTGTGCGTCGTCGCTCTACGCGCACGGCGTGGATCTCAAGGCGATCCAGGACTTGCTCGGCCACGAATGGCTTTCGACCACGACTCGCTACATCCATGTCCAGGCCGAGCACATCGAGCAAGCTTGGGACGCCGCGAACAATCGGGTGGCAGCGCGTCTCGCTGACGAACAGGAGTGATCCGGTGCTGTGGAATCTGCGGCTCAAGGCCGCCGAGCGCGGGATCTGGAAGTCCACTGAACTCCGGCGGCGGCTGGCCGAGGCCGGCCTGGAGATCAGCGCGGGCAAGATGTCCGGCCTGTGGACCGGCTCGCCGACCACCATCCGGCTTGATGACCTCGACATCATCTGCGCGGTCCTGGACTGCCAGCCCTCGGACCTGTTGATCTGTGAACCCGAAAAAGTCGCAGCTCGACGGCCCGCTCGACGCGAGCGCGCGACTGCGGACGGTGTGGCTGTCGTTCGTCCTCGGCTCGGGCGCAACCGGACGACACCACCGGCATGACCAAGGTCAGACAGTGCACCCGCTGCGGCGTGAAGCCGCGCCCCTACTACGGGCGCGAGTGCTGCTACGACTGTGTTCCGCGAGTGTGGAAGCGTCCGCCGCACTGCAAGAGATGCGGCTCGACCGACGACTACTACGCCGGAAATCTGTGTCGCCACTGCCATCGGCAGGCACCGGTTGTCGAGTCGTGCAGGGACTGCCTGGCCTGGGGTGTCACGCGCACCTACGGCGGCCTCTGCCAGGGATGCCACAGCTGGCACAAACGGCTTCCGCAGCCGGCTGCGCCATGTCCGTCGTGTCTGCGGCTGGTCATTGTCAACGCTCGTGGCTACTGCCGCTTGTGCTGCCGTCAGGCCCACTTGGTCCGGCCCGCACACCAAAGCATGGACGTTCGCGAGGCCAACAGACTTGGTCAGCAGTTGTTCCTTGCCGACCTGTTCCGCGAGAAACGGCCCGATCCCGTTGTCGAGTCCTGCCATCCGCGCCGCTGGCCCGCGCACTACCCGGTTGCTCACCGCCAGCTGACGCTGTTCGACCTGCCCCGGCGGCATCCACGCACGCGACGGTGTCCCCTCGATCCGCCGTTGCCGGACCTGGAAGCCGCCCTGGAGTACGTGCTTCTCGATCATGCTGCCAGCTTCGGCTGGCGCGACGCCCTCGTCGTCAACGCCCGTGGCGTAATCCGAATTCTGCTTGCCCTGCAGGACACTCCGGGGGCAGCCATTCCCGTCAGCGACGTTGCCGCGGTCACGAAGGGGCGTGGGGTCGACAACCTCAAGTCGGTCCTGGAAGTCCTCGCTTCCGCCGGAATGCTCGACGACGACCGGCAATCCGCCTTGGATGGCTTCTTCGCTCAGCACGCGGCACGGCTGCCTGAACAGCTGGCCCAGGAGTTCGGCCAGTGGTTCGACGTCCGGCGACACGGCACCACAACACCGCCTCGCTACAAACCAACCGGCGAATCCACACTCCGCCGCTACGTTGCCAGCCTCGGGGCAACTTTGAAGACCTGGGCCGACGCCGGCTACAAATCCTTGCGCGAGATCGACCGGCAGGCCATTCTCGATGTCCTTCCTGACTCCGCCTCGGACCAGCGGCGAACTCTGTCGGCCCTGCGCGACCTGTTTCGGGTCCTCAAAGGCAAGCAGGTCATCTTCACCAACCCGGCAACAAGATTGCCCCGCATCGTGGTACGGGAAAGCCAACCCATGCCTATGGAGCTCACCAAAGTTCGTGAGGCGCTCAACTGCGGCAAACCAGTCCGCGAGGCCCTGGCCGCACTCGTCGCCTTTCACGCGCTGCGGTCGAGCGAACTGCGACGCCTCCTGCTGACCGACCTTCACGACCGTCGACTCCACATCGGGCAGCGCACGGTCCCGGTGGCGCCACACGTTCAGGAGAAGATCACCGCTTGGCTGAACGAACGCGCACGACGATGGCCCAACACAGTCAACCCACACCTGTTCATCAACGGGCACACCGGCGTCAGAACATGCGCTGTCACACCAAGCTGGATCAGCAACACCATCGGCGCGTCCGCTGACGCAATCCGCCAGGACCGCATCCTGAACGAAGCAACGGCGACCGACGGAGATGCCCGCCGCCTCAGCGACTTCTTCGGTATCACGACTCAAGGCTCCGAGCGCTACACCCGAACGGTCACCAGCCACGCCGCCAGTTCGACAACTCAAGGGTTCTCGTAGCATCATTTCAGCACCTCCGTCCTTCGGTTCCGGCCGATCAAGGCTTCAGAATTCTTGAACTGACGGGCTTTTCACAGTCCATTGAGGACTTGGGTGACGGCCGGATAGGCGATGAACGCGAGGAAGCCGAGGAACAGCAGAGTCACCGGCAGCGCCATGCGTTCGGTGGCGGCGTGTGCTTCGGCTTCCGCGTCCGAGATCTGGTGTGCGCGCAGCGCATCGGCTTTCGCGGCCAGCGATGCCCGGATGCGGGCGCCTTCGGTGCCGGCCAGGGAAATCGACGCGGCGAGCTCTTTCAGCTCGCCGACGTCGAGTTCCTCGCCGAGGCGGTGCAGCATCCGCCAGGGCGTGGTGCGTGCCGTCGGTGCCTCCCGCAGCGCGTGGCGGATGCGGTCGAACGACGGTCCGTGCCCGGCCGCGGCGGCGGCCACCAGCGCGCTCTCGACGCCGGCTCCGCCGGCGAGGGTGATGGAGACCAGGTCGAGGAAGGCCGACAACGCGGCGCGGAACTCCCGTCGCACCCGCGTCGCGCGGGCGCGGACGGCGAGATCGGGACCGACGAACCCTGCCGCGGCCAGTCCTGCGGTGCCGGCCGCCGGGATCGCGAGGTCCGGCGAGGCGCCCAGCACTGCGAGTCCAGCCTGCAGCGCCCACGGCGCCAGGAGGCCCGCCGTCGCCAGCAGCGCTTTCGCCGCCAGGTGAGCGTCGGGTTCCCGGCCGATCACACGCAGATCCCGCCGCACCGACGCCCCGGGAAGCCCTGTTCGTCGCAGCACGGACGCGAGGGCCCCGAAGCGCAGCGTGGCGGTCGGAGGATCCGCGACCGCGCTCGCCGACCGGGCGAAGCGTGCCGGTTCCGTGTTCCTGGCGGGCCAGGCCCGCCGAGGCGCTGCCTGCGCGGCCCAGGCCAGCACCAGGGCCAGCCCTGCACCGGCTCCGACGCCCAGAAGCAGCGAGACGGTCATGGCCGGGCACCTCCGCCGCGTGGTGCGCTGTCCGCGGCCGGAGTCGGCTCGAGGGTCAGCACCCGTGCAGTGCCGGTTCCGGCCGTGATCTTCGACAGCCACGCGAAACCCGCCGCGAACAGGCACCCGACGGCCGCGAGGATCGCTTGCCCCGCAGGGGTGTCGTAGGGCTCGAGGTAGCCGCGGTCGAAGGCGACCACTCCGGCGGCGAAGGCCAGTGTCGTCGCGGCGATCACTCGTGCCGAGGTGCGGGTGCGGGCGCGGCCGGCGTCGACGCGCAGCCGCATCGCGACGTGCTGGCGGGCCGCGGCCGCCAGCGAGCCGAGGAGGTCGGCAAGGCGGCGGGTCGGCTGCTGGGATGCCAGGACCAGCGCGGCAAGCACAAGGTCGGCGGTGGGGTCGGCGAGCTCGCCCGCCAGCCGGCGCAACGCGGCAGGCAGCCGCTGCCCGGAGTGCAGCCGCGCGGTCAGCGCCAGGACCTCCCGCCGGACCGGCGCGGGGGCCAGGGCCGCGGTCGCCGTGACCGCCTGCTCCAGGCCGGCCGCGGACGACAGGACGTCGCGCAGCATCTCCGTCCACGACGCGATCGCCTCCGCGCGGGCGATGCGACGCCCGGATACGCGGTCCGGGCCGATCAGCGCCGGCAGAAACCATGCCGCCGCCCCTGCCAGCACGCCGCCGGCAATCCACCCGGTCACCGCCGTGACGAGCACGGCCGCACCGCCCGCTGCGCCCGCGCGCAGCGCCAGCCCTCGACGGGGTCGACTGGCCGCGTCGCCAGCGCGCGTCGCCGCGGCGCGCACACGGAGCCGCAGACCAGTCGCGCGAGCGTGGACGGAGCAGGCCAGCAGCACGAGCCCGGTTCCGAGGCCCGCGCCGAATCCGCCGGCGACGGCAGCGCTGCCGGGCCCGGTCACCGCGGCCACCAGCCCGTCGGCTGGGCGAGCAGCTGCACGTCGAATCCCGCCGACACCAGCTCGTCGAGGGTGTCGGTGCGCAACGCGCCCGCGATCGGCACGGCTCGCCCGTCCGGGCCGGGCCGGTAGATTTCGTTGGAGATCACGAGACCGTGCTCGGCGCCGACGACTTCCCTGATCGACGCGACCGCCCGGGTGCTCCGGTCCGCCGTCCGGGCCAGATGCACGACGAAATGCACCGCTGATGCCACCAGCAAGGCCGTGGTCTCCAGCGGCAGCCGCTCCGGGCTCTGCGCCGCGTAGGACGCCAGCCGGGTGAAGGCGATCCCGGAGCTCGACGCGTGGATCGTCGCCATCGAGCCGTCGTTGCCCTGGCTCATGGCGTTGCACATCGGAATGACCTCGGGCCCGCGGATCTCGCCGACGATCACGCGGTCCGGGTTCATCCGCAGGCTCCACCGCACGAGCATCGCCTGGTCGACCGCGCCCTCGCCTTCCACGTTGGCTTCCCGCGCCTGCAACGCGACCACGTCGGCGTGCAGGCGGGGATCGCGGTCGAGCCCCAGCTCGAACGCGTCCTCGACGGTCACGATCCGCTCCCCCGCGCCCATCTCCGACGCCAGCGCACGCAACAGCGTGGTCTTGCCCGCGCCGGTGCCGCCGGTGATCAGCACGTTCTTCCGCGCCCGCACGACCGCGCGCAGGAACCGCTCCAGCCCGACGTCGATCGTGCCGCGCGTGCGCAGTTTCGCCAGCGACGCAACGAGATACCGGTGCCGCCGGATCGTGCACGCCGTCACCCCGCCCGCGGTCAGGCCGAGCACCGCGAACATCCGCGCGCCGTCAGGCAGCTGCAGATTCAACGCCGGCGACCCGCGATCGAAACGCCGCTCCTCCGAGGACGCGCGCGCTGCAAGCGACCGCACCAGCTCCGTCAGCTCCTCGTTCGACCCGGCCACCGCCGCCACCTGCTCGCGGCGGCCGGAGGCGTACTGCACGAAGACCCGGTCGAACCTGTTCACCACGATCGTCTCCACCTCCGGATCAGCCAGCAGCGCTTCCAGCCCGCCCAGCCCGAACACCTCGTCGAGGACCTGCTCGACCAGCCGCTTGCCGACCTCGCTGCCCGGAAGAACCCGGCCCGCCGCGAGCTCGTCCTCGTCGTGCTGCGCGAGCACGCCGGACAGCACGCCCCGAGCCGTGTCGCGTCGCGCCGACACCGGGACGAAGGCGACGTCGGCGACGTCGACCGCCCGCAACCGCCGCGGCAGCTCGGACTCCAACGCCTTCAGCAGACGGGCTTTCAGCCGGGACTCCGCCGAGTCGGCCGGCGCTGCGTCGTTCCCGCCTGCCGGCTCGCGACGGTGCAGATCGGTCATGAGTGTTGCCCTCCGGATTCGTTTGTTCCGGCCGCTCGCCGGCGCCGTTCGGACGGGATGTCCGCGACGACTGATTGCCTGCGGCGCAATCACATCGAGTGCGCACCGCTTCGCAGTTCCACAATGGACCGATACTGCACCGCTGGACCCGAAAGACTGGCGACAGTCCTGTGCTGGTTATGTGCCGATCCTGTGCGCTGCCAGTCCAAACGAGAACGACAGTCGGGTAAGGAAGCCGCGGGGGTTTGTCCCTCGATTGCGACCGTGTTTCTCCGCCGCAATCGACCGAACCCGGCGCAACGGGGAAATTTGTGCCAGGGGCCCAACCGCACCTGACCTCGGCTTGCCAGCTGGCGGACTCCACCCGTCATCAATTCCCGCTGCCGCCCACGACTGTCACGAAGGCGCAGATGCAAGCGGTGGCCGTGGCGATCGGATGTCGAGAAACACCGAGCAGCACGCCTTTCGCAGCGAGGTGCGGCTGTGCGGAGCTGGCGGCACAGCCGACCGCGTGACCGGCGAAATGTCCGGGAAACCGCCTCCGAGAGGAGCAGGTGCATCGGTTCGGCATGACTGCGCGCGCTGAACAATTCATGTCTTGGGCATTCCACGTTTTCGTCGGACGTCCTCACATCGGAAAGAACGGTTGAAGCCGCGCCGTGTACCACCCAAGGTCTTTGAAGGGCCGCCGTAGCCTCCTCCGCCGAGCGGGGCAACCGGGAGCGGCGACGGTGGCACCAGCTCACTTTGCGGCATCGCGACCTTGCCCGGCGAAAACTGGTCGAGGCGCACCTGACAGCATGGCCGGCCTGCCTCGACCGGCCGCCCTTGCTTGGGCGGCGATCCCGGCACCGATCAACACAACCGACCCTCCCGCCGGGACCTGACAGCTAGACTGGCGACCTCAGGATGTGCCAGGGCGGGTGGTGGCGATGACCTCCGACGAGCGGCAAGCACAGCTGGCCGAGGCAATTGAGGGATTAGCGGATGCCGAAGGTGTGCCGGTGGCGGTCCGGCACATCTGTGCGGTTTGTGTGGCCGAGCTCGACGCTTCGGGCGTCGCTTTGTACCTGAGCGGGCTGCATGCGCTGATCGAGCCGGTATACGCCACCCATCTGGCCAGCGAGGGCCTCGCCGAAGCGCAAGCGATGCTCGGCGACGGCCCGGCCTGGGCCTGCCGGGCCGAGGTCAAGGAGGTGTCCGCCCCCGATCTCGCGGACCCGGCGGAGCAGCGACGCTGGCCGCTGTTCGCCGGTGCCGCCGCCCGCGCCGGCCTGCGGTTCGCGCTCGACCTGCCCGTCGTGGCCGGCGGTGTCCCGGTGGCCGTGCTCTCCATTCACCGCCGATGGCCGGGCGGATTGCCGCTCGGCCACCATCAGGACGCGCGGCGGTTCGCCGCACTCATCCGGAGCCTGCTGCTCGAGCACGCCACCCCAGACGCTTCGGACACCGACCGGAACCCATTGGATCGGATCTTCTCCGGCCGCCTGCACACCCGATGGACCAAAGTCCACCAGGCCAGCGGGATTGCCGCTGCCCAACTGGGCACCGACATGACCGAGGCGCTGCTGCGTCTGCGCGCCACCGCCCTCGCCACGGGCCGCGCTCTCCCCGATGTCGCCGACGAAGTGTTGACCGGAGCGCGCAGCTACCAATCCGATCGCGGCTGATGCCCCCGGCGCGCCACGTCGACACCACCCGCTTGGGCTGTACGGGGACTGTCGGAGACCGCCAACCGCAGGGTGGAGCGCGAAATCGTTGACGGCGTTCCGCCGGGGGCGGCGAGGCCCGGGCGGAGGAGTTGGGTCGCGGGCCTGCCCGTCCGGACGTGGCAGCGGTTGTCGGTCGGCGCCCGACGCGCACGGGTCAGGTGCACGCCCTGGTTCCACAATGGACCGATGCGGTCGGGATGAGCCGGAAACCGCAGGCGACAGTTGTGTGCCGGTCCTGTGCCGGTCTGGTGCGCGGCCGGTCCAACCGACAGTGGCTGTCGGTTGAGGCGGCTCGGGGGCGTGGTGCCGGGATCGTCGCGCGCGGTGAAATGCGAAACGTCCGCCGCGCAGGCTCGTGCCTGCGCGGCGGACGGAGTTTGTCGCTATGCCGGTCGAGGCGTTGCGGTGGTCAGAATCCTCCGATCCGGGTGCCGTCGGGATGGACGTGCCCGGTCAAGGATTCGGAGTTGTCTGTCGGCGCGGCGACGTGGTGGTGTCCGGGCGCGGCGCTGGCAGTGCTTGCCATGGCGAGGGGCCCGCCGACGGCGAGAGCTGCGAACAGCAGGGCGCTGGCGATCTTGGTGATGTTCATGGTGTTCCCTTCCCTGGTTGGGGTTTTCCGGTGGCGGGGTTGCCGCCGGAAGGCGAAGGCGCGACCGGCGAAGCCCGGTGCGCGAGCGGCGCAAGCGCAATGCCGGCGCCCCCGGTCGACGTGCCGGCAGGCTCGTCGACCGAGCGGCTTGGCGGGGACGGCGGTGTCGCGGTCGGGGCAGCCGGGGTCAGCGCGCGAGCGATCGCAGTGACGGCCGTGCGGTAGGCGCGGCTGCGCGGGACGCGGGCACGCCAGGCCGCGGCCCGGTCGTGCGGAATCCGGCCCGCGGTACGGACCCGCAGCGCAGACTCGACGTCTCGCGTGGACATGCCAGGACTGGTCAGCAGCAGCGCTGGGCGGGGCGTCCAGGTCGCGAGGTCAGGCAGTCGCGGAGCCAGACGGGCGATGTCGGCGGGGCGGGCGCGGCTGATCACCACGAGCAGGTCGGCGCGGCGGGCGATGGCCTCGGCGGGCGAGGCGGGATCCATCCGGCCGCAGTCGGCCAGCACCAGGGACCGGTAGTGGCGTTCGCGCCGCAGGAGGTCGGCGGCGAAGGGCGCGAGGACGCCCAGTGCGATGCGGGCGTGCGCGGCCGAGATCGGGGCCGTGACGACGGAGGTCTCGGCCGGGCCGGGAACGGCGTGCGCCCACAGCCCGGCTCGTTCTCCCTCGTGGCGGGAGGCGGCGGCGAGGCTGGTCAGGCCCGGTGTGCCGGCGAGTCCCAGCCGTGTGTGGAGTTCGCCTCCGGCCGGGTCGCATTCCACGACCAGCCGGCGGGTGCCGGCGGGCAGCGGCCAGTGCGCGGCCAGGGCGAGCGTGGTGGTGGTGACGCCGGGCGAGCCGTGGACCGAGCAGAGCGCGATCAGCATCAGCGGCCTCCGGCGGCGGGCACTTGCACGAGGGCGAGCTGCCCGGGCGGGGTTTGGGCGACCAGCGGCGCGTCCTGGGCGTCGAGGTCGAGTGAGACCACGGTGGTCTGGTCGGTTCCTTCCTGCTGGACGTCGATCACGACGGCGGGCCACTGGGTTCCGGCGGGCGCGGCGACGGGGGCGCCGGGCGGCGGCGGAGTGACGACGACGGTCACCGTCGTTCCGGTCTCCAGCCGTGGCGGCACCTGGCCCGGTTTGAGCGCGACCGCCGCGACGGCGTGCCCGGGAACCGGGGTCGTCGGCCCGCCCAGGCTGTGGCCCGACAGCAGCGTCCCAGGGTCGAGGCCGGTCGCCGCCGGCCGGCCGACGACCCGGTCGAGATCCCGGGCCGCGACGGTGTCGACGTCACCGGGGACTGCGACCGACGCGGTGCGCAGATCGCCGGCGGCGAGCAGGTGCCCGATCGGCACCGGTCTGGCGATGACGAGGACGTCGGTGCGGCCGGTTTCGGCGGTGTTCCACCAGAGGGAGCCGGCGACGCAACCGACGACCAGGAGCGCGCCGGTCAGCAGGAAGGGCAAGCGGCGGCGCGGGCTCGGCGCCGCCGCGGGGTTGCCGGTGCGGTCGAGCCACGCCGGAGTGCCTGCGTCGGACGCGGGTTCGCGGGCAGGCGGTGCCGATCGGGCCATGCGGGTCCTCCGGGGTTGCGTCTCCATGCGGTGCGGGTGCGAGGCGAGGCGGGCGCGATCAGCGCGGGGCAGTGCCGAGCGCTTGGACTTCGGCGACGCGGAAGCTGGCGGCGGTCTCGGTGGTCAGGTCGGGCACAGTGCCCGAGGCCCCGGTTCCCGCCCAGGCGACGGTCCAGCGGACGGTCGCGACGACGGGGTAGGCGCCGTTCGGTGCGGCGGCCGAGGACCTGCGGTAGGTGTGTCCGCAGTCCGGGGACGCCACGTGCGGGTCGGCGGCGGTGAACGCGCGGCCGGGTCCGGTGCAGGTCTCGGTGGTTCCGTCGCCCATCGACCACGTCACCTCGGCCGGGGTTGCGGTGGCGGTGACGGAGACGTCGCCTGCCGTCGCGGTGGCGCTGCGCGGGATCCAGTCTTCGTGACGGATCCACAGCCAGGTCGGCACGGCGACGAGCTGGGCACCGGCGGGGTTGGACGCCACGCGCGGTCCGGCGAGGCGCAGTTGCGACCGGGCCTGCACGGCGAGCTGCTCGGGGCTGGGAGCCGGTGCGGCGTCGGGTTGCTGTCGGTCGGGGATGAAGACCGGCGGCCGGTAGAGGGCGTCGTGCCCGGGCCCGCCGGCGCATCGGTAGACGTACCACGCGCCTGCTGCGGCGGCGTCCGCAGCGCGCGCCGTGGCCGCCACCGTGACGGCGTGCGTTCGTTCCGCGGGTTCGGGGCGGCGGATGTGTCCTGCGGTCGTGACGCCGGGCGGAGGGCGGTAGTCGCTGCGTACGTACGAGCAGTGCGCGCGCCGGTCGTCGTCGAGGGCGATGTCGTCGCCCGGCTGCCCGTCGGGTGATCCGGTGTGCGGGCGGGCCGGAGTGCCGTGCAGCGGACGCTCGCGCCCGGATGGGGGGCTGGTTCTTGCCGTGCCTTGCTGGGCGTCGAGTTGGCAGTACGGGGACGGCGAGTTGGTGCAGTCCACGCTCCCCCATCCGCTTGCGGACGCGACGTCGGCTGCGGCGAGGGCGAACGCGGCGGCGAGGCCCGCGGCCGCGACCCGGGTCAGCATGTCCCCACGTCCCGGACGGCGAAGGCGGCGACTTTCCAGGTGCGGTCGCCGGTGTTCTTCACCAGCGCGGTGATGCGGCGGCGTCCGCCCCGGCCGTCGTTGGCGGGTTGTCCGGTGTCGCCGCGGTACTTCAGCCAGTTGCTGTCGTCGCCGCAGTCGAGGACGGTCACGCTCGACGGTGCGGCAGCGGGCTGGGCGTTGGTGGCCGTCGGGCGGGTGACCGGCGCGCCTTTGGTGACGAGTCCGTTGTAGTGGTCGGCGTAGAGGCCGCGGGAGATCGTCGAGAGGGCGTCGGCGGTGGCGTGGCGGGCGAGCGCCGGGGACTGCCAGTCCGACGTGGTCGCCGCGTCGGCCATGTCCTGCCACATCGCCCGGTAGGCGTCGAGGGCCAGGGCTTTCGCTTCCTCGGCAGGAGTCCCGGCGGCCTTGTCGGAGGTCGCGGCAGCAGGCGCGGGCGGGACCGGTGCGGGCCCGCTGCAGCCCGCGACTGCGGCGACCGCTGCGGCTGCGGCTGTGGTGCGGATGCGGCGGTTCGGCCTCGTGCGGCTCATGGTGTCCCCTCGTCGGTCTCGGGTGCTGGTGCGGAAAACGGCGGCAGCCGGGTCGGCGGTCCGGGTACGGCGGCGCGAGCGATCGCGGCTTGTCCGAGGAGGCGTCCGGCATGCTCGCGGACGCGGTCGCCGGGATCGATCACCGCCGCTGCGACGGCGTGCGGTTGCGCTGCGGCTGTCGCGTCGCGGGCCGGGTGTTCGGGGCCTCCGGCGAGCAGCAGGGCAAGGAATGCGCCGGAGCACAGGTAGGGGCCGAAGGGCACGACGGCGCGGCCGCGGTGCAGACGCCGGACGGGTGTCGCGATCAACGCGATGGCAGCCGCGACCGAGGCCGCAGCCACCGCCGTCAGCACGAGCGGCCATCCGGTCCAGCCCAGCAGCAGGCCGAGCGCCCCGGCGAGGGTGACGTCGCCGGCGCCGAGGCCGCCTCGGCTGAGGAGGGCGAGCACAAGAAACCCGCACGACACGACGGCCGAGGCGGCCGCTGCCCGCAGCAACGACGGCCAGTCGTGGCGCGCGATCGCGAGCAGGAGCCAGCCCGAGCCGACGAGGCCCGCCAACACGAGCGACCACCGGTGGGGAAGGCGGTGTTCCTGCCAGTCGAGGACCGCCAGCGGCACGGCCACGGCGACCGCACAGGCGTAGATCGCCAGTTCCGCCCTCGGGCCGTGGCGCACCGCCAGCGCGATCGTGATCGCGGCGGTGCCGGCGGCATTCACCTGCCACGCCAACGGTTTCGCGCTGGCGGAACCGACGTGCGGAAGCACCAGTGCGGCAGCGGCGCCGACGGCGGCGGACAGGACCGCGCACAAGGCCAGCAACCCGGCGGTCGCGGCAGGCAGAGATTCGGTCATCGGGAGATCTCCGACCGGGGTCGTGTTCGCAGGGTGTCGAAAGGTGGCGTGGGCGACGCGCGGGGCGCAGCGTCGCCCACGCCGCGGAAGGGGCTCGTGCCGATCGCTCATCGAGCCCGCAGACCGTGAGCGGTCAGCACAGGTGGATCCCGTCGTCCGGGTTCCGCCCCGCGAACATGTCGATCCGCATCCATCCGGTCTGTCCGCCCCAGAGGGTGCCGTGGACGAACAGCCAGCCGACTTGGCCGCCGCCTTCGACGGCTTCGCAGTCTGCGGTGAAACCGTTTCCCGCGTTGGCCGAGTCGATCACGTTGTTGACTCGGGTGGTCGGCGAGCTCCGCAGTCTCGCTCCGTCGATGCCGACCCACATCACCTTCGTCGCGGCGGGGCTGGCGAGTGCGGCGTGTGCTGCCGGCGCGACCCCGCCGGCAGCACTGTCCGGCGCGGCGCCGGCGGTTGCCGGTGCGACGGCGAGGACGCTGAGGGCGGCGAGTCCTGCAAGTGTGCTGGTGAGTGCACGCACGGTATCTCCTTGACGGGTTTCGTTTGCGGTGTAAGGGACTTCGGGGATTGCGGTCGAGATGGGACCGCGGAGGGGAAGGGGCGAGCGCGGGCCGAGGCCGGCTATGCGCGGCGCACCGAGGAGTTGTTGTTGTCGCTGCCCCAGGGCGAGAGGTTGTAATAGCTGCCCGACGGGTGGAAGCCGGCGCTGCCGGTGTAGTTGTAGCCGGTGTACATCGCGAAGGTCCACGGGCTGCGGTTCCACTGGGAGCTGACCTTCTTGTCCAGGCCCTGCAGGCCCAGATTCGGTGTTCCGGTGCGGAAGTAGGCCATGGTTCCGGTGCCGTCGTATCCGTCGTAGACGCAGAAGTACCCGGACGGACATCGGTACCAGCCGCCGTCGAGGCGCGTCACGACGCCGCTGTCGCGGCCGCCGGCGACGATCTCGTGGCGCACGGCCGCGCCGTCGTCCTGGCTGCCGGGTGCAGCAGCTGCGGGTAGGGCGCCGATCGCGGTCGCGCCTGCAGCCGCGAGCAATGCTGCGCCGATGAGCTTGAAACGCATGGATGATCCCTTTCGCAGAGGGCGATATCGGTGTCCGCGCGACCGACGAAGCGGTCGCGCGCGGGGTGTCGCACGGCACGGGCCGGATGGTTGCGGCGCGACGCGGAGGGGATCGCACGCCGGGCCGCAGCCATCCGGGTCCTGCCGGGAACGACTGCGGCGCAGTCGGTTCCCGACGCGATCGGCAGACACGGCGCACCAGCCTTGAACCGAGGCGAACGCCGCGGGGAGCTGCCGGATCGCATGAACACACACTCGCAAATCCGGGCGGCGCGGCGACAGGAGAAGACAAGCACAAAGACGCCCGGAACCGGTCCCGTTATTGTGCCGATCCCGTCAAGGTGAAAACCGCTGCCAGCTGTGTTCGACAGCGGACTCGTCGGTTCTTCAGCAGTATTCCGCGAACACGATGGACGCGACAATTCTCGGGTGTAAGCTGCGAGAAAATTCCGCGGAATAACGAGAAAGGCATCCAGTGGCCCAGAAGGTGAATATCGAGCTGGTCGACGACATCGACGGGACCGAGGCAGCGGAAACAGTCTCTTTCGCGCTGGACGGCGCCGCCTACGAAATCGACCTGTCCGCCGAAAACGCCGAGGCCCTTCGCGACGAAATGGCCGTCTATGTCGAGACCGCTCGTCGGGTGTCCGCGCGCCGAGCCGGCCGCTCGACGAGGGGCGGCGCCCGAGCCGTGTCGGCCGAGAGCCGGGCGCGGACTCAGGCCGTGCGCCGGTGGGCTCGGGACAACGGGTTCGAGGTGTCCGAACGCGGCAGGATTTCCAACCAGATCGCGGAAGCGTACGAGAACCGGGAGTCCGTCCAGGAAGCTCCCGGTACTGCTGCAGGGCGTCGCGGCAGGAAACGCGCCGGTTAGGGCTGGTTCGGCTACGACCAGGCTGCACAGGATGGGGCCGGTCCCGGGATCAGCGTCCCGGGACCGGCCCCGTCCTGTGTGCTCGAAACCTGCAGTGGCACCTGGTATTTCGGCGTTCGGCCGGCCCGCGCGGATGTCGGATGTCAGGATGCCGGGTGCAGGGCGTCGTCGCTGCCGGTCGACGCGGCGTCGATCGCGGCGACCCGGTTGTGCAGGTCGAATGCCCGGGGGTCGTGCAGGTCCTCGAAAATCCGCGCGGCGTCGCGGTAGGTGTCGCGTGCCCGCCGCGTCAGCCCCAGCGCTTCCAGCGTCCGCGCCTGGGCGGCCATGGTGTCGGCTTCGGCCCAGCGTTCCCGGCTCGCGCGGCGCAGGGCGAGCGCCTTGTCGAGGTGGGTCAGCGCCGGCCGGGTGGCGCCCTGGCCGAGCAGGACGAGCCCGACTCGATGATGGGCGAGGCTCAGCACAGGCCGGTGCCCGCTCGCCTGCGCCAGGGTCAGCGCGTCATAGGCGGTCGTCGCGGCACCGGCGAGATCTCCTTGGTCGTGCAGAAACCCTGCCAGGTCTGCGAGCAGGACGGCCCGGCCGAGCCCGTACCCGACCCGGGTGAACAGAGTGCCGGCGTGGTCGTAGAACTCCTGTGCTGCACCGTGATCGCCGCGTTGACGGTGTGCGTTGGCCAAGGCGAGCGCCGTCCAGGCCCGCAGGTGCGGTGCGTCGAGGTCCTCGTGCAGGTGCCAGGCGTTGGCCAGCAGTGTGGCGGCGTCATCGACATGCCCGATCTCGGCGCGGATCAGGCCGAGGTTCAGCAGGCCCAGAGCGGTGCCGTGCCGGCTGCCGACTCTGCGGGCTGCGGCGAGGCCGTCGCTGGCGGCGGCGAGCCACTCGCAGCGCTTTCGGGTCATGTGGTGATAGGGCAGCAGCATGGCGGGCAGCTGCCAGGAAAGGTCGCCTGCCGGGTCGGTGCGGGCCAGCCGCATGATGGCGGCGGCCTCGGCGTCCAGCCAGGCGAGGGCTGCGTCGCAGTCGGCGAAGACGAGCGGGGTGATGTCGGCGGTCGTGACGTCCGTCAGCGCCGCGCCGGTCCAGTGCGGGGCGAGTGCGTCGGTGGCGTGTTCGCCGGTTGCCGCGTACCAGCGGCGGAGCCGGTCGACGGCCTTGGCGATGTGGCCCGGCGGTTCGTCGAGGCTGGCGCGGCGGTGCGCGTAGGCGCGCAGCAGGTCGTTCATCTGCAGTCGCCCGGGTCCGGCGCGCTCGATCAGGTGCGCGCCGCGCAGGGCGTGCAGGGCCGATTCCGCCTGCGGTGCGGGTATTTCGGCGACGGCCGCGGCGGTGTCGACGGTGACGGTTGACAGCGGCACCGCGCCCAGGAGCCGGAACACGCGGGCGGCCTGCGGAGACAAAGACAGGTACGACAGGTCCACGACGTCGTAGATGCTCGCGCACGGGTCGGGCGAGGCGAAGATGGCCAGCCGACTGTCGACCGGCTGCAGGCTGTCGGCGAGTCCGTGCAGGCTCTGGCCGCGGTGCGCAACGTGCTCCGCGGCGATCAGGATCGCCATGGGCAGCCCTCCGGCGCGGCGGACGACGGTTTCGGCCGAGGCGAGGTCGACGTCGACGCGGGCGCGTCCGATCCTGCGGCGCAGCAGTTCCAGCGCGTCTGCCATGCCCAGCGGCGCAAGCTCAATGCCAAGGCCGCCGTGCTGGGCCAACAGCGTGCCCTGATGCTCTCGGCTGGTGACCATGGTGACGCTGCCGGGTCCCGGCAGCAGCGGCCTGACCTGGGCGTAGTCGACGGCGTTGTCGAGCACCACGATCGCCGGCCGCTCGGCCAGAAGCGAGCGGTAGTGCACGATCCGTTCGTCGATCGTCCCGTCCAGCACCCGGTCGGCCGCGCCGAGCGCGCGCAGGAATCCGTCGAGGACGCGTTCCGGCGGCGCCGGCGTCCCGGGCGCCAGGCCGCGCAGGTCCGCGAAGAGGCACCCGCCGGGGAACCGCGGCTGCGCACGGGCCGCCCAGTGCACGGCCAGTTCGGTCTTGCCGATCCAGAAGCTGCCTTCGATCACGACGGTCAGCGCCGTGCCGGCATCCCTTGCGGCGGCGACGGCGGTGTCGATCTCGGCGAGTTCGGGCGCACGGCCGAGGAAGTCCGGGTTGGTGGGGGGCAGCTGTACCGGGCGCACGACCGGCTCGGCACAGTCCGTCTGCGCGGCGGCGATCCGGACGAGTTCCCCGTCGGCGGCGAGCTCGTCGTCGATGGCCTGCACGACTTGCGGCAGTAACGTGCGGTGGCCATGCAGGATCTTCGACAGGTAGCTGGCGCTGTAGCCGATGCGGTCTGCGACGTCGCCGAGGCGAAGCCCTTGGGCAGTGCGCAGTCGCTCGAAGGCGAAGGCGAAGCTGTTGAGCGAACGGTCGGTCATGTGTTGCCTCCCCAGCAACAAAGGCTCCGGGTGTCGTGGCGACACGGAGCTCCGGGCGGCCCGTGAAATGTCGGCCGCGGTGGCTCGTTCGAGTGCGGGTGCGGCACCGGGCCTGGTCGAGGCGGTCGCTGGGCGGCCGCCTCGACCGGCCGGCCGGTGTGCGCCGGTCAGGAGAGTTTTTCGAAGTCCTGCCAGAACAACGGCTGAGACCACGCCGCCAAGGTTCCGTGACGATGGACCAGCACGTCGCCGGCGAACAGCACCCGGCGAGGACCGTCGGGACGGGTTTGCAGGGACAGCACCGGCTCCTCCGCCGACGTGCCCAGCACGTCGAGCCGGATGTCCGGCGGCAAGTCCCCGCGCGAGATCATGCCTTCGGCCCAGGACACCAGAGCCGCCGCACGGTCCCGGTCGTGCAGGACGCTCGCCCGGATCAGCTGCGGCCGCGTCTGGAAGATCTCCATCACCGGCTCCCGCCCGCCGCGCCGGGAGCCCCCTGCGCTGCCGCTCCCGGCGAACCCGAAAGGCTGGCTCTGGCGCGTCCGCTGGCGTGGATCGGCCTGCGGGCGGTTCATGCGGACAGGTCCGTCCACAGCAGACCCGTCGGAGGCGGCGGTTCTTCGTCGGCCCGTGCCTGGAATGCCTTGTACGCACGCCGGTCGAGATCGGGCATGTAGAACATGTCCCGGTCGAATCCCGCGTCGGTCGAGAACATCACGGCCGCCGAGGCGACCGACCCGAGGTTGGCGAGCGCGTAAGGGGTTCCCTCGCGGATCCACGCCGCGTGTCCCCGGCTCAAGGTCCGGACCGTGAAGCCGGTGCCCGGACTCGTGTACGCCAATCCGACCTTGCCGCCGAGCACCATGAGAATCCGTTGACTGGCCTCGTGACGGCGCACCGGCTGCACGCCGGTGCACGTCCGCTCCGCAATCTCGGCATCGGCACACGGCCCGAACACGGGGCTCAGCCGCACACGGCCTGCCGACAGGCCCTCGACCGGAGCCACGCCGTTGTGCACGACCGGCACGACACCGCCGAGCAGGTCACGGTCCCGGTTGACGGGGACCCGCACGGGCCGGCTGCCCGCGCAGGCCGCGAACTCCCGCCGTGTCGAGGCCGGCGCACGGTCGAGTTCGTGCTGCAGGCCCGGCATCGGGACCACGTCGTCGTTGAAACGGGTTCCCTGCCGGATCAGGCGTGCTTCGACCGCAAGCAGATTCCTCTCGGACTGATTGCTCGCACCGTGGGCGACGCCGGCCGGGATGTAGACCATGGAGCGGGAGTCGTGGGCGAGCGGACGCATCCTCGGGCCGTGGTGGGTGGTGCCGCGGCCCTCGACGATGTAGATGATGGCCGGTGTCCGTGCGTGCTGGTGGGCGCGTGAGCGGTGCCCGCTGCCCATCGTGACGGTGGCGAGGCCGATCTTCGCCTCGGGTGCCGATTCGCCGTCGATGAGCGCGGCAAGAGGCTGGCCTTGAAGGCCGCGAACGACCTCGCGGTCGAACATGCTCGCCACCACGACGGGGTCGAAAGTCGTTGCGTTTCCGTGCACAGTTCCGCCCTCTCGAAATCGTGATCGCCGGCGTCCGGCGATCCGCTTCGTCCCCTCCGGCCCGCGGCGCGGTCCGCGTTTGTCCCCTCGCGATCGCCGCGCCTCGCGCGGCCCTCCGGTGCGCGGTGCGCCTCGGCCCGCCGAGCACGGCGACGATCGCGAGCCCGCGAAGCCGGTGCTACAGCACCGTGCCGACGCGGATCGTGCCGAGCCGGTCGGACCGCTGACCGGACGCTTTGCAGTCGTGCCGGTCTCAGCGATCACCCGTTCGGCATACATCGACTGTGACCGAGCATGATCATCACGACAATGGGCAACCCCCGTCGACACCCGTCAACCCCCCTCGCGACCCTGCTCAGCTGCGCACGAGCAGGGTCAGCAGAACGCTGAGGGATTGCTGTTGAACCGCCCGCGTGCAACCGAGGTGAACGGCGGGGCGGTTCTGGTGGTGCGGTCGGTTACGCGTCAGCGAGTGCGTCGCGGCCGTGCTCGGTGAGCATGTAGACGTGCGGCCGGTTCGGGTCGGTCTTGGGCCATTCGTCGTCGATCCATCCGCGCTGCCACATCTTCTCCAGCAGCGGGTACAGGCGTGCGTTGTGCATGCCGCCGGCATCGCGCAGGTCCCCAGCAGAGAAGCGCGCGCGTGGCCCCCCGCTGAGAAACACGGCCGCCAGCCTGTCCATCTCCCGGGCTGTCCGCATGACCAAGCGCCCCTACCGACGCGAAGAAGGTCTCGGTGTCGATTCGCTGGCAGATCGCGAAAACGGAGCAGGCCAGCTCGAGGTGAACGGCAACCCGCTTGCGAGGACGACCGGCTCCGGGAGAAGCGTCCGGCCGCGGGATTTGCTCGACAGCGATCAGGCCGAAGGCACTCCGCAGGCGACGCGCGGGATCCCGAATCCCGGCGTCATGATGCCCGCGGGATCGAATGTCCGGATGGCCGCGACGACCTCCGGCCAGCTGTCGCCGTAGTGGGATTCCCAGCGGTGCCCGTGGGTGCCGATGGGGTAGACGGTTCCGCCCGCCGCTTCCATGGCGTCGAGCCAGGAGGCGTTGCGGCGGAGGGTGCGGGCGACGTAGTCCTCGCCTGCGCCGATCGGCGCGGCGCGCAGGATGTCGACCAGCAGCGTCTGGTCTCCCGGCGGAAGCGCGAGACCCGGCGTCCGGTGGTGGGGCAGCCGCAGCCGCGGCCGGGCGAATGCGGCCGTGTCGTGGGGAAAGACGAGGGTGAAGGACATGCCTTCGGGATGCCAGTCGTCCGAGGTCATCTCGTCCAGGCGATCGGCGACGAGTTCCTCGGCCGACGGTCCGCGGACGAAGGCATCCGACCAGATTTTGATCGTGTCTGCCCACCTGTGGTCCGCGATCCACCGGTCGATCACCGAGGTGAAGTGGGTGAGGTGGTCCAGCCACGGGACGCTGGGGCGCCCGGCAAGCGTTTGCCGCGGCGCAGGCCCGTCGACCGTGGCGACGATGCGGTCGACGCGCGCGGAGCGGTCCGCGCCGCCGGAGTGTTCGTAGGCGGCGAGGTAGAGGTCCAGCGTCATCGGTTCCCAGCCCTGCGGCGGCATGACCATCGCGAACACCTCGTCGAACTCGCCCGAGGCGGCGGCGGAGCGCAGTACGCCCAGACCGGTTCGCAGGTCGGTGAACCGCCGGACATCGCGCCACACCCAGGGGTGCGCCGGTTCCACGGCGAGCCGGGCTTTCGTGATCACGCCCACCTGCCCCAGCCCGGCCAACGCCGACTCGAACAGCTGCGCCCGTTCCTCGCTCGAGCACCAGACCAAGTCTCCCGCCCCGGTGGCGACCTGCAGCGCGAGTACCGAGTCGACCTGCGCGCCGGCCCGCGGAGCGTTGCTGATCCCGCCGACGCTCAGCGTCCCGCCGACGGTCAACCCCAAATAGCCCGGGTGCCCTCCGCTGAACCTGAGGCCCTGGGCGTGCAGGATCGCAACGAGCTCCGACCACAGGATGCCTGCCTCGACCTCGACCCACTGTCCGCCCGGGTCGCAGCGCAGGACCCGCTTCAGCCTGGTCATGTCGACCGCGACGCCGCCCTCGGCGAACCGCTGGCCGAATACCGTGTGCGCCGCACCCTGCGCCGCGACGGTAATCCCCTGCCCGGCGCACCGGGCGATCACCCGCTGGATGTCGCCGGCGCTGCCCGGACGCAACACCGCCGACGGACGACCCGTGCGCATCCCGCCCAGGTCCGCGCCCGCCGCGCCGAGGACACCGGCGTCGGTCACCAAGGCGCCGTCCAAGCCCGGAACGAACAGCGGGCACGGAGCTGACATCACGTCTCCAGTAATCGCGGCCGGCCGAAACCTCGTGTGCACTCTGCCCCGCCGCCTCGGCAGCGTGAAGGCGCAATCCCCCGCAGGTCCGAGCGCACCCCCGACAACACCCCCCTCACCGGCCGCCGCAGCGCCGCGACCCCCATCGCCACCCCCCTCGACTGCGGACCGTGCCGGCGCGTTCCGTGGCGGCGGACCGCACCCGTGCGGTATCGACATGCCGGGGAGGTCGCAACGGGTTCACCACATCCAGGCAATTCTTGTGACTAACTGTCACCAGCCGTGATCAATTGCCCTAGCATGGCCAGGCACGTCGCCGCCCGTGCTCGCGAGAAACGGACGGCTGCAGCAATTCCAGCGGAGGGGAGGCCGCCAGGACCATGGCACAGCGGAACAAACGGCACCAGCCGATCGCAGGGCTGACCAGCCTCGTCGGCCGCGAGGCGGCACTGGACGAGCTGCGACGCCTGCTCGACCGCGACGGAGTCCGGCTGGTCACCCTCCACGGCGACGGCGGCGTCGGGAAGACACGCCTCGCGTCCGAGCTGTGCCGGACCATCGCCGGCCCGGACGGCCCCTGCCCGGGCGCGGGTTACGACGCGGCCGTCTTCGTGACGCTGCGAGGGCTGGTGGACGCCGACGACACCGCGTCCGAGGAACGCCCCGACGACGACCAGCTGCGTCTCGAGCAGAGCATCTGCCAGGAAGTCGCCGCAGCGCTCGAATTGGACCTGCACCGGGCGTCGAACCAGTCGGTCGACGAGTTCCTCCAGGTCGTCGCCGACCACCTGAACGACGCCGGCCCGGGACGGTTCCTGCTCGTCCTCGACGACTGCGAGCTCCTCCGCAACGAGGTGGCCGAGATCGTCGAGTTCCTGCTCGAACAGGTGCACACCCTGCAGGTCGTGACGACCAGCCGCAAGTCGCTGCCCGTGCACGGCGAACACCTCGTGCAGGTCAGGCCGCTTCAGATCCCCGCGCAAGGCGCGACCCGCGCCGCCGCAGCCGACACCGACGCGGTGCGCCTGTTCTGCGACCGCGCGGCGGCCGCGGGCAGCCCGGTCGGCGACTGGTCGGACTGGCCCTCGGTCGTGCGGCTGGTCCGCATGTCCGACGGCGTCCCGCTGGTTCTCGAACTGCTCGCCGCCCGGCTGCGCGGCGGAATGCGCAGCCCGACCGCCGTGCTGCACGCGTTGCAGGACGACGGCACGCTCGCGCTGAGCTACACCGACGGGCGACGCGCCCTGCCCCGCCAGATACCGCCCCATCACGCCATGCTCGCCGCCACCGTGGGCGTGTCCTGGAACGACTGCAACCCGCCCCAACAGCAGCTGTGGCGGCGCCTGAGCATCTTCTCCGGCGGCTTCACCCTCGACGCCGCCTGCTCGGTGTGCGCCGAGGACCCCGACGACCCGAGGTCCCGCAACGAGGTCGCCGAAGTCCTCGAAGAACTGGCCCTCGGCTCGATCGTCACACCGGTCGACGACGGCCGCTACACCCTGCGCCACTCCTGGATCCGCGAATACGGCGAACGACGCCTCGCCGACAGCGACGACGAACCCGTTCTGCGCGAACGCCACTGCGCCTGGATCGCCAAACTCGTCCAGAACGCCGCTGAACACTGGTTCGGCCCAGGCGAACTCGGCTGCCTGGAACAGATCCACCAGCTGATGCCCAACATCGGAGAAGCGGTCCGGTGGTGCTGCGACACCGGCCAGATCCAGCGCGGCTACCACCTGCTCAACAGCGCAGCGTCCGTGCGCGCCCACTACTTCTACGCCAGCGAAAACCGCATCGCCGGCCTGTACAACCACATCCTCGTCGCCGACACCGCAGCCCCGACCCTCGACCGGATCATCGCCCTGTCGCAACTGGGGTTCACCTCTGTCGTGACCGGCGACAAGGACTCCGCGCTCGCGCACCTGCACAACATCGACGAGCTGACACCACTCGTCGCCGGTGCCGCCGACTCCCCCGAGGTCGCCCTGTTCCGCGGCACCTACGTCGTGCTCGCCGACCTCGACCCCGCAGGCCTGGACATGCTCACCCGCGCAGCCGACGAATTCCACAGGGCCGGCAAGGAAGGCGCCCGAGCCATGGCATTCCTGCTCCGGGCGCTCGGAGCAGGACTCCTTCCCGGACTGGACGACCTCGCCCAGGCATACGTCACGGAAGCCATCGAGCACGCCCAGGCCCATAAATCGCCATGGGCGCAGATGTGGACGCAATGGCTCCTCGCCCTGCCGGGCCTGCCCTCCCCGGCCGACATCCTCGCCGGCCTCCTGGAGCAAGTCCTCGGCGTCGGCGACGCCTGGCTGTCCGCCTGGTGCGTCTACCTGCAGGGCATCGTCAAAGCACGACTGGGCGACTACGTCACCGCCGCCACGCTGATCGCTGCCGCGTTCAGCGTGCAGCAACGCCACGGCGTCACCTTCAGCGGCCTCGTGCTCCTGAAAGAGCGCCAGGACGAAGCCATCGACAACATCAAGGCGAACATCGGAGCGACTGCATTCGACCGGCTCTACAAGGAGGGCCGCCGACTCTCGACGTCGGACATCTACAAGCTGGCCATGGGCCCCGACGGGTCGACCGAAGTCCTTACACCGCAACATCTCCGAATGATCAGCCTCGTCGCCGCCAACAAGACGAACCGAGAGATCGCAACCGAACTCAACACCACCGAGACCGCAGTGTCACAAGCGCTGACCCGAGCCCGCAAAAAGATCGGCCTCCCCGGACGAGGACGCAACGACCGCCCCGGCCTCGCCAAGTGGTTCACCGCCAACTACCCCGACGGCGTACCTGGACACACCCAACCCTATCGCGGATAAACGACGCGGGTCACTGAAGACCAGGCCACCGTTTACGCATCCTGCAGGGCAAGCACATATGGCCGGACCCGGTTGCACCCGGACGATCCGACATCCCGCCACCCCGGCGAATCGATGCGGACCGCCCTTGCCCGCTCGACACGCCGCACGATCGCATACGCGCGATGCTCAGGCTCAGGATTCGCAGGCCCATGCGCGCACCGACGATCCCACCAATCCCACAGGTGATACAGCGCAACAGTCATCAGCGGAACAAGACAGAAACTGCCCGCCACGATCATGGGCATCACGTCCAGTGAACGAAACATGCTCTCACTCCCCGAAAAAACCATACCTCGATAACGGCGCCAGAATTTCAGCCTCTGACACCCCTTTCAGCAAAAGCAATAATTCAACTGACAGAAATCAGATTAAATCCGCCCACGCGCCCCAACCAAGCCATTACAACGAGGCTCTTTCTGAGCATCCTGTTTTCCACCCGGAATGAGCCGCGCGCAACGCGACCGTCGTTGCTCAACGCGTGCCGACAGCGAGACGGCGCAACAGCCACACGTCCCCCCGCACGGCAGTCCGCGCCCAAGATCAGAGACACCCCGCTAGCGACCCAACACGGTGAACACCCGGCCGTCTTCACCAGAGGTGCCCTGATCGGCCCCTGGACGCCACTCTCCCCAATGACGCCCCAGCCCTGCCGAACACCACCAGGGTGCACCGATAGAAGCAACCACACCGACTGCCCTCGCGACCGGCCTCGTGGGCGACCCGACACGGCCGCGCCTGCCCCTGCAGGCCGCACGACCGCCGGCGACCGGCCCCTACCGGGTCGCGCCGGACGGCCTTCGCTAAACTCACAATCGTGGGTCAGCTTCTGGGTGACCCACGGGCCGCTAGCTCAGTTGGCAGAGCAGAGGACTTTTAATCCTTGGGTCCAGGGTTCGAGCCCCTGGCGGCCCACTACATATGCCCAGGTCAGAGGCGATTCTTCCCGGGCTTGTCACTCGGAGACGTTCGGAGACAACGGGCGAGTTCATGAGCAACGGAGCCCAATCGGAGACACGCTGAGCGTCTCCGAGCCCTGCCTTCCACCGTTCCGCCCTGGGTTGCCGGACATCGAACGCCCGGAGGCTTCGCCGTCGTGGCCGCACCGCGGAAGTAACCCGGAGGTTGCGGATGTGAGCGAAGCAGACCGGAGCCGACGAGGCGACACGCCGGGCACGACCTCAGCAAAGGCGGCCGGGGCCGCAGGTCGCCTATTGACCGGACCGGCCCCGCACCGCGTCGCCGACCCCGGGGACAACCGGTAACGCAACCGTGCGACCCCGACACTGGCCGGGATGCCCGATCCAGCGTCGCCCATCAGTATTTCCAGCTCAACCCGATGCCGCGGTACTGCTCGACCGGGATCGGCTCGGCGCCGTCGCGCATCCGGTCGGCGTAGAGCATTCCGTGCAAGTGGTCGACCTCGTGGGCGACGAGGCGGGCGGCCGCGCTCGAACACGGTGATCTTCGCCTGCCCGTCGATGCCGGCGTGCAGGCACGGTCGGCAGCTTGGGCACCCCATCCGTTTACGCTGCGCGTCCGTTTCGGGCGGTTACGTGCTCGGCGGGCGTCGCTGCATCAGGGTTGAACCACACCGGCAGAACCCGGATGCAACTGCCGAACGTGAACATCCGCAGCGCGTTTTCCGGCGCCTGCAAGCTCATCCGCTGCGTGCGTCCGACCGAGACGATTTCGGCGCGGTCGCCGAAGGCCGTGCCCCCGCGACGATCTGGCCGTCGACGCGTTCGCCGTACTCCTGGACTCCGGCGAACAGCCGGGGCGCTTCGCCGGCGACCATCGCGTCCAAGATCGCCGCGAACTCCGGTTTGCCACACAGCGGCGGCAGCTCAGCGGGATCGGGCACGAACGCATCCAGAGGACGCGCCTGTTTTCGCCGGTGGTCGAGCTGGTGGGGTTGCGGGGTGAGTCTGAGCGCTGTTGTCGTCGGGGTTGCCTCAATCCGTCGGGTTTCCCAGTCTTGGGGTGGCTGGCGGTTCGCCGTCGACGCGTCCGATGACCTGCGTAGGCGACCGGCCTGCAACGGTTTCCAGGACAGCTACCTCGCCGGGCGGGAAGACCAGCGCCACCCGGTCATCGTCGGTGAGCGACGATGCAGCAAGACTCGCCCGGGCGGGCACGGTCGGTGTCACCCGTCGGCGATCCCGGCCTGCACATACGCCCTCGCGCACGGCACCACCGGAAAACCGCTGGCCAGAGCCGCTCTAGCCCGCTAGCGCGACTTCTGTGATCTCCGCCCATGTCGGAACTCCGTGCGATACTCTGACGTCGAAGTGATGACGGGTTGTGAGGGGAGCATCACATGGTGACATCAGACGGGGACTCGCCGCCGGGTGAGGGTTCGCCGCTGTTCGGAGCTGCCGAGCAGGCGACAGCGGGGGAGCATCCGGCGAGTGGCTCAACAGGCGACACAGCGGCCCACGCCACGATGAAAGCGGCAGGAGCCGGCGGGTATCGGTTCGACCCCGACGCTCACGCTGCATTGATCACCAAATGGGAGAATCTGCTCCACGAGCTCGCTCAGGATCAAAGGGTGCAGCAGCAGGCATTCGCTGCCGTCGTGCCGCCATCGCCCGACACTCCGGCGTTACGCGGCGTCAGCAAGGTCCAGGACTCGCTGGCGAAGATGATCGATCACAATCAGCAAATGCAGCAGTATGCGGCCGCATATATCACACAGCTTCAAAAGGCGAACGGCACCTACGTTCAACACGATTCCGAAACCGCGGGCCTCTTCGGAAAGCTTGCCAACGACCAGGCCGATAGCGGCGGATTGTTTCAATAGGAAATACCGTGAAGCGAAACGATATTCTTCTTGCAATGGCTAGCGCGGCTTGCGTCGGGGTGATGCTCATCGGCGGATGCTCCGGCGCGACCCCGGGGACGGCAAGCCCTGCGCCCTCCGCCAACGGGCAGAGTCAGCAGTCACTGCCGCCCGCGACCTCTGCGGTCCAGGTTCCTCCAGTGCCTTCCCAGCTGAAGGTGGACAAGTTTCTCGCCGATCCGTGCAGCATGCTGACGGCCCAGCAGCTGTCGACGCTGAAACTCAGCAAACCGGAACGGGACTCGAATTCGACCGGAATCAGCTGTGCGTGGCAGTTCGGCGACGGATACACCAACCTGAGCGCATCGTTCCTCACCAGCGTTCCCAACGGCCTGACGAACGCCTACAGCCAGAAGGCCGCCGGCTACTACGCGAGCGGGTACTTCGAGCCCACCTCGATCAACGGCTTTCCGGCAGTACTCGCCGACTCACGCGATCGCCGGGACCAGGGTCACATCAGCATGCTCCTCGGCCTTTCCGACAAAACTGAAATGCTGATCCTGATCCAGGCGTCGCCAGGGACCAACGTCAAAGCCGGCGCGACCAACTTCGCGAAGGCTATCGTGTCGACGATCCAGGGGGCGCAGTAGCGTGGCGGGTCAGGTGATGTCGGGTCAGGATATTTACGACAACTTTGCCAACGCCGTCGGTCCGAGCGGATTGACGCAGTCGGCGGACCACATCAACGCGATTCAAAGCCGGTACCACGACCGTGCAGCGCAGATCAAGGAGCTCGCTGCCGAGATGGAAGAGGGCTGGAGCGGCGATGCTGCCGGGGCAGCGACGCGAGGCGCAGGTCCGCTCGAGGCCGAGCACACGTACGCGGCAGAAGCGATGTCCGCGGCTCAAGCTGGCCTGACCACTCAAGCGGAGGCATGGCACTCCACCAAGTCCAGGGTTCAGCCGGTTCCGCCTGTTGCGCCGGCTCCCGCGTCGATGCCGGCGCTTCTCGGCGACACGATCAACGCCGAGATCGAAAGCCAGACGCAGAAGAGCAACAGCGTTGCGACCGCAAACGTGGAAGCGATGAAACGCTGGTCCGTCGCATCGGACGAGACTGGTCGGTTCATGCCCACCAGTTACGGCCAGATCGACGCGAACGCGATGAACATCAGTGCCCCATCGGCGTCGGGGCCTGGAGCTCCGGGTCCCGTTGGGCCCGCTGGCGGCTCCGGCGGACCTGTTCCGGCAGAGCACCGGCCCGGCCTCAGCTCCTCTTCGCCCGAACTCCGTAATGCAGGCGGCTACACGCCGCCGACTGGGGCCGGGGCCGCAGGGCCGGCGCACAGGGGCTCGGTCCCCCCGGGCGCGACCTCGAGCGGCCAAGACCAGTCAACGGTGCCGAACAGCTATGTCACGCCAAGCGCGCAGCCGGAACTCGGCCATCAGGCCACGGCGGGAACGCCGGGAATGTACCGGCCGGGTCTGCTCGATCCCGGACCGCCCGGAAACGGCAGTTCGAGCGGCGATTCATGGCACTCAGGAGGGTTGGCCGTCGGCGGCGGCCCGGTCGGAGGAGCTAGCGGCGGTGGCTCGACTGGCTCCGGTTCAGGCTCAGTAGGCGGTCGGGCTGGCAGCGAGAACAGCCTGGGCGGCGGCCGTGGAAGCGGAACCGGTGTCGCGGAGGGAGCTGCGACCCGCAGCGGCGCGTCGAGCTCGGCGGCCGGGCGTCCGGGCAGCCCGGGCGTCGGCGGGATGGGCGCGGGTGCCGGCAAGAAGAGCGGAGGCGCGGACGAGGAGCACGAGCGGAAATTCGTCCTCTCCGACGACGAGGCTTTCCTCGCCACGGAGGACGGGCAACGGCTGATCGATCCGCAAACCGGGATGGCCGCGAGTCCGCCGGTGATCGGCGAGGCCCCCAAGAAGCGGGTGTAGCGCCGATGTGGTTTCCCGAGCCCGTCGGCTTCGCCGCCGCGGATCTCTCAGCCCTGGTGAGCGATGTGACCGGTGCCGATCTGCACGTCTCGTTGGCCCCGCAAGCCGAGTGGTACGACGCACAGGCGCAGGCTGACGCGGACAAACGGCTCGCCGAGCTGCGGAGTCGCTACGGCGGAGCTGCCCGCAACGTCGACGATCCGGAGCTGGCCGACCTGGCCACCTTGCTCAGCCGGCCGGCACGCGCATGCTACGGCTGGTTCAGCGACAACGATCGACAACTCGCGGCGTTGGCAGCCGAATCGCACTGGTTTGGGCTAATCGCGGTCCGCGACGGCGGCGACATCTTCGTGCGGACGTTCCGGCGGCAACGGTTGAGCGCAGTTTTG
Source organism: Amycolatopsis benzoatilytica AK 16/65 (assembly GCF_000383915.1). Classification (NCBI taxonomy): domain Bacteria; kingdom Bacillati; phylum Actinomycetota; class Actinomycetes; order Pseudonocardiales; family Pseudonocardiaceae; genus Amycolatopsis; species Amycolatopsis benzoatilytica. The sequence goes on from NZ_KB912942.1 coordinate 6,532,055, forward strand.
GCGGACGTTTTGCCGCACGACCATGCGCGCGCCAATGCCCAGCCGGTAACCGTCCTGCGCAGCGAGCTGCGCCAGGCCCGCGATACCGGCGACGCAGCCAACAGTGCAGTAAGGAAAGCAGAACGGATCATCTCCCACCCTCCTCTGATCAGTGCCGAGCTGTATACAGAGAACCGCGGCCGAAACGGTCGTCGCCGCTGCGAGTTCCCGTTGCGCGTCTACGACACCGATGCGGGTCGCTGGACTCTGAAGATCAGCAAACACTACGACGATCAGCGCTGGGACATCACGCCCGCGACCACGTCAAGCGTCGCCGACCTTCTCGACGCGTCGTTCCCTGACGACAGGACTCAATGATGACCGTGGACATATTCAAGATGCTCGGCATCAGCGACGGAAGCGAGGTCGCCGCCAGCCGGCGACGTCTCGTCGAACTCGATGCCGAGCTCGCCGAGCTGCGTTTCCGCGGTGTCTCCAGGGACAACTCCGTTACTGCCATCGTGGACGGTCGAGGCGCGATCGTCGAGATCGTCGTTCGCGACGCAGCGCTCCGCTCAGCGCACCCGGAACTCGTCGGCCCTGCAGTGGTCGAGGCCGTCAACCAGGCGCGGGCAGGGGCCGGGCAACGGGCGAACGCCGCGGTCCAGGAAGTTCTCCACCCCGGCTCGACTGCACCAGCAGCGACGGCACCCGTCAATGTTTCGCAACGGCCCAGTGTCGCGACGCAGGAGCCTGGCCCGGCCCGAACGTCACGCGGCCAGAGCGACGACGATGATTTCGGCGACTACGACTTTCTGGCATTGGAGTGACGACTGGTGTCGATCTACGACAAACTCTACAACCAGGTCAAGGAAATCGAAGCACGGCTGCACCGAACGGAAGCGGCGGCGGCCCAGGCGGCCAACACTCCCGTCGACCGCCGAATTCCGGGAGGCACCGGTGCCGTCACGGTTTCGGGAACGGGAACGCTCATCTCGGTGACGATCGACCCTCACAACCTGACCTCGACCAACGGCCGCGCGCTCGGCGCCCAGATCGCGCAGACGATCCGCGACGCAGAGAGCCAGGCACGCACGCAGCGACAACACATTTTGCAGAGCGCATCCGCTACAGGCGGATCAGCCCACAGGGGGAACGCATGAGCGGCAAAGCGTACGAAGTTGTTCCGCAATCGCTTCGAGCGACGCAGGACTCTTACCGCAAGGCAGCGGAAGGGCTCGCCTACCTCGCCGCAGCGCAAATCCCCATGTACGCAATTCCGCCCATGGGCCTCGGACTGTTGGGCCGCGAGTCAGGAATCGAAGCCGACTACAACGGAGCTATCCAGCAAATCGAAATGAAAGTCGCTGACAGCTGTCGGAGCATTACGTACGCCGCCGATAATCTTGACACTGCCGCGAAGGCCTACGAAGCGCAAGACGAAGAGTACTACAAGAAGTTCGGCTGGCTAGACCGGCAAGGGCAGGACGGCGGCGTATTCGAGCCGGATTCGAGCGGGGGACACTGATGACACGACCGCGGCACGGATCAATCTCCGACCCGACGGACCCAGGACTGCCTCCGTCTCTGAATCCTTTTCCGAACGACCCGCCCGAACCTCCGAAACCGCCGTCCGCTCGACCTCCTATCCCGTACCCTACCGAGGCCGACCAAAAAATCAGGGAAGTGGCGGAGAAGGTCGGGTTCCCGGACGCACTTCAAGTACTCGACAAGGTGAAGAATTACCTGTTCGGAGACGCAGATAAAGTTGAGACACTAGCTCAGGCTTGGGCGGAAAATATCGTCATAAGCGAAGCCCGGGGCACCATTTCTCAGGCCACGCACAGCCTTCAGGGCTACTGGTCCGGGCCCGCATTCGATCAGTTCTCGGCTTATAATTCTGACGTAATATCCGCGCTTGACGCCGACCAGGCCACCGTGGCCGGGCTGGGTAATGCACTTGCCAATTGCGTTACTATCGTGTACGACACATATGGCGCGGCCCTGAGATTCATCGGAGAAACAGCAGCCTCTCTCGCCGGCCTGATCTTGGATCTCGCAGCAATACCCGTGCCAGTAGTGGGAGAAGTTACCGTCGTCAACAGCATCGATGACGCCAAGAGCATCTTGACGGATTTTATTCGAAACGTCACAAACCTGCTCGCCGATGCGCTCCACCTGATTGGGCAATACAAGTCCGCATCGATCTCGTTCATCTCCATGGGGGCAAACTTCAAAGTTGTCAGCCTTCCGCCGGAGCAGATCGGCACGACAGGAAGCTGGCACGTGAAACCCTACAGCTAGAACCGTCGAGGTATTACTTGCAGGAGAACGGGCATTGGCTGCTATCCGAGTAGGCGGCAAGGTTCAAAACGCCCGTTCCCCTGCGAGACTTCTTCAAGAACTCAGCGGCTTGTCATCTGCAACGTTTTCACAATCAGAGCATTTTTCATGCGCGGAGATCTTCCCCTCCTCGTCTCGTCCGTAGAACGGGTACACAACCGCGCCGCAGCTTGCACCGAATCCCATCCCATTCCGCCGAATGGGCATGACGGCGCGGTGAGCTCGACGGTTGAAGCCCGATGCGGAACCGCCAATTTCAAGCATCCATCCCTGCCAGGGATATTTGATCGGATGGCGTGATCCTTAAGCCGCGTCCCCATCGAGAGCAGCAGGTTCGCTAGATCGCATTCAATCCATGACGAGGCTTTCCCAGTCGATTCCTTTACGTAGCGTTCGAGTTCTCCGCTCAAGCGATGGGCCGCAGTCACGATTTCGGATATGCATTGCTCATCGCTATCCATTTATCCTCCTTCTTAAAATTGTCATCGTTGGACCCGAATTTCTGCTTCCTCGGCGGAGCGCGCCGGCGCGGAGTCGCGACCGCCTGGTCGGCACTTACGACGACGACTGTCAGAGCACTGGAGCCGTGTACCTGCTGGCCATATCTGGACGGGCGCGGTCTTGCCGTGCAGAACGGTGGCCGGGAGTCAGATGAGCGGGTCGTGCTTGTCGGCGAAGGTCCGCAGGGCTCTGGTGGATTCCTTCGGGGACAGCGCAATCCGGGCGAGTTCGGACATCGTTCGCAGGTAGTGGTCGGCTTGGTCGTGGACGAACGGGCCGGCCGTGAGGTGGTTGATGTAGACGACCGATTTGGCTGGGGCGTCGGCGAGCGATTTGTGCAGCTGGTAGAAGGTCCACGGGCTGGCCAGGCCAGGGTTGGTGCTGATGCCGAACGGCGCGACCCGCACGGTGATCTTGTTTGAGAGTTCGTTGAGCTTGGCCAGATGGCGGAGCTGGTTGCCCATGGTCTCGGCCGATGCGGCGACTTTGGTGAGGACGTTTTCGCCGATGTAGGCGGCAATCGGTATGGAGTGCGGGCCGCTGTGATCTGGTCGCGGAACCGGCGCAGCCCGACCAGTTCGGCGGCCTTCGTGCGGTCGTGGCCAAGCCCCATGAGGACTTCGTGCGCGTACTCGGGTTGCTGCAGAAGATCGGGGACCTGCAGCGGCTCCCAGGTGGTCGCGCAGATGGCCGATGCTTCGACACCGATCAGGGTCGCGAGGTGGCGGGGCGTCGCCTGATCGCCGGTGAGGACGACGGTCGGCGTGACGGCGCGCGCGAGGTCCAGGATGCGGTGCTTGTCCTCGCCGGTGACGCCGAGCGCGCCGAGGATCGCGGCGACGTCCTCCAGACCGGGCGTCCGCTCGCCGCGTTCCCAGTTCGACACCAGCGCCGAGTTGGTGTCGATCGATCCGGCGCCCCAGCTCGCGGACGCCGAACCCCTGGGCCAACCGCGCGGCACGCAGGCACGCACCGAGGACGGTGGCTCGCGGCTGTTGCTGGAGATGCTGGTACTTGAACGGTTTCTTGTCCACTTCTCGTCTCATCGTCAGGCGATGCTGGAACCCTGCCGCCGTGTCGAGGAACCTCTCAGCGGCAGGGAGATCAGGCAGTGCAGTGCGAGCCGCCGCCTCGGCGCACCTCGGCCCCGGCAGCCAGCAGCACGCGCCGTACTGCAAGACGGCCGGGGCAGCGGCCAGACAAGCCAGGCCCGCCGACTCCGGGGACGACTCTGGCTCACATCGGGGGAGCAGGAGGACGTGGACCAGGTCCCGCACGCGCGCTGCAGAGCCCTGCCGTCGGCTGCGGTGTCCTTGCCGAGGGCGCGGTGAGGGGTTTTCTTCGCGCGGTGTCCGCCATGTCTGTGTGACCCTCGCTGTCATTGCAGCTCCCTGAGCGGCCGTTCCGGCTGTCCGTCTCCCGTGCCAGGGGGCGTGTTCATGACGCGTCCAGCCCGGTGCAGGGCGGGCACCACTCCGCATCGACGAATCCGGTCAGGTCGATCTCGCCGCGTTCGTGCCGCTCGGGGTACGTCTCGTCGACCGAGCACCACGGGATCAGCCACCGCACCGACGGGTCGGCCAGCTCCCGCTTCCAATAGCGGTGTGCCGTCTGCCGGTTCGCCGCCGTCGGGTCGCTATGCACCCGCAACGCCAGCTCCGAGGTGCGCAACCAATGACGCCGCACCCACGTCCGCATCACCACGTCTGTTCCCCCTCCACGCCGATCCGGCAGCTGACAGCTGTATCCCCGAGGCCAAATGTGAGCTCTGCGCTGGCGTGACACTCCGTCCGACGGCAGAAGACCGAATGCACGCCAACCCAGCCGTCGAGAAGCCCTCCTCCGGCACCGGACATCCGACTCGCGCGAGCACAGCGCAATCGCGTGGCCGGTCCCGGCCGTTGCCCGGCTGCGTTCGGCGCGAGACACTCAATGGACGACATCACCTTTTCCGGGCGACGCCGCCGGCCAGGATCCGCCGCGCCACCGTGGGAGGCGACAGGCCTGGGCCGTCCGGCCACCAGTCGTTGATCGTGACGACCTCGCCCGGCGTCCCCGGCCGAGGCGGAAGCAGCTCCGTCTCGTGGAACAACTCCGCGATCTCCTCGCGCGTCAGGGACGCGACGTCCTTCATCGGCCCCTTGTGGATCGCGTCGAGCAGCTTCTTGACGGCGTGGTCTTCAGGCGATTCGTCCGCTGCGTCGAGCACGAACGAGACCGCGAGAAACGAACCGGGCGCGAGCCGGTCCACGAACGCTCGCGTCACCTTCGCCGGCAATCCCCGATCGCCGCTGTGGTGGTGAAGTGCTGCGAAGAACAGCACCGCGATCGGCCGGCTCCAGTCGAGATGCCCCAGCACCGTCGGGTCGTCCAGGACGCTCGCCGGGTCGAAGAAGTCGGCTTCGACGATTTCGGTGTACTCGTTGTGGTCCAGCAGGGCCCGGCCGTGGCTTGCCACCACCGGGTCGTAGTCGACGTAGATGACCTTCGCCGCCGGGTTCGCCCGCTGCGCGATCTGGTGCACGTTCTCCGTCGTCGGCAGACCCGAGCCGCAGTCGAGGAACTGGGTGACACCCTCCTCCTGCGCGAGGAAACGACAGACCCGGCTCACGAACTGCCGGTTCTCCATCGCGGCCTGCGCGATCTCCGGCACCACCGCAGCCAGCTCCCGCGCAACCTGCCGGTCGACCGCATAATGATCCTTCCCGCCCAGCAAGCAGTCGTAGAGACGCGCCACACTCGACTTCGTCGGGTCGACCCCGGGCGGCGGGTCGTTGCGTGCGTCGAACACGACGCGCACCTCCTGCACCTTGATTCCGATACGCCGCGCCGAAAAGATCGGCGGTGTGCGGCCCCCTGCAGGGGCCGGCACGGCGACTCGCGGCAGCTACGGCACCACTGACTCAGCACGGGATCGAGCCCGGTGCCGAGAGGGCGTCGCGATCTTCATGCCCCCGGAGCGCGTTGCCTGCGATGTCTGCCACCAGCTGACTACATGCGGCTACGATGACGTAAGGGGTCAAATTTCCGGCCAGCGATTTGACCCCCGAGATTTGACCTCACGGTGGGACCACACTCGTCAGGAGCCCCAGGTGCCCAACGACAGGACGGCCCAGGAGGCATCTCTGGGTGCCCAGCTCGCGCGGGAAATCCGCGCGAGCAGAAGGCGGGCCGGGTTGAGCCAGCGCCAGCTGGCCGCTCGCATCGGCTACACCAGCCAGTACGTGTCCCTCGCGGAACGCATCGGCGGCAACCTTCCCTCAGCGGTCCTGGTGGCGACGTTGGACAGTGCCCTCGACGCCGACGGCCGGCTCGTCGCACTGCACGCGCGAGCACGCGCCGGCCAGAAAGACTTGCGTCAGAAGCCGGCGAACGGAATGGCAAAGCAGGCACGCCGGACCCAGCATCCGGCGACTGCATCGGCCGCCGAGCGCAACCGGGCGCACGACGCGACAGCCGTCGCCATCGACGGTCAGATCCCGGCCTTGCGTCGCGTGCTCGACACTCATGACCTCCCAGAAGACGGGCCGGTACGCCCCATCGCAGAGCTGCGTCCGGTCGTGGCCGCGGTTGTCGTGAAGCGACTTCGCTCGGACTACCGCGAACTGTCCGTCGAGGTGCCCCTGCTCCTGCCCGAGCTTCACCGGGCGTTCCTGGCGTGCGCACCACCGGAGAAACCGGAATTCGCGCGGATGCTGGTCCAGGTCTACCGCGCGGCCGACGCTGTCGCGGACAAGTACGGCTACTACGACCTCTCCGCGCGCATCATCGACCTGCTGGTACGGCGAGCAGCCGACACGGGAGACGAACTGGTCGAAGGCACCGGCTCCTACGTTCGCGGCGAAACGTTTTTCGCCTCCGAGGATCTCGACGCCGGCCGTCGGATGCTCGAACGCGCGGCCGACCGCATCCGCATCACGGACTCCGAAACCGCAGCAGCAACATACGGAACCCTGCACATGCGCGCGGCCGTCATGGCGGGCCGCGCCGGGAACTCCCTGCGCGCACGCGACCACATCGACGAAGCCCAGCGCGCTGCGCAGCTCGTCGACGAAGGAATCCACCTGGGCACCGCGTTCGGTACAGCGTCGGTGCGCATTCACCGCGTGTCGCTCGCCGTCGAACTCGGCGACGTCGGCTCCGCGCTTCGCCTGACCGCAGGCTGGCGCCCGCCGATCAGCCTGCCCGCCGAGCGACGCTCGCACCTCTACGTCGAACTCGGACGCGCACATCACCTCGCCGGCCAGCGCGACAAGACAGTCGCAGCGATGCACACCGCTCTGCGCATCGCGCCGGAACACGTTCGCGCGAACCCTCAAGTCGGCGAGATCGTGGACCACCTGCGCATGGACACTGCAGGCACGCCGAGCGTCGCGATGCAGGTCCTCGACCGCGCGGTGTTCTCGCCAACAGCCAGGGAACGAATCTCCTGACCAGACAGGACTACTGCCCCTCGGCAACCAGTCCGACGAGGTCGGTCAGGTTGTCGACGGCCCAGGCGGCGTTCTCGGCGACAACCGGGTCCTCCGCCCACAAGTAACCCCACGGCCCGCGCCGGATCAGCACCGGCCGCAGCCCCGACGCGCGCGCAGGGACGATGTCGTTGTCGCGATGGTCGCCGACGTAGAGAATCTCGCCCGGCAAGCCGGGCGCGAATTCGATCACCTTCGAGAAGAATTCCCGGTCCGGCTTGGCGACGTTCCATTCGCCCGACGTCGCGATGGCGTCCACCGGGAGGTCCAGGTCACGCAGCAGGCGAGCCGCTTTTGCGGTCTGATTCCCGGCGATACCCACCCAGACCCCGGCGCGCCGGAGAGCATCCAACGCCGGCCGGACATCGGGATACAGGTCCGACTCGTCGATCTGTTCGCCGACGCCGGCTTCCTCTCGCCGCCGTCGCTCGGCTTCCAGGTCGAACCCGGGACGAAACACCTGGAACGTCTCCGCGTTGTTCCGACCCGCCGCGGTGACCGCACCCAGAACCGCGGAAAAGGTGTGCCGGGGGACACCGATCCAATCGGCCCAGGCACCGAACTCACGCGAGTCGTCGAGCAAGGTCTCACCGACGTCGAACACCACCGAACGAATCACGCCGCTCCCGACCTCGCTTCACCGTCCGCAGGGAGAATAGTGGACCGGTCAAGGTCCCGTGGACGCCCTGCAATTCTTTCAGCGCAGGGGAAGGACGTCAGCGCGACGGACGAGGGCCGGGCGGCGCGTTCGCCGACGCCGGAGCCGGCTCGGCCCGCGGCCGGCTCGAGGTTCATGCCCCCCGGCTCACCGCTGTGTCGCGGAAGTTCTCGTTGGGTCAGGGGCCCGATGCGGTACAGCTCCTCAGATTCGTGCGTGTCAACGCCGCTCGAAAACTGACCCCCTGGTTCCGGATGAAACCTGACCCCCGCCCTGGTTAATGGATCTTGCTTAGTCGTTGGTCTTGGCTGCGGGGACGCGGCCCAGGTCGCGGTCTTTGAGTCGGTAGCTGTCTCCCTTCATCGAGATCACCTCGGCGTGGTGGACAAGACGGTCGATCATGGCCGCGGCGACAACATCGTCGCCGAAGACTTCGCCCCACCGGCCGAACGGCTTGTTTGAGGTGACGATCAACGAGGCCCGCTCGTAACGGGAGGAGACCAGCTGGAAGAACAGGTTGGCCGCCTCGGACTCGAACGGGATATAGCCGACCTCGTCCACGATCAACAACGGGATCCGGCCCAGCTTGACCAACTCGGCCTGCAACCGACCAGCATGATGCGCGTCAGCCAGACGAGCGACCCACTCGGCCGCGGTGGCGAACGCGACCCGATGCCCAGCTTGGCAAGCGCGAATGCCCAGCCCGATGGACAGGTGCGTCTTGCCGGTCCCGGGCGGGCCGAGGAATACGACATTCTCCCTGCCGGTCACGAAATCCAGCGTCCCGAGATGTGTGATCGTGTCCCGCTTCAGCGAGCGTTGATGGTCAAAATCGAACTCCTCCAACGATTTCCGGGACGGGAACCGGGCCGCGCGGATCCGTCCCTCACCGCCATGGGACTCACGAGCGGAGACCTCGCGCTGCAAACACGCGGCCAGGAACTCTTCATGCGACCACGATTCGGTCCGGGCTCGCTCGGCCAGACGCGCCACCGCCCCGGCCAGGGTCGGTGCCTTCAATGCCCGAGCCAGATACGCGATTTCGCTGGTCACATCCCGGCTGGTCCGGGCGCTGGTGGACTTGACCGCCATCACGCCACCTCCCCGTCCTCGGCAACGTCAACGGCGCTGGTTTCAGCGTCGAGGTTGAGCAGCCGGTCGTAATCGGCCAGGTCACGATGCTCGACCAAGGTCTCCGCCGGACGAGGGCTCGTCTGCTGACGTGCCTGCCGGGCGGCAGCGGCTGCCCGAGCATGCTCGGGATCAGTGATGCTCTGGTGATCGGCCCAGCAGCGCGCATGGCAGGCCACGACCTGCCCGCCGCAGCTCACCCGCACCAGGTCCAGGTCCGCGGCGACCTCGACGCGCCGGCCGACCGCGACCGGATGGACGGAGTAGTCGTTGGAGTCCAACCGCACGTAGTGATCCCGGGGCAGCCGGGTCGCCAGCCGCCATCCCGCGATCGGGGCGACGGGCGGCAGCTCCAGCATCCCGGCCCGGTCCGCCTCCCACCGATCCACCGGCCGACAGCCCAGCCGGCGATGCTGGCGCTGGTTGGCCCGCACCAGCCACTGCTCAAGCTGGAGGTTGAACTCCGCTGGCGAACCGAACCGGCGACCGGGCAGAAACGAGGTCTCCAGATAGCCGTTGGCCCGCTCGACCAGGCCCTTGGCTTCCGGATCACCGGGCCGACACTGGATCACGCTGATGCCCAGCGTTCCCCGGAAGGCGTTCATCGACTCGGTCAGCACCGGTTTGCCACCCCGCCACTGACCGACCGCAGATTCGTTGTCCCACACCAGCTTTCGCGGCACTCGCCCCAGGCCGGAGATCAATGCCCAGTGTCCTGCCAGCAGATCCGGAGCTTGCCGGGACGGGATCATCCGCGCGGTCATGACCCGCGAATAGCCGCAGACCACGACCAGCACCGGCGGGCGTCCCACCTGCCCGAACCCGAGCGGCACGTCGACCGGCGGGAACCACAGGTCACATTGGGCCAGCTCGCCGGGCTGATACTCGGTCCGGGACGCCGGGTCCGGCGGCTGGAACAGCGGCCGGAGTTGGTGGATGCGGTCGAACAGCACGGTCTTGCCGCGCGTCCACCCGATCCGCTCCATGATCACGGTCGAGGGCATGGTCGGGAATTCCGCGAGCAACGCCCGGACCTGCGGTTCGACCGCGTCCACGATCGATCCCTTCCTCGCCCGTTCATACCGTGGTGGTTCGTGCAGGCTCAGCGCCCGCCGGACCGTGTTCTTCGAGATCGCCAACCGGCGAGCGATGGTCTTGATGCCCATGCCCTCGGCTCGATGCAGTCGGCGGATCTCCGCCCAGTCCTCCACGCTCAGCACCTCCTGATGATCAGGAGGGGGTCAGATTTCCGCCGGTCAGACGGGGTCAGTTTTCACCCGGCGGCGACAGTGCGCGCCGACTTCGGACGGGAAGTCCGATGGAACGAGCAGCTGTGTGCGTGCGAGGGGCGCGTTCCAGCGCACGGCGAACGAGGCGAACAGGCGGATAGACGCCTGGTTACTTGGGGTGATCGTCGTTTCCAGGTAGCGCACGCCGTCACCGAGGAAGGCCCGCCCGCGGCCGTGGGTGACGGCTGTGCGTCACGCATCGCGCCAAAGCACCGGCTCGTGCAAGGTCCTTCGCGATGGCCTGTGCAGCAGTGGTCCTCAGCAGAGCAGGACGCCAGCGTTGAAGTCCTGGACGACGCACAGGAAACCGGCATCAACTTCGCTGCGGCGACCTAGTCCTGACGACTAGTAGCTGAAGGACAGGATGGCATGCGGAGAGCAGATGTCGGTGGTGAGGTCGATGTCCTCGCACACCTTGATATCTGCGCGCACCTGGGTGGCGGCGGCGTCGAGGCGCGCAGACAAGGAGTCGCCCACGGGCTTGAAACGGGAGGACCGGGCGCTCTGGACTGTCTTGCCGAGCACCCATCGCCACTTGCCGTCGACATCCTCCTTCCAGAAGGAGAACGCTGCCTCCACGTAAATCGGGTTTCCGTCGTTGCGCATGTCGACCCAGTTTGCGCCGACCGTCGCGTACACCCCGCCGTTGTTGGCGAAGTCGCCATATCCAGCACCTACCTTGTCGCCGCGGTCCACGACGTAAACCGTTCCCCAGTGCTGACCTGCCGCATTTGCTTCCGGCGCCAGCAATGATGCAGCGACCAACGCCGCCGTGGTGGCAGCCACCGTGCCGGACAGACTGATTCGAGACATCAGAAATCCCCTCCCCCGGAGTTTCCCCAACGACGTGAAGGTAACGGCCGCAGTCAGCCTCGTCAACTGATGTGAACCCGACCGACTGAACTCATTCACCACAGTTGATGCCGTGACGACGATGCAGCCGCAGGCCGCTTTCCCGCCCCTTCCGCGGCGAGCCGAGGCAGAGGACGCTGTCGGAGTGGCCAGTGCCAGGCCGCGGCGCCGGCGGTGCGCGCACTGTCGGCAGCCGCTTCCACCCGACGCGAATCCGCGCCGTGACGCCTGTGCGTCACGCATCGCGCCAAGGGCCCCGGCTCGCGAAAGGTCCTTCGCGAGGCTCCGTGCAGCAGCGGTCCTCAGTAGAGCAGGACGGATGCCCCCAGTGCTGCGCTGATGTCGAATACCGACGTGCAGTAGGTGGTCTGGCCGACGTCCGCGGCCGGGCCGACGATCTCGCCACGGGCCATCGCGGTGTAGGGCTGGTCCTTGCCCGAGGAAAAGCACGGACCGCCGGAGTCGCCGGGGGCTACGCCGCCCGAGGTCACCTTGATCGCGGTGAGACCCTTGGTGCATCCGTCGGGGTAGCAGTGGGTCACGTTGACCGCGGTGACGGTCCCGCGGGTCTCGCCTCCGTTCTTGCCGCTGAGGACGATCGGGCTGCCGATGTAGGCGTCGTTCTCGTCGATCGCGCCGACCACTGGCCAACTGACGTCGGTGAAGCGCCCGCCCACCCAGATGCGCGCCCCGAAGGTCGCCGACGACGGTGGTGTGATGAGCTCGGCGTCAGTCGGGCCGTTGCTGGCGAAGGCGCGATGGGTGACGGTGCCGATCGCCGCGGTCGCGTTGTAGACCGCGGTTCCGCGAGCCCAGCAGTGCCCCGCAGTGCTCTCCACGATCTGTCCCGTGGACCAGAGTTTGAAGGCGTAACCCGAGGTGCAGCCGTATTCGGTACCGGGCTGCGACGCCGCGTTGTTGATGGCCAAGCCGCCGTAGTACGGGCTGTTGTCGTCCTGCCTGTTCGCCACCGTGCGGGGCTGCAGCTTGCTCGCCGCAACCACTTCGACCGCGTCGCCGTACCTGGCCCCCAACGCGGCGGCCACCGTGGCGGTGCTGTCGGCCAGGACTGACACGACAGCTTTGTTGGCGGTCACGTTCACATAGGCGCTCTCCAGCTTGCCCGGTCCGACAAGATGCTCGACGAGCGCCGGGGCTTCGGCGACGACGCCGTCCAGCGCTCGCCGGGCGTGGCGGACGCGCTCGAACCGGATTCCCGCTTGCGGGGCCGCCTGGTCGGCGCCCACGACCTGGACGACCAACTGCCCGTCTTCGGTCCAACGAGCGCCGCCGTAGCGGCTTGAGCCGAAGGATCCGGCCAGCTCCTGGACTCGGGCCGCCATCTCCTGCACTCGGACATCGCCGTGGCCGCGCAACCACCGCATCGTGTCGGCACCGGCGGGCTCGGGAGCCGCTGCGGCCGTGGCGGCCGTCGGCAACAGGAGCAGGACCGCCAGCGCGGCGCACAACGTTGACTTCATGGATCCCCCTGGGTGCGTTCACCAAGCGACCGGCGTTGGTGGGCTCCCAGGACTGTAGGGGTCCTTGGCCGATGCCAGGCCCGGAACCTTCGCAGCCCACCCAGACGGAGCAGTAGCCGACAAACCGGACAAGACTGGCCGCGGCGCTGCAGGTCGAAACCTGCCATTGACATCCATGGCCCGTGATCTCGTTATGCGTTCGGTCGACAGCGGTGACTGGTGGCAGACTTGGCCGGCTGGAGTTGGTTTCGTCGCATGTCCATCGCGCTGCTGACCGAGGCAGGATGGATCGGACCCGCACCAGAATCGTCACGACGGTGCACCAGCTACAAGTCGTGGACTACGACATTCCCGAAACCAAGCATGACTTCATGCGTGGACGTCATCGTCACGCCGGACGAAGTCATCTACTGCAAGCCACACCACCGACCAACAGGCATCGTGTGGGAGCGCCTCACCAGCAACAGAATCCGAAGCCATCCCCGTGCCATCCGCACTTGCCAAAGGAAAAGCGTCGCGCCTCAGCTGAACCGTACGTCCCCGGCCGACTGGCACTGCTGGCAAGCCGGCCCTTCGCCGAGGCGACGGGCAAGTGCTCGGCGAGTCCGGGCGATGTCACGGGCCGAGCAGCTCCTTCAGGTCGTCGGGGAAGCCGAACTGGCCCTTCGCCCGGTCGCCCGGCATCCACCCGTGCATGTCCGCGCTGGTCCTGTCCGCGCCGCGGCCGAGCAGCAGCTTGATCATCGCGCCGTCGGGGCTCCGCCGCCACCGGTTGACCGCGAGATGCAGCGGCGTGATCTCGCGGTCCGCTCGCGCCTCGATGTCCGCGCCCGCGTCCAGCAACACCTCGGCAGCAGCCAACGCTCCGTTGTCGACGGCGAAGAACAGCGGCGTCCACCGCGCGCGCCGCTCCGCGAGATCGACGAGCACTCCCGCGTCCAGCCGTCGGCGAACCGCGTCGGCGTCGTTGTCCTTTGCCGCGTAATGCAGTTCGTCGCGCCCTTCGCGATCCAGCTCGCCCATGGCGTGGTCCTCCCTCGCATCCGACCGTACGTCATGATCACGACGGCAAGTCGGGCTGCAACGGTGCAGCTCGCTCCCGGGCGGTTGTCGTCCCCGGTCGCTCTCAGTCGTCGGCGAGGTCTTCGGACGGCCAGCAGGCGAGGAACGCGCCGAGTGCGTTGTCGGTCAGCTTTCCCTGTTCGGTCGGTTCGTGTCCCGGGCCGAAGTGTTCGGTGAACGCGTCGCCCAAGACGTCGATCACCGCCTCCTGCTGGTCGAGGGTAGGTTTCTCCCGCGTCTGCAATGCCTTCAGCAATTCAAGGTCGCGTCCGGCCAGCAGACTGGTCACGATCGGCCGGAACTCGTCGGGGACGCTGTCGATCACCGCGCTCATCCGTGCCTCCTGCCCGCTCGCCCACGCACCACTTCGGGCACCACCGCGCTTGCGCAAACCTGCGCGGCTGATCCACGCGTAGTCATTTCCGCGGTGCCACAGGACCGCGGTCATCGGGGAGTCCCGCCTTGCGGCGGAGGACGCCCTGGGCGCGCCCGAGCGCCGCGGCGTCGTCGATTTCGCCGGCCTGGGCCGCCGCGCACTGGGAAGCTAGCCGGGGACGGACTCCACTGCGGCCGGTCGGCCCCACGGCCGTTCCACACCACGGCCGGCGGCGCACCAGGATCGGCCAGTTCGACGATCGCGAGCTGCGTCTTGCCGCGGACGACGGCGATCTCGCCGGAGTGCTGTTTCAGAGATTCGGCGACGCGGTACTCCTGGCCGCTGGCGGGCCCGCTCGGGATCGCGGCGTGCCGTTTCGGGCCGTCGCGTTTGAAGAGCCGGACCAGGCCCCAGACCATGGCGAACGGCCAGGTCGGCATAGTTGTCGCAGCGCACCTCCGCGGAGCGAGCGTCTGGCCGGGACGGGAGGTGCCACTCGTTCCAGGCGATGAGGCCGTCGCCGAACTGGCACGCGGGTGCTCACAGGCAGCGGCGGGACCGCGCCCTCACCTTGATGTCCATACAGTAACGCCCTGGCGACCACCACGATGAGGTACACCGACGGCCAGGTTTGATGAACGGAACGGCACAGCATGGGTGACGATACACAGCTGACTGAATTCCTCGAGCGGGCAGCCAAGCAAGCGCATGGTTCACCTCCTTCGCTGACAGTCAGGGAACTCCTCGCGTACTGGGGTGCCAAGCGCCGAGGGATCTGGGTGGTTGATCGCGTACGACGGGACCTCGAAGAATACAAAACTGACCACTGACCCTGACTTCACCAGCGCGTGGATCGATTCGACGATCATTCTCCTTCGTCAGACAGCACTCATGCGTTCCCCCGACTCCGCGACCGAGATCGCCGAAGAGGCGGACCTCGCCTTGCCCGACGTGGAGATGCGGGTCGGCCAAGTTCGATCGGCGAACGTCGACGTCGTCAGCGTGTCCCGCGACGACAGCCTCGAGAAGGCCCGGACGCTCATGATGCGACACGACTTCTCTCAACTTGCTGTCATGTCCGGCAAGCGTGACCTGCTCGGTGCCGTGACATGGGAATCCATCGTCGACGCATTGCTCCGCAGTCCGGAGGCGACGGTGCGAGACGCGATGCGCTCCGCCGAAGTCGTGCCTGTCGAAGACAACCTCCTCGGCCGCGTGCAGCTGATCATGGATAAGGGGTTCGTCTTTGTGCGAGCCAAAGACCGGACCATCCAAGGAATCGTCACCACGACAGATCTGAGCCAACAGTTCGCCGATCTCGCCACCCCCTACTTCATCCTCGGAGAGATTGAGCAGCGCCTGCGCCGGAAGATCGACGATAAGTTCAGCAGCGAGGAGATCGCGTCTACCAAGGACCAGAACGACGCCGACCGCGAGATAAAGTCTGCAGCCGACTTGACACTAGGAGAATGTGCGCGTCTTCTCGAAGCACCCGCCAATTGGGAACGAATCGACTGGAGAATAACTCGTTCCATCTTCATCGAACTCCTGCACAAGATACGGCAAGTGCGTAACGAGGTCATGCATTTCAGCCCCGACCCCTTGGAACCCGCGCAACTCGCCGATCTGGAGGACCTCGTCCGCTGGCTCCGGAAGCTAGAGCCGTGACAGTGAGGGCACACGGGCTCGAGTCCCCTTTATTGCCGCCCCTCCTTGTTCGAGCCGTTCTTGCCAGACGGCGTCATCGCGACGCATCTCAACTCGGCGACGAGGTATTCGAGGACGACGACGCCGGCATCCGCGCGGCGACCCGCGAGCCTGGATGGACACAACCCTTTCCTGGGTTGCTGCTCGACCATAACGATCGCCGCCTCAACGTGACCACCGCCACGAATGCGGGGCATGCTGGCTGCCCTTCGGCAGACTTCGTGCGCCCCACCAGGCCTTGGCCACGTTGTGCGCCGGACGGCCCTTGCCTGCCGAGGCTCTTGCCACCACCGCGGATAAGCAGCCTCGAAATGAACACGGTGACTGCAATCTGAACCAGCTCGCTGGTGCGCCGGTCAACTGACGCCTCCGGGCGGATAACCGTTGCGATCAAATTCGAGCGTGTCCGCGTTCCTGGCCATAAGGAGTCCGGCTAGATCGGTTATGCAAGAGCTTTCGGCGATGGAAAGCTGCGTGAAGCACATGACTCGGTTTTGTGGTGCCAGCCATGGGTTGCGCTGTTGGATAGCCGGTGGCGGCTGGCGGTCCAGGGCGGGGTAGGCGAGAGCGCCGAATTCTGCGTTGTGTGCGGCGAGGTAGGCGTTGAGCTGGTAGAGGTCTTCCCGATCAACCCCGCGACGGTCGTTGAGGGGCTTGTATTTGGCGTCAATGATTGCCGTTGGCTCCTCTGGAGCGCCGATGAGGATGTCGGGGTAGAGACGGCCGAGCACCGCTGCGGGATGCCGAGCTGATCGCAGCAGCGGTGTCGGGACGTGGTGCTGGGTGCCGTGTGTGACGGGAAGCGTGGTTGCGCGGCGGGTGCAGTGGAGGAGGAACAGCTCCCACAGTTCGGCGACGTCGATGAGCAGGCCGTGTGTGCGTTCGTCGGTGGGTGACGCGTCCGGCGCGGTGTGCTGCACGATCTGCCAGGACAGGTCGGCCACGCGTTTGTAGGGCAACGTGATCGGGGTGTAGCGGACGCTGGCCAGGTCGCGGCGGCTCGGGAGGCGGGGGCGTCCGCCGACTGCCGTTCGCAGGCGCGGCACTATTTCGTCGACTCGGTCTCCCCGCCAGCCGGGCCGGTGGCGCAAGAGGGTGTCGAGTACCTGGTCGGCGGCGACGATGACCTGGCTGACGGGGTTCCCGAGCAGCTTCGCTCGCTCGACCGAGGCCACGAAGGGGCTGCGGGCTGCGCGGAGCGCGACCGTTCCGGGCAGGTCGAGGCGTCCGCGTACCGCGGCGCCGACATGACGTTGGTGGGTCCGGAAGCTGGGCATGCCGTGGCGGGCGGCTGCGGTGAGCGCGGTGCGCCACAGCGCCGCTGTCAGCTCGGCGATGAGAGTGGAGCTGCCGCGTGCCTCGGCGGCTCGGGGGATGGTGTGCAGGTTGAGGGCGGCGCTGGCCCAGGCGGCGATGGTGTCGATGCCGAGCCGTGGCCGGATCTCCAGGATCCGGCCGTCGCGGCGGAGTTCTCCGACGTAACGGCCGGCGCGCCAGCTGCCGTCGAGTTGTCGCTCGAGGATGGGCTGCGGGTCTGCCGACGCGCAGGAGGGGGCAAGGTTCAGGGTGAACTGGTCGGGCCGGGTTTCGGCGGCCAGCAGGGTGAGCCATTGGTCTTCGTCCGGGGTGAAGGCCCGGTCGCGCTCGACGGGGCCGGCCAGGTCGGCGAAGACGATGCGCTCGTTCATTGTCCGAGGAAGGCGCGGCGGAGGTGGTCCATCTGTTCGTCGCGGTCGTCGACGCCGGCGAGGTATTGCTCCAGCAGCGGTTTGAGCGAGCGGTTCCACAGATCGAGCAGCGGCGGCTGCGGCTGGTCGCGGGGCTGGCTCCACAAGTATCCGCCGTTGGCGGGGCGGTTCTTGCGCGTGCTCAGCCAAGTGCCGAGGAAGAAGACGATGTCCGCGAAATAGGTGTGTCCGACGTGGTAGGCCCGGCCCAGCGCCGCTGATTCGGAGATCGCGGTGTTGAGCTGCTCGGCGTGGTCGGCGAAACGCGAGATCTGTTCGGCCGCATAGTCGTATGTGGTGCCGCGGACAGCGTCCGCCCAGCGATCCTGGATGATCTCCAGCAGCGTTTCGCGCTCGAACGGGCACTCGCGCCACAAGAACCTGCGGCGCAACGCGAAGTCCAGCGTCTCCACCGACTGGTCGATCTCGTTCATCGTGCCGATCAGGTAGAGGTCCTTCGGCAGCTCGAGGGTCGCGGGCGGCTCGTCCGGGTTGATGCCGGGCAGCGTGACCGCGCGACCGCGCTGCCCGGCCTCGAGCAGGCTGAACGCCTCGCCGAACATCGCGCTCAGGTCGGTTCTGTTGATCTCGTCCAGCACCAGCACGACCGGCAACGCCGCGAGCCCCTCGGGCAGTCCCTGGCCGTGGTAGCGGTCGACGACGGCGGGCAGAAGCCCCGGGTGGTAGCGGGTGCGGTCGCCGTCGAGGCGCAGTCCGCGAATGAACTCCGGATAGCCGTACCCGGGATGCAGCTGCACCCAGAAGATGTTGGCCGCCACAGTGGTCTCGACCAGAGCGGTGCGCTCGACGAAGTTCTTGAAGCCCCAGCGGTTCAGCGCCGCGCGGCGGATGATCGTCTCCGCGAGCCCCCGGGCCTGGTACGTCTTGCTGGTGCCCGGCGGCCCGTACAGCACAATCTGCTTCTTCCACTCCAGGGCCTCCAGATCCCCCGTCCCCTCCCCCGAGTCCCCGGCGCTCTCCCACGCGACGCGCAACGGCGGGTGGTAGAAGTCGATCGCCCGCCCCGGTGCATTGCCCTCCGGCATCAGCGTCGTCAGCTTGCCCCGGATCGCAAGCAACCGCTCGTCGACGTCCAGACCGGGAGTCTCGGCCAAGTCGCCGAATGCCGCCGCGATCTCGCGCTTGTGCCGGCCCGAGGAGATGCGTTCGAAGGTCTGCGGATGCAGCAGGTGGAGCACGATGTGCCGCATCTCCCGCAGCGGCTTGTCCGTCTTGTCGGCGAAGTCGCGCAGCGCCCAGGCGTCCTTCAGGAGGACGGCGCGCTCGTCCGGGTCCAGCTGTTTGAGCCGCAGACAGAAGTCGATGAGATAGCCGACCTGAAGGTCCCGCCTCGTGTTGAAACCGACACCAGGATGGCCAATGCCTTGCCGCATCGCCCGCAACGGCACCGACTCCGGATCCAACGTCACCGTCGTGCCGGCCACCGTGCCGTTGAGGACATCAAGCTTGCCGCGGTACGTCACCGAGCCGACGAACAGGAAGTGCACCAGCAGAACTTCGGCGGCCAACAGCACCAACTCCGGACTACCGTGTTCGAGCTGGATCGCCCACTTCCCGGCAAAAGTGCCGCCACCCTCACCGCTGACGAGCGGATTGCCGTTGAACCGCCGGTCGAGATCGCGAAGAAGATCGACCGTCCAAACGCCGTCACGCGACGGATCCGTCAACGACCTGTCCTCGATCAGGCTGTGCTCGACCCACAGCCGAGCTGTTTCGTCCACCAGGTCTCGAGGTTGTTCGGAGAAACGTGCCACTGGGTCGACGTCCAATCCGTGATGGGCCGTTGCCGCCGGTCACTGTACGAGACTCGTCGCCGCGACGGCAGATGCTGCGCGACGAGCCGATCTTGCTGAGATTTGGTGCTGCCACGCCACAGCTGCAGGCGGCCGTCCCGAACGGCACCACGCGTCCATCAGTACGGATCTCATTCATCAAGATCCGATCGCGGCAGCCGATTGCTGGCGATCATGCCGCTACGCGGTGGCGTGCGAGCGTGGCCATCATGACTTGGTTGGCTTCCCAGCCGTCGGGGAATTTGGCGGGCACCGACAGGTGCACGGGGTCGCTCGACGGGTGGCTGTCCAGGAGATCGGTGATTCCTTCGCGGGCGACGACGATGCACGACTGCCGGTGACGGGACGCCAGCACGCACAGCCGTCCGGTCTCCAGATGGAAGGCAGTGGCATCTCGGCGCCCGGACAGCGGATGCACGACGATCACGACCTCGAACTCCCGGCCCTGCAGTCGGTTGGCCGTGTCGACCGCGACTCCCGTGGCGTTCGGCCGGCCGCTGCGCGCCAGCGCGATCCGGACGAGGTCGGCCTGGTCGCGGTGGGCGACGCCGATCGCGATGTCGCGCGGTTCCAGAACTCGCCCATCGGCGTGGCGTTCGCAGGTGCCCACCGCTCCGCGGTCGAGGAGGCGGACGGCGAGGTCGGCAGCGGTCTGGATCGTCTCGCTGTCGGTGCGGGGCACGTGACGCCGCGGCAATTCGTGCAGTGCCCAGCCGGTGGTGAAGGCCATCGTCAAGGTCTCGTCCAAGGCGGAGTTGCCGAGACTTCTCGTGCGGAACTCCAGAGAACGTGCGCCTTCTGCGGTGCCAGCGGTGAATCCGGTGAACGGGTAGAACGCCCGGGAGACGGTGGGAGCGGCGGTCGCCGGAAGGCGCCACGACACGGGCAGCCGGTGCACGGGAGTGTCCGGGTTGTGCTCCAGCATGACGGTGACGCCGTTTTGGGTCGGGTCGTGGGGAAGGCCGACCCATCGCTCGGTGCCGACGATGGTGAACGGGTCCAGCTGCCCCGGGTCGCCCACGAACAAGCCGCGGTCGAACCGCTCGACGATCTGCAGCAGCATGTCCGATCGCATCTGGTACGACTCGTCGAGGATCGCCCATCCGAACGCGGTGTCGCGGACGGTGGCCCATTTGGCGGAGGTTCCGACGATGATCCCGCAGTGGGCGAGGTCCGTGGCGCGGTTGGCGACGGTTGTGTTCGCGAGGGCATCGACGGCCGGCGGTGCGCTGTAGGAGGAGGCGCTCAGTCGGCCGATCGTGGTGTCCGGATGTGCAGCGGCGAGTCGTACGAGCAGGTCGTCGACTTGGTTGTTGGTCTGGGCGATGATGATCGGCCGCTCGCCGCCGTCGAGGAGGTCTCCGGCGGCGCGGACGACCAAGGTGCTCTTGCCCGCGCCGGGAGGCGAGTCGACGACCACCGCCCGGTGGTCGGTCCGTGCGAGGTCGGCCAGGATCGCGTTGACGGCCGTCTCGGCCGCCGATGCCGGGTCGGGCCCGGCGGTGCTGTCAGTTGTCATCGCCCCACTCCTCGGCAGCGGCTTCAGCGGCGGATGCGGGATCCGCGGATTCTGCGTCTTCCGCGTCGCCGGCGTGTGTCCACGGGATGCTGCTCGTGTCCGGGAAGACGGGTGTCGGGCGCCAGCCGGGGTCGGGCAGGTAGGCGACGCTGTCGCCCACGGCGGGCACGGTTCCCGGCTTCGGGACGCGGGCACGGCCCATGCCGCCGGTGACCTCCACCGTGACCAGGCTCGCCTCGCCGTCGCGGACGGTGGAGACGATCACGGCTTTGTGTCCGGGCGGCATCGAGGGGCTGATCAGCGTGAGGTCGTCGGCCAGCCGGACAGGGTCCGGGGTGCGGACTGTAACGCGCGGCCGCGGGACACGCCGGTTCGCTTGGGTAGTGACGACCCTGTCGGGCTCGGCTTCCACGACGACTCCGGCGAACGCCTCGCCGAGGCTGCGCAGGTCGGCCAGGACGTAGGGATCGTCGAAGGCCGTGTCCGCTTCGAAGTCGGCGAGCGCGCGCTCCAGCCGGTTCAGCCGCCGCGCAGCCCCGATCGCGCCGTCCCGTTTCGGCTGCGGCCGGGCCTCGGCGGAATCCTGGTAGTCGGAGTAGTCGGTGAACAGGCCGCAGTCGCGGTCGAAACGCGCTGCGGCGCGCGGCGCTTCGGGCACGCCGCGCAGCAGCGCAATCGCCGTCCACATCAGACGCCAGGTCGGCTTGAGCTGGTCGCCGACCAGGTCGCGCAGGTGGGTGCGGGCGTCGGCCAAGGCCTGCTCGTCACCGGCAGTGCGCGCAGCATCGAACTTCTTGATTGCCGGCGCGAGGTAGGTGTTGTCGAACTCCGGAGACGTCGCAGGCCCGGCAGGCGGGCACAGGACGGGATTCTCCGCATTGGCCATGGCTTGGTGGACGGACTGCCCGTGCGGGGGCTCGATCCAGGCCATCAGCGAAGCAAGGTTTTGGTCCTCCAGCGCGCTTTGGCCGGTGGCCCAGTGCTCGCTGAGCAGGCCCGTGACGGGCAGCAGCATCGAGGTGCCCGCCTGCTCGGCGGTGTCGACCAGGAAAGTCAGCCATTTCCCGAGTTCGGGGACGACGGCGGGCACCGGGTACGGGCCGGTCGCACTGCGGAACCGGCACATCCGGCCCAAGTCGCGCAGCGCCTTGATCCCGCCCGGGTTGGGGACCAGGATCTGCGGGGCGGCGCTGTACCGGGAACGCCGTTCCTCGCCCCGGGAGGGGATGTCGACACGGTCCTGGCGGCAGGAGTCGATGTAGTGCATCACGATCCGGCCGAGTTCTGCGGCGAACGCGAACCGCTGGTCCCGGTTGCGCGGCTGGCCGACGACCAGCAGGGTCGGCGATCTCCTGGCGTCGCCGACCAGCGCCGCCAGCGGGGCGCCCGCCTCGCCGGCCATGGTCAGCGGCACCATCACCAGCGGCCGGTCGGACAGGCGCCGGTGCCGGAAGCGGGTCAGCTCCCTGGCCTCCATCGCTTCCATCGCCTCCAGGTGCGCCAGCGCCGACACCCGGCTCATCGGGTCTCTCCTGCCGTGGGGGCGGAGGCGGTCAGTTCGGCCCGGAGCCGGGCGGCGTGGCGCAACGCCGCGGCCATCTCGATCTGGTCGTCGTTGGGCGTCAGCGTCCCGCGGGCGAGGCCGAGGGCCATGGTGGCGGTGTCGATGCCGCCGAGGTGCTCGCGCACCGCCGGCCCGAGCACGTCCAGCGATCGGTCGTCCCGGGCGCGCGAGCGGCAGTAGAACGCCATCTCGCAGTGGTTGAGGCAGTCCGGGAAGTAGGTTGCCGGCACCTGGTCGAGCGCGTCGGCCAGCTCCTGCGCCGGGCGCGGACGTCCGGCGGCATCGTCGGCGAGGTCGAACGTCAGGTCGTCGGGCAGGAGCTCGAGCAGGTCGCCGATGCGCTCGATCCGGTCCAGCTGCCGGGTCAGAGTGGCGACCTGCTTGCGCGCGTCGACGAAGGCCCCGGTCGGCCGGTTGGTGAAGTCCTTGGGCGCCACCAGCACGATCGTCTCGGATACCGCATCGGGTCCGATGCCGTCGTCGGCGAGCATGGCTCGCAGCGCGATGATGTAGGCGCACGCCTGGGTCGTGGCGGACCGCACCTGCGCCGGATCGGCTTGCCCGTCGATGATCGGGAAGCTCTTGATCTCCACGATGTGGAAACGGTCGCCGATGCGGAAGGCCACGAGATCGGGTTCGAGGAACACCGGCAGCCCGCCGACGACCAGCCGCAGCATCGGGTGGTCGTAGAGGGTGTCGCTCCCGCGGCCTCGCGCGGCGGCGGTCAGCAGTTGTGCGGTGCGCGTGTGGCGGGTTTCCGACCGGCCGTCGCCCCCGACGTCGTTGAGGTCCTGATAGCCGACTTCGGGCAGGGTGAGCCGAAGGGTCTCCCGGAGGACGCGCAGCAGTTCGGCGCAGCCGTTGGCTTTGACCATGGCCTCGAAGGCGTTGCCGCGGGCGATCGCGAAGGAAGACTGGCCGAACGGGGCGGGGTATCCGGCGTGAGCGGCGATCGCGGATTTGTCGGCGCCGCTCGCGTCCAGCACGGCCCGCAGCGCGCAACGGGGGTTGTTCTCCAGCGCCGCCAGCGTTCGCGCGTTGTGGTTGACGCGGGGTGTGGCGGGGCCGCGCAGCGCGTCCAGGCGCCGTTCAGGGGCTGCTTTCACGGTGTTGGGTTCCTTGTGGTGGTGCGACGGGATGTCGTGCGGCGTGGGTTCAAGCTTCGGCCTGCCGGCGTCGGACGTCCTGCAGCGACGCGCCGAACAGTTGCTGGTCGTCGGTGAGCTGCTTGCGGGCGCGGCGCGCGGATTCGGCTCGGGTAGCGCGGTCGCTGTCGGCGTGCACGTCCAGCTCGGCGCGGGCCGCGAGGATGACCTGGTTCGGGTCTGGCGTGCCGCTGCCCGCGGCCCGGTCCGTGCTCGTGGCGCCGGGGATGTTCACGGCGAAGCGCCACAGCAGTCGCATCGCCGCCGGGCCGGGCTCGGCCCCGGATGCTCCGGACGCGGCGATCACGGCCTCGGCGATGCGGATGGCCCTGGCGAGGAAGTCGACCCGAGGCGACAACGGGCCGATGATCCGCTGTTCCAAGACCCAGGTGCTGATCGTGACGAGCGCCCGGGCCGGGGACAGCAAGTCGTGGGTCAGGGCAGGACACAGGTAGTAGGGCCGGGCGCCCGGTGCGCTGCGGTAGGAGCGCTCCTCGTCCCGGCGCAGGCTCGACAGCTTGGACGCAGACAGCTCTCCCGGGAAGAACGCTTCGTGGACGCCGACGATGAGTTTGGGCGCGGCGGGGGTTTGAAGAAGCATCAATGCCCGATGGACGTGCTCGCGCGCCGGCAGCATCGCCCCCGGCGCGGCCCGCGGGTGCACCAGCGCATCCGCAGGCTCGACGGTCGTCGGCGCCGCGGGCGGGGCATCGGTGTCGACCAGGGCGTCCCAGGCCCGTTCGGCACGGCGGAGCTGCGCCCGCAATTCGCCGGCTCGCTCGGCGTCGCCGCCGACGGCTGCATCGCGGATCGCGCGCCGCAGCTCGGCGATGCTCTTCTCCAGCACGTCCAGCGGATCGCTCATGAACACACCCTACCAGAGTTCCAGAAGATTCCAGACTTTTCCTGAAAGATCGTGTACGGTGGTCGGCACCACCCCTCTCCGATGCGGCCTCGTTCGCCCCGACGCCGCCACTCCGCTGGGAGGCATCCCATGACGGGACGCGTGTTCCACACCTCAGACTGGCACCTCGGCCGGCAGATCGGCCGACACCGCCGCGACGCCGAGTTCGACGCGGTCCTGACCGAAATCGTCGAGATCGCCGCGGACTTCTCCCCCGACCTGATCGTGCACAGCGGCGACCTGTTCGACGGGCGCCCGACCCTGGACGACGTGCGCCGCGCAGCCGCCGCGCTGCGCCGCCTCGGGGAGATCGCTCCGGTGGTCGTCGTCGCCGGGAATCACGACACCGCCTACGTCCTGGGGTTCTTGGACTACTTCCTCACCGACATGGGACATCGGTCCGGCGACCAGGCCCGGGTGCGCTTCGCCACCGACGCCCGCCCCGATCGGCTCCTGGTCGACGAGTATCCCGCCGACGACGGCAATCTGACCCTGCGCATCGGCGCGCTCCCGTACCTGCACCCCAACCGCTTCGCCTACGACTTCGCCGACCCCGCCGCGGCGACCGCCAGCTACGCCGAGCGGATCCGCGCCGTCCAGGCCGACGTCTACCGCCGGCTCACCGCCGACCGCGGCCGACGCGACCTCCTGGTTTTCGCCGCACACCTGTTCGTCGAAGGCGCCACCCCCTCCTACTCCGAACGACCGGTCTCCATCGCCTCCGACTACGCCGCTGCTGCCGCCGACCTCCCAGGCGTCGACTACGGCGCCCTCGGCCACATCCACAAACCCCAGCCCGTCGACCGTGCAGGCTTCCCCGCGCGCTACGCAGGCAGCCCGCTGCAGCTCGACTTCGGCGAAACGCGCGACACCAAGAGCGTTGTGCTCGCCGAGATCGCACCGGGCGAACCACCGCGAATCGAGCTCGCACCGCTGACCTCCGGCCGCCAGCTGATCAACCTGACCGGGACGCTGGACGAGATCGCGCAGCGCGCCGACCGCGTCGGCGACGCATGGGTGAAAGCAGTGGTG